>JBDRKM010000479.1:0-15186 GCA_043814015.1 Pseudomonadota bacterium
CACCCATGTCGCCTCGGGCCCCCCGGACGCGACACCGCGGGGGGGAGATGAGCCATCTCAGGCCACCTACGTCGCCTCGCGCCCCCCGGACGCGACACCGCGGGGGGGAGATGAGCCATCTCGGGCCACCTACGTCGCCTCCGGGTGGGGTTGGTACTGCTGCGCCACGATTTGGGGTGGCGCTCTATTGACAGGGCAATAGCCCGCGCTGCAACAGGATTGAAAAAACGCCGCACCGACCACGGCGCCCCACGTCAGCCCAAGCCGCTCGCGCCGGGAGCGGTCAGCGGTCAGCGGTCAGCAATCAGCTACGAACGAGGTACGAGGTTCGATACCGAGAAGGCTACGACCGAAGCCGCCGAAACACAGTCTGGGTGCCGGCCGCTTTCGAAGTGGCCAGAGAAGACCATCTTGCTGAAGGCTGAAGGCTGATAGCTGACAGCTCTCCGGCAGCCCTGAACTGTCGGCTGATTTGGTCGGAGCCCTCGCGCCCGATCTCCGCCCACTCCCGCCCCGCCACCGCCACCCCGCTTCCGGTTGGTGTGCCATGCGGCTCGCCGAGCCGCTCCCGCGGAAAACGATACAGCTCGTTCATAGGTCCGTATCCGCCGTTCACGTTCCCGTTCACGTTCCCGTTCCCGACCGACGTGGCTCCGAGGACGAACTGGAGTCTGGACCGGCGGGGCTGCCCTCGCACGTGGTCTCGAACGCGGGTCGCCTCCGAGCCCCGATTCCGGACGCGGGAACGGGAACGGGTACGGGTACGAGAGCCTGCGGCTGTTTCTTGATAGACCCCCGCCGCCATGCCCCCCCTCCTCGACGCCATGCGCGCGGCCGCCTCCGACGAGGTCTGGTCCGCGGCGGTCCGCCTCGCGCGGCAGGGAGGCGCGCGCCTCGTGGCCGACGCCGACGACGAGCAGCGCTGGGCCGTGCGCGTGCCTGGGCGGCCCCTCCCCCTCGAGGTCTACCTCTGGCCCGAGGAGCCCGACTGGTCCTGCGACTGCGGCTCGCGGGCGGCCTGCTGCGTCCACGCCGCCGCCGCGGCCATCACGGCGCGGCAGCGCGACAACCGGGAGGACAGCGCGCCCGCACCCACGGCCGCTGCGGCCCCGCGGGTGGTGCACGCCCTGACGCGCAAGGACAAGGGGCTCGCCATCGAACGGTTCCTGGAGCGCCCCGATCCCCACGGTGGCCCACCACAGCGCGAGCGCCTGGAGGGCAGCCTGGCCCGCAGCGGCGCCTGGTGCACGGCGGGCGACCTCGATGCCGAGAAGGCCCTGCTCACCCGCATCGGCCCGCGCATCCCCAAAGAGCTGTGGCCGCGCCTGCTGGCCGCCCTGGCCGAGGCCACCGCGGTCACGCTGGACGGCCAGCCCATCCGCTGCAGCGGCGAGGCGCGCTCGGGTGTCGCCCGGGTCGAGGACGACGGGCAGGGCTTCTGTGTGCGCCTGGCCCGCGATCCGCGCATCGAGGAGGTCTTCGACGGCGGGGTCCTGCGCTGCGGCGACCACCTGCACCCGGCGGCCCGCGGCTACCTCGAGGAGCACGAGCGCCTCGCGCTGACCCGGGGCATCCGCTACGCGCCCCACGAGGTCGGGCGCCTGGTGGGCGAGCTGCTGCCGCGCCTCGAGAAGCGCTTGCCGCTCGACGTGCGCACCCGCCGCCTTCCGCGCACCCGCGCCATGCCACCGCACCTGCACCTCTCCCTCCAGGAGGGCCCCGATCACGGCCTGGAGGTGCTGCCCACCCTGGTCTACGGCGATCCGCCCGTCGCCCGCATCGACGGCGATCGCATGTCGCTGCTGGGCCGTGGCGAGGTGCCCATCCGCGACCTGGCCGCCGAAGAGCGCGTCCGCCACCGCTGCCTGCAGCTCTGCTACGTGGCTCCCGGCCGGCGTCTGAGCCTGGGCCCGCTCGATGCCGTGGGCTTCGTCGCGCGCCTGGAGGGCTTCGAGGGCACCATCGAGGGGGCCGTCCTGGCCGGGCGCTTCCGCCTGGTGCAGCGCGACCTCCGACCCCGCATCGCGGTGCAGGATCACGTTCGGGGCGGCTTCCGCATGGAGGTGGACGGTGACGGCGCCAGCCCCGACGCCCTGCTGTCCGCCTGGCAGGGAGGCCAGGGTCTGGTGCCCCTGTTGGACGGCGGCTTCGCCCCCCTGCCGGCCGCCTGGCTGGAGCAGCACGGCTGGACCCTGGCGGAGCTGCTGGCCGCGCGCGACGAGGAGGGCCGCGTCCCGTCCCACGCCGCGGCGGCCCTGGCCGACGTGGCCGAGGCCCTGCCCCCCTCGCTGGAGGGCCTGCGCCGCCTGGCGCAGGGTTTCGAGGGGCTGCCCGAGACCCCGCTCCCCGAGGGGATGCGCGCCGAGCTGCGCCCCTACCAGCGCCGCGGCGTGGACTGGCTCGCGTTCCTGCGCGAGGCCGGGCTCGGCGGGCTGCTGGCCGACGACATGGGCCTGGGCAAGACCCTGCAGGCGCTCGCGGCCATCGCCTCGGTGCCCGGCCCCAGCCTGGTGGTGGCCCCCACCAGCGTGCTGCGCAACTGGGTGAGCGAGGCCGCGCGCTTCTTCCCGGGCATGAGCGTCTGCCTCTACCACGGGCCCCAGCGCCAGCTCGACCCGCAGGCCCACCTCGTGGTGACCTCCTACGCCCTGCTCAGGCTCGACGCCGACACGCTCTGCGCGCGCCCCTGGCGCTACGCCGTGCTCGACGAGGCCCAGGCCATCAAGAACCCCGACGCCCAGGTGGCGCAGGCCGCGCGGCGCATCGAGGCCCAGCACCGACTGGCCCTGACCGGCACCCCGGTGGAGAACCGCCTGGAGGAGCTCTGGAGCCTGTTCGCCTTCGCCCTGCCCGGCTTCCTCGGGCGCCGCGAGGGCTTCTCCGCCAAGGTGGCCGACGCCCTCGGTGGCCCCGACCAACGCCAGGCCCTGGCCTGGCTCCGGCGCCGGGTGCGCCCCTTCGTGCTGCGGCGCCTCAAGCGCGAGGTGGCCCCCGAGCTGCCACCGCGCAGCGAGATGGTGCTGACCTGCGAGCTGTCCGACGAGGAGCGCGGCCTGTACGAGGTCCTGCGGCAGGCCGCCCTGCGCGACGTGGGCGTGGCGCTCGGCGCCGGTCGCACGCTCTCGGTCCTGGAGGCCCTGCTGCGCCTGCGCCAGGCCGCCTGCCACCCCGGGCTCCTGCCTGGCCGCAGCGATCTACGCAGCGCCAAGCTCGATCTGCTGGTAGAGCGCCTCACCACCCTGGCCGAGGAGGGCCACCGCGCGCTGGTGTTCTCCCAGTGGACCAGCTTCCTCGACCTGGTGGAGCCCGCGCTCGCGGAAGCTGGCGTCTCCTTCTGCCGCCTGGACGGCAGCACCCGCGACCGCCAGGCCGTGGTGGAGCGCTTCCAGGCCGAAGACGGCCCCAGCGTCTTCCTCCTCTCCCTCAAAGCAGGCGGCACCGGCCTCAACCTCACCGCCGCGGACTACGTCTTCCACCTCGACCCCTGGTGGAACCCCGCCGTCGAGGACCAGGCCGTGGACCGCGCCCACCGCATCGGCCAGGACAAGCCCGTCTTCTCCGTGCGCCTGGTGGCCGCGGGCACGGTGGAGGAGCGCATCGTGGCCCTGCAGCGGCAGAAGCGCGAGCTGGCCGCCGCCGCCATCGGCGACGAGGGCCTGCTGGCCGCCAACATCTCCGCCGCCGAGCTGCTGGCCCTGTTCGAGTAGGGGGCGCCGCACCACCGCGCTTCGCGCTACGATGGAGCGTCCAGCCCCGGAGCTCCCCATGCGCCTCGGCCTCCTCCTGGTCTTCCTGGCCGCCTGCCACCCCTCGGGCACCAGCACCCCCGACAGCGACGACACCTCCCCCGACGACAGCACCCCGCCGAACGACACGGGCCCGGACGTGAACGGGCGGCTGGTGAGCATCGACGGCCGCGACGTGCTGCACCTCTGGGGCACCCGCTACGAGCTGGGCTACGCCGAGGGCGCCCTGCTGTGCGGCCGCATGACCCGCCTGTTCGAGGACTACATCCTCAACTACTTCGTGGCGGACAGCGGCTACTCCTGGAGCCAGATCCGGGCGCTGGGCCTCGCCATGATGGACGTGCCCGAGGGCTTCGAGCAGGAGATCCGGGGCATCGGGGACGGCATGCGCGAGCACTGCCCGGCCGAGGACCTCATCGTCCACTCCGACTACCTGGGCCTGGGCGAGGGCGGCAGCCGCGAGCTGGAGATCGAGGACCTCATCGTGGCCAACGCGGTCGGCGACTTCGCCTGCTCCTCCTTCACCGCCTGGGGCGAGGCCACCGCCGGTGGCGCCATGATCCACGCGCGCAACTTCGACTACGGCTCCGATCCCGGCGGCACCTTCCTGGAGGAGCACCTGGTCAAGGTCTACACCTCCAGCGAAGAGGGCGGCGCGCGCTACCTCTCGGTCTCCACCCCGGGGCTGGTGGGCTGCATCTCCTGCTTCACCGAGGAAGGCACGGCCTTCACCATGCACAACGTGGTCGGGCTGGACTCGGAGGAGAACTACGGCTTCGTCCCCCGCATGCTGGCCACCCGCGATGCCCTCGCCGCCACCTGGGGCGCAGAGGACCCCGCCGCCGCGGCCGAAGCCGTGCTGGAGGCCGCCCCCCAGTACCGCGGCAACGCCCTGCACCTGGGCTGGGCCGCCAACGCGCAGCACACCGCGGGCGGCGCCGTGTTCGAGTACGACGGCCACCAGAGCCACGCGGACGGCCAGGCCACCGTGCGCGAGCCGGGGCCCTCCCAGGGCAGCCTGCGCACCTCCGACGCCACCATCTCCACCAACCACTACATGCAGCGCACGGAGCAGCCCACCGGCGGCGACTCGCTGGAGCGCTACGACACCATGGCTTCGGGCATCGACGCCGCCGTGGCCCGCGGCGGGCTCGACGCGGACGAGGCCTTCGATCTGCTCGACCAGGTGGACCGCACCTGGACCGCCCACATCACCGTCTACGACGCCAGCGACGACACCCTCCGCCTCTGGGTGTCGGAGGGCCCCAACCGCTCCGCCACCGGCGCCACCCCCATCACGCTGGACCTGGGCACGCTGTGGGACGACGACCACGAGTAGCCTCGTGTTCCAGTACTTCATCCTCAACAAGCCCCCCGGCTGCATCACCGGGCGGCGCGATCCGGAGGGGCGGCCGACGGTCTACGCGCACGTCCCGGCCCACTTCCCGAGCCTGCCCCACGTGGGCCGGCTGGACTTCAACACCGAGGGCCTGCTGCTGTTCACCGACGACGGGCGCCTGGCCCGAGCCCTGCTGGATCCGGGCTTCGGCGGCGGGCAGCACGTGGAGAAGGTCTACCACGTCAAGGTGCGCCCGCCGCTGGAGCAGGCCGACCCCCGCATCAGTGGCCTCGAGCGGCCCCTGCCCCTGCCCTCCGGAGCCCTCACCGCGCCGGCCCGCGCGCGTTGGCTCGCCCCGCGCACCCGCTCCTGCTGGATCGAGGTGGTGATCACGGAGGGTCGCCACCACCAGGTGCGCCTGCTCTGCGCCCGGGAGGGCCTCCAGATCGTCAAGCTGCGCCGCGTGTCCCTCGGCCCCCTCGCCCTGGGGGAGCTGCGCCCGCGCTGGTGCCGCTTCCTCACCGCGGACGAGATCGCCGCCTGCTACACCCTCGCCCTGCCGAGCGATGACCCGCCGAGACAATCGGGAGGTTAGGGGCTCTCCCCACGAGGAGCGCCCCATGTCCACAGAGACCCTCCAGGACCTCTTCATCGGCATCGCCGGCCTGATCGGCGCCGGCAAGTCCACCCTGGCCACCGCGCTGGGCGAACACACCGGCCTGCCCGTCTACTACGAGCCCGTCGCCGAGAACGAGTACCTGGCCGATTTCTACGAGGACACCCCGCGCTACGCCTTCGCCACCCAGATCTATCTCTTGAACAAGCGCTTCGCGCAGCACCAGGAGATCATCTGGCGCGGCGGGGGCGCCGTCCAGGACCGCACGATCTACGAAGACTCCGTCTTCGCCAAGACCCTGGTGGACCTCGGCCAGATGGAGGAGCGCGACTACCGCACCTACCTCGATCTGTTCAAGCACATGTCCAATTTCATGTGCCGTCCCAACGTGATCGTCTTCCTCGATCTGTCCCCGGAGAGCTCCATCGAGCGCATCCAGGAGCGCGCCCGCGGCGTGGAGACGGGCATCACCCTGGAGTACCTGCGCGCCCTGGACAAGAACTACCAGGAGTTCATCCGCCAGATCTCCCGCACCGTCCCCGTGATCAAGGTCTCCTGGGAGCAGTACCGTACACCCGGCGAGATGGCCTCGACCATCCACAAGGAGTACCTGCGCGGCAGCTTCCTGCGGGAGGTCCGCTGGAACCCCATCGGCGGGGTCTAGCATGGACTGGATCCAGACCTGGACGGGCAAGCCGTTCCGCCCGCTGCAGCCCGAGCCGGGCAGCATCGACGTCCGCGACATCGCCCACTCCCTCTCCCTGCTCTGTCGCTTCAACGGCCACTGCCGCTGCTTCTACTCGGTGGCCGAGCACTCGGTGCGCCTCTCTCGCATCGTCCCCCCCGAGCACGCCCTGTGGGGCCTGCTGCACGACGCGGCCGAGGCCTACATCTCCGATCTGCCCCGCCCCGTGAAGCAGCAGATCCCAGCCTTCACGCTCTTCGAGGACAATCTCCTCGAGCTCATCATGGCCCACTTCGGCCTGGGCTGGCCCATGCCCGCCGCCGTCAAGGAGGCCGACGACCGCATGCTCGCCACCGAGGCGCGCGACCTCATGGCCCGCCCTCCCGACGTGTGGGGCCACCAGGTCGCGCCCTTGCCAGAGACCATCATCCCGCAAGACCCACCCGCGGCCGAGGCAGCCTTCCTCGAGCGCTTCCGCGAGTTGACCTCATGACGCTGCGCATCCACGACCTGATGAACCTGGCCCACAAGCAGGGCGCCTCCGACATCCACATCGCCGCCGGCGAGAAGCCCGCCCTGCGCATCGACGGCGAGATCCGCCGCCTGGACTCCCCACCCCTGGCCCCCGACGAGGCGCGCCGCCTGGCCTACTCGGTCATGAGCGAGAAGCAGAAGACCATCTTCGAGAAGGAGCTCGAGATCGACTTCTCCATCGGGATCAAGGGCCTGTGCCGCTTCCGCGTCAACGTCTTCACCCAGACCAAGGGCGTGGGCCTGGTCATGCGCCAGATCCCGAGCCGCGTGCTCACCCTCGAGGAGCTCAAGCTCCCCCCGGTCTTCACCCACATCGCCAACTACCGGCGGGGCATCGTGCTGGTCACCGGCCCCACCGGCAGCGGCAAGTCCACCACGCTCGCGGCCGTCATCGACTTCATCAACAAGAACCGCGCCGAGCACGTCCTCACCATCGAAGACCCCATCGAGTTCGTGCACGAGCCGCAGCGCTGCCTCATCAACCAGCGCGAGGTCGGCACCCACACCGTCTCCTTCGCCGCCGCCCTGCGCTCCGCCCTGCGCGAGGACCCGGACGTCATCCTGGTGGGCGAACTGCGCGACCTGGAGACCGTCAGCCTGGCGCTCACCGCCGCCGAGACGGGCCACCTGGTGTTCGGCACCCTGCACACCAACTCCGCCCCCGAGACCATCGACCGCCTGATCGACGCCTACCCCCACGAGCAGCAGGCCCAGGTGCGCACCATGCTCTCCACGGCCCTGCAGGCCGTCGTCTCCCAGATGCTCCTCAAGGGCGCCCAGGGCGGCCGCGCCGCGGCCATGGAGATCATGATCGTCAACTCGGCCATCCGGAACCTGATCCGCGAGAACAAGCTGTTCCAGATCCCCAGCATGATGCAGACCGGCACGGGCATCGGGATGCAGACCATGGAGGTCGCCGTCAAGGAGCTGGCCTACGCCGGCCGCATCACCCGCCAGACCGCCATCGACGCGCTCAACAAGCCCGACCTCTTCGACGAGGCCCGCGCGCTGGGTGCCACGGCCTCCCCGGACCGCCGGCGCCCCCGCTAGGCGCGCTCAGTAGTCCTCGATGTCCTTCGGCTTGTGCCGCGCGAGCAGCACGATGATGCCCAGGAAGATGGCGCCGAACAGCACCACGGGCCCCAGGAAGAGCGGGTTCGTGGGGCGGTAGCGGATGGAGTAGAGGAACCAGCCACCCGGCCCTCCCATGGGCTGCTTGCCGCCCCCCTCGCCGGTGAAGCGGGTGCTCTGCAAGGTGCTGTTGAAGTCCTCCTCGACCAGGGCAGCACGCTTCTTCTGAGCCAGGGACGAAGCGATCACCACGCCCTGGTCGTAGGGCGCCACCGCCAGCAGCGCGACATCGTCGCCCCGCGCGGGGAGCCGGAACAGGAAGCCGAGCCGATCGCCGACGACGACCTTCTCCCCCGCGGCGACCTCGATCCCGCTGCCGCCGAAGAGCTTCTCGCGCACCTGGGGCTCAATGCCCGTCCAGGAGTACTCATCGACGAAGTCGAGCAGCAGGCCGCCCTGGCAGACGAGGAAGAAGTCAGGGTCGCCGATACCCTGGGGGCGAACCGCCGCCCAGCAGGCGTCCTTGTCGTACCGGCCCTGGCGGGTCTTCTTGGCCAGCTCGGTCACCTGCGCGATCTCGGAAGGCGCGAACACGCGCCAGCCGTCGGGCAGGTTGCTCTCGAAGGCGGCCGGGGAGACAGCTTTTCCCTGGAGCGCCGTCAGGTCCTCGGCCTCCTTCTGGACCTCGAGGAGATCGTAGAAGGCCTCGATCGCCTCACGGCCGCGGGGCTTGTTGCGGACATTCGACAACATCACGAGGTGGATGTCCTTGCCGTAGGCCGGGAAGACCATGGTCTGGTAGGCACCCTCGGGCCCGTCTCCCTCGAAGCGGAAGCTGACGTCCACCTCCGCGACCGGGCGCCCCTTGCGTTGGGTGATCTCGACCCGCTCTTGCTTGATGTCGCCCGCGTGCGCCGACGCGAGGCGCTTCTTGTGGACCTCGAACCAGCCCTCGGCCGCCTCGCGGCTGGGGGTCACCTGGAAGGGGGTGAAGAACAGGCGGAACTCCAGCAGGCCGTCCTTGCTCTTGGCGGCGAACTCTGCGTCGGACCAGCCTCCGTCGATGCCCACCCACTTCGGGGGCAGGTGCACGGTGGCGCGGACGTCGTTCATGGGGAAGGAGTCCACCCCCTCCTCGGCGGAGGCCGACAAGGGAAGGGCTGCCAGAAAGAAGCCGATGAGCACGGCGAGCAGGGAAAGCCGACGGGACATGCAGCCTCCAGACCCAGCCCGGGATCTCCGTTGGTCCCTGGGCGTGGCCGACATACGCCGTGTATCCCGCGGGTCCCGACTCCGGCCCCCCGGGGTGAGGTCCTTGCAATCCTCTTGCGAGCCGCGCGGTTAGCAGCGTTCCCAGGAGCCCGCGTGTCCGACCTCCGCCCGCCGCCACGCCCCGCCGTCGTCGCCCTGCTCGTGGGCGCGCTGCCGGCCGCCTTCCTGCTGGCGCACCTCGGGCTGCCGCTCGTCGAGGACAGCCTGTTCTGGTGGGTCCCGCGGGCGCTGTGGCTCACCGAGCACGGTCCCGCCTGGGTCGCCGCCGGCGACCTGCCCCGAGCCTGCTTGACGGGGGGGGCCTTGCCGCCGCAGTGGTCCGGTGGCCTGCCGGATTACGGCCACCCACCCCTCTGGTTCCACTACCTGGCCGGCTGGCTGGCGCTGCTGGGCCCCTACGCCTGGGCCCTGCGCCTGGCCTGCCTGCCCCCGGCCGCCCTGCTGGGGTGGTCGGCGGTGGCGCTGGCGCGGCGCATCGGGGGTCCCGCCGCATCCCCCCTCGCGCTCCTCGTGCTGGCGGCGCCTCCCGTGCTGGCCCAGGTCCTGCGCCCCGACACCGACCTGCCCTTGCTGGCCCTGTCCCTCACGGCCCTGGTGGCCCTGGCCGACGGGCGCCCCTGGCGGTTCGCCCTCCTGGCTGCCCTGGCCGCGTGGATCAAGGAGCCCGCCGTCCTGCTGACGGTACCCGCCGCGGTGCTGGGGCTCCGGGACCGCCGCATGCTGGCCGCCGCCGCCGCGGGGCCCGCGGCCCTGGCGCTCTGGGTCACGATCCACCGCGCCGCCACGGGCTGGGCCCTGGCAGGCGCCGAGCGGCTGCCGCCCAGCCTGGGCGCCTGGCTCGGCGACCTGGCCGCCGTGCTGCACCTGACCTTCGCCGCCACGGGCCGCTGGATCGCCCCACTGCTGCTGCTGGCCGGCCTCGCCGCAGCCCGCGCGCGGCCCACCATGCCCCCATCCCCCCCCGGGCACGCTACCGCGCGCCGGACCGCGCTGATCCTGGCCGTCTTCGCCGCGGCCCAGATCGCCGTCTTCAGCGTCCTCAACTTCCTCGGCGGACGCGACGTGGCCCAGGGCTACACCCACGTGCGCTACCTGCTGCCAGGCGCGGCCGCCGCGCTCCTCCTGCTGGGCGGGCTCGGCGGGCGCGCGCTGCTGCGGGCGCTGCCGGTCCTGGGCGCCCACCCCCTGCGCGCCTGGGCCCTGCTCGGGTTGCTGACGGTCGCCGTGGCCCTGCCGGGCAGCCATCGGCTGCACCCCCGCGGCCCGGAGGCCACGCTCTTCGGGCGCGATCAAGCCCTGGCCTGGGTCCAGGCCGCCGCGGCCCTGCCGGCGCTGCGCCCACCCGAGGGCTCGATCTGGGTCGAGAGCCATGTGTACACCGCCCTGACCCAGCCCTGGGCGGGCCTGGTGCCCGACGCCCTGGAGGGGCTGCGCCCCTCGAGCCCCGACCTGCTGCCCGACGAGCTGCACCCCGGCGACCTGCTGGTCCACTGCAGCTATGGCGAGCCCCTCGGCCGTCTGGGCGAGCTCAGCCTGGATCCGGTGGTGCGCTTCGACGTGCACCAGGCCTGGGTGCGCGTGGACCGTGTCCTACCCGGACGCGCGGCCCCGCCGCCCTCGTCAGCACGATGAAAAACCCCACACGTCAACACGCGGACCGCCGCGGGCACTGCTATCCTGACGGCGCTCGTTCCGAACGACCGGTCCGCAGTCCAGCTCCACCCCAAGGAGGTCACAATGCTCCGTCGCATGATGCTCGTCGCCCTCATCCTCGGTGTCCCCTCTGCCCTCGCCGATGGCTTCGCCGTCGCCCCCACCATGGGCGCCGGGCTGGCCAAGGCATCGCCGATGATGAGCGCCCAGTTCGGCCCCCAGATGTCCCACATGGGCGGCCAGATGATGTACAAGGCGCTGATGTTCTCGCGCTCCGTCAAGTACTCCCGTCCGGCTGAGAAGGGCGACATCACCTTCTAGTCACGAGGGCTCTCAGCCTCCGGCCGGGTGCCCCTCCGGGGCGCTCGGCTTTGTCGTGTCGATGGCCAGGGGCGCTGCCTGGAGCGCCCCGAGACGAGGCCCCTGCTCCCGCGGCAGCAGGACGTTGATGCCCGCCACGGGCCAGCGCGTGTAGTCCTTCAAGTGCGCGATGTACCAGGCGAGGCTGTCGTCGCGCACCCGCTTGCCGGTCATCCGGGTGGCATGTCGCATGGTCGGCCGATCGGCGGGCACCGTGAGGCCCACGTGCGTCACCAGGATGGGCAGGTGCTCGATGGGGATGCGCACCGTCACGATGATGGCGCCGGGCGGGATGCGATCCACCACCTCCAGCGCGCGCTCCAGCGGGAGCACGGGCAAGCGCAGCGGCTCGGTGGGCAGCTGATCGTCGCTCAGCGCGAACCAGGAGCGCCGCTTCCAGTGCTGCCAGACGCTGGGCGTGACCTGCTTGTCAATCCAGACCACCTCCCCCAGGCTGGCGGTGATGTCCTCGATGAAACCCGCCTCCTCGTTGTCGCGGATCCACTGGGCCGCGAAGAAGTGGTGCCGCTGCTCGTAGCGCGGCGCTCCGTCGTGGAAGCGCAGCTGGGTCCGGTACCAGCCCGCCCAGGCCGGGTCGGGCGCCATGGCCAGGGCGAGCACCTCCTCGAGGAAGGTCAGGCAGTCGAACACGTCGTACCGGGCCGGTGGATCGGGGTCGGCCCCCTCTCCCTCCCCCGCGCAGCCGTCCTCGTAGGGGCGCCCCACGAAGGGGGCGCTGACGGCCCCGATGCGCTCCGCCATGGGCAGGCCCCGGCTGGCCCGTGCGATGGCCGCCACCTCGGGCGGCAGGGCGCCGATGTCGAGGGTCCAGGGCTCGATGCAAGGCGGCGCACCCTCCTCCCCGCACGGAGGCCCCTCTTCGCCGGGGAGCGCGCCCTCCAGCCCGATCTCCTCGACCGGCGAGTTCTCGGGGTCAGGCTCCCCCAGAGCGGCCGCCTCCACCCCCAGCCCGAGGGCCAGCAGGGCGATGCACGCGGCGTTCGCGACGAGCCGCCGCGTCACAGCCCGAGACGTCGCTGGAAGCCGGCGATCCGCTCGAGCATGGCCTCGAGATGCGCCTCGCTGATCCGCTCGGCCGTGGTGGTGAAGCCGCGCTCGACGAGGTCCTTGAGGGCACGGTTCAGCAGCCGCCGGCGCTCGGCCTCCGGGCGTTGCTCGAGGTTGCTCACGATGCGGGCGGTGTCGAGGGCGCCATCCCGCCCGGGCTCGGCACGGTGGAAGAGAGAGGCCACCTCCATGGGGCAGCTCTCCACGAGCAGCTGCACCGCCGCCTGGCCTGTGCCGGAGCCGTGTTCCTCGTCGAGGGCCCGGCAGATCTGGCGCAGCACCTCGTTGGTGACGTCGATCTTGCGCGCGGCGTCCCCGGCCTCGAGCGGGGGGCTGGTGAAGCACAGGTTCACCGCCCCCGAAGCGGCGTCGAGGCGCTCGCCGTCCTCCATCTCGAGGATCTGGTCGTCGGCCTGGGCCACGTCCTCGAAGAAGGCGAATCCGGAGAGATCCACCGTGTCGAGCAGCTCCCGGGACACCGTGAAGGTACCGTCGGTGGCACGACGCCGGCGGTCGTGGTCCCGGAACATGGTCAGCTCGTCGTCTTCCGCGGGCTCATCGACCACCAGGGGTTGCTCGTCGCCCGAGCCGGGCGCGAGGCCCAGGAAGGTCGCGTAGGCATCGGCTTCGCCGCCTGGCTCACCATCCTCGGGCCCGCGCTCCTCGGGACGGATCTCCTCGGTGGCGAGGGCCTCCGCATCGAGCTCGGGCAAGCCCTCGGGCCGGAGCGCGGTAGAGCGAACCGGCGCCACGACGAGCCCCCCCTCGTCCAACAGAGTAGCGACAAGGGCCAGGGTCTCGTGGAGCTCGAAGGGGCTGGCGTCGAGCAGGCCTCCGAGCGTGCCGTCCGCGGGCAGGGCGGCCAGGATCTTCCCCCGGCGGGCGCCAGGTGCCGGAGACGTGTGGATTTCCAGCCGCTGGGACCGATCGGCCTGCAGCAGGGGGCCGAGCAGCACGAGCTGCTCCTCGAGCTCGGCCAGCAGCTCCCAGGAGTCGTGCCCGACCTGCACGTTCTCGACGTGGATGGTCTCGCGCTCGGCGAAGGTGACCTCACCCACGCTGCGGATGAAGCAGGCCAGGTTCTCGCGGAACCGCCTGGTGTAGAGGTCCATCAGCAGATCATCGGAGACGGTGCCGAACAGGACATCGCCGACCTGCCCCGCGTGGCGGAGCCGCTCACCCAGGACCTCGGCCTGCTCACGCTCCACCGCACCGGCGTTCACCAGGCGTGTCAGGATATCGGCGCCATCGGCCGGGGACTCCGCGGCCAGGATCTCGCCCTGCATGAGGTACACGGCGATAGGCGGACCTTCCACGGGCTGAACCATGAGCGTCCCGGTGGAACCCAGCTCCATGTGCCGGCGCAGGGTGTCGAGAGGGCGCATCCGGTCCGCTCCGGGTTTCTGGTGTAGGTCCGCACCTCGCGGGCCCGTGCGGGTCGTATGCTATCCGGTCGCCTGGAAGGGGGGCAACGAGCCGACCGGCGCCTTCGCAGGATTCGGGGCCCGAGCAGGGCGCCTCAGGGGCTGCTGACCACCCGCAGGGCGGCGTCCACCTGCAGGTCCGCGGGGGCTGCCGGCGGAGGAACGATCTGTGGCCCCTCCACGGGCTGGACCACCACCTCCGGGATCACCCCGACCCGCCCCCAGCTCGTGCCGTCAGCCAAGCTGAGGCGCGTGCCGGGGAGCTGCAACACGTGATCCGGGCCCAGCGCCACCCAGGTCGGCAGGGCGTCGACACCGGCGGTCGGTGTACCCACGAACGTGACCGCGGGATCGGCCCGCTGGATCATGGCCGCGAACAGCTCTGCCACGCCCTCGGTTCCGCCGTTGACCAGCACCGCGGCGTGGCGCGTCCAGCGTGAACCGGCGGGGATGGGCACCGGCTCCGAGCGCCCGTCTCGGGTGCTCTGGTAGCAGGCGATCTGCTCCTGCCCCATGAACGGCGCAGCGGCGGCCACCGCCTCCGCGACGAGGCCGTCCCTCACGTCTCGCAGGTCCAGCACGAGCTCGTGTGCCTCGTCCAATCCCTGCAGCGCGGCGCCGATCTGCGCCCCGGCGTTCTTGCCGAAGTGGTGCACGCGCACGATGCGGTATCCGTCGCCATCGGAGACGGCCACGGGGGGAGCGTGGTAGGCCTCCGGCGCCAACACCACGCTGCGGGGCTCACCGAGGCGATCGACGATCTCCAGCACGAGCTGGCTGCGTCCGTTCGCCGACAGCAACCGGGCCACCTCGACCACCGGGCGGTTGCCGACGCTCTGGCCGTCCACCGCCACCACCACATCCCCGGTCCCGAGGCCGGCGCGGTCCGCCGGGGTCCCGGGGAACACCTCGAGGATGCGGATGCCGTAGCCAGGGACCAGCAGGACGCCGATGCCGACGCCGAAACGCTCACCCTGGGCGTACTCCATGCGCCGCTCGTGCTCCAGCCGCGAGAGCACGGCGACCTGCTCTGCACCGTCATGCCGCTCGAGCCAGAGCATCACCCCCTCGACAGCGGCGCGCTGCAGCTCGTCGAGGGCAGGCTGCTCCGCGTGCTCGGCGGCCACGGACTCCACCAGCTGATCCAGCGAGCCGATGTCCGCCTGGGCCCAACCAGGGCTGGTCAGCAGCGACAGCAGGCATGGAAGCTGGGCGAGCACGCGGTCTCCTCGATCGGGAGACGCTAACACGAGCCCAGGCGCCGGCCTTCCACGACCAGCGCTAGTGCACGCGCCTGGAAGTCCTTGACCACCCCCTGAGTCCGTCTATTTTTAATGCATGCCCTGCTGTAGCATCTTTATCAATAGAAATTCCTAAAGAATTGGTTGATATATCTCCTACAACCCCCTCTATTATGG
>JBDRKM010000480.1:0-21327 GCA_043814015.1 Pseudomonadota bacterium
GGATACGGCGACGCCGCGGTCACCGCCATCGCCTGCTCCCAGCCCACGGGCTTCGTCCCCGACACCACCGACTGCGACGACACCTCCGCCGCGGTGAACCCCGCGGCCACCGAGGTCTGTGACGGCGTGGACGACGATTGCTCGGGGGTGATCGACGACGACTACGCCGCCGACGCCCCCACCTGGTACTCCGATACCGACGCCGACGGATACGGCGACGCCGCGGTCACCGCCATCGCCTGCTCCCAGCCCACGGGCTTCGTCCCCGACACCACCGACTGCGACGACACCTCCGCCGCGGTGAACCCCGCCGCCACCGAAGCCTGCAACGGCTACGACGACGACTGCGACGGCACCGTGGACGAGGCCGGCGCCAGCGGCGAGGCCACCTGGTACGCCGACGCCGACGCCGACGGCTACGGCAACCCCCTGATCACCGACATCGCCTGCTCCCAGCCCACGGGCTTCGTTCCCGACGCCACCGACTGCGACGACACCGACGCCGCGGTGAACCCCGGCGCCGACGAGCTGTGCAACGGCGTGGACGACGACTGCGACGGCGATGTGGACGAAGACGACGCCACCGACGCGACCACCTGGTACCCCGACGCCGACGGCGACGGCTACGGGGACTCGTCCTCGGGCGCCCCCGCCTGCGCCGCCCCCTCCGGCACCCTCTCCGACGGCTCGGACTGCGACGACGGCGATGCCGCGATCCACCCGACGGCCACGGAGCTCTGCGACGGCATCGACGACGACTGCGACGGGACGACGGACGACGACTGCCTGGACTGCGATCTCTTCGTCGCCGCTGATGGGAGCGCGGCCTACACCACCATCCAGGGTGCCATCCACGACGCCGTGGACGGCGAGGGGATCTGCGTGGCCGCGGGCACCTACTACGAGAACCTGGATCTGCTGGGCAGGGCCGTCACGGTGCTCGGCCTGGACGGCGCGGCGGACACCGTCGTCGATGGGGGCGGCGCGGGCTCGGTGGTGACCATCACCAGCGGCGAACAGTCGGACACCGTGCTCCAGGGCTTCACGCTCACCAACGGGCTGGCCCCCAACGGCGGAGGGGTGCTGGTGGACGGTGCCTCACCGACACTCACGGATCTCATCATCACGGCCAACCGGGCGTGGTCCTACGGGGGCGGCCTGTACCTGGAGTCCCGCCAGACCCAGGCGCGCGATGTGGTGGTCTCGGACAACCAGGCCGCCAACGGCGGCGGGCTCGCCCTCATGCTGTGCGGCTCTGCGCTCGATCTCACCGGGTTCACCGTGAGCGACAACACCGCGACCTCGACTGGGGGAGGCGTCTACCTCGAGGACTCCGAGTCGGCGCTGACCGACAGCACGGTGTCTGGCAACGCGGCCGCCGTGTACGGCGGGGGGATCTACGTGTCCGAGGGCGCGCCCGAACTGAGCGCGGTGGAGATCGACGACAACGATGTGACCCTGGACGGCGGAGGGCTGTTCCTGTGGGGTGGCACACCTGTGCTCCAGGACCTGACCCTCCGTGGGAACGACGCGGGCCGCTACGGTGGTGGGGCCTACTGCGGCGGCACCGCCTCGGACCTGACGGGGCTGCTCGTCAGCAGCAACCAGGCATCCACCCATGGCGGTGGCATCTACCTGATCAATTTCACGGGTGATCTCACGGACAGCGTGGTCTACGACAACACCGCCACCTCGGAGGGTGGGGGTGTGGCGGTCATGGGCGGAAGCGCCTCGCTCTCGAGAGTCTGGCTGCTCGACAACACGGCCTGGGACTTCGGCGGCGGGCTGGCCCTGGACGCCTACGCCACCGCGACCCTGGACGACGTCCTCATCGACGGCAACGAGGTCGATGGCTGGGGCGGCGGGGTCCTGGTGTACCGCGAAAGCAACCTCGTTGCCCGCAACACACGGATCACGGGAAACGTGGCCGACTGCGGGTGGACTCCGGCCTCAGGCGGCGGCGTCTACGCGGTGGGCGGCTCCCTGGATCTGACGAACGTGATCGTGGCGGGAAACACCGCCCAGTACGCGGCCGGCGGGCTCTTGCTGTACGACGTGGATGCAACGCTCGACCACCTCACTGTGGTAGGCAACGAAGCCTTTGGATCGGGCGGTGGCGGCGGTGTAGAGGTGAGCTGGTTCACCGTGGCGACCCTCACCAACTCCCTGGTGTCGGATAACACCTCCGGGGCGCCCGGGGGAGGAATTCACGTCCCAACTACTGGAGATCCCACCTGGGACGGCACCATCGCCGTGTCGTACTCCAGCGTGGGTGGGAATTCCCCAGATCAGATCGACGGTCGGACCTCCTCGACCTCCCATGTCGACGCCAGCCAACCGAGCTACCAGGATTACGACGCGATCACGGATCCCGCTACCTGGGATCTGCACCTCGACAGCAGCTCTTCCTGCGGCATCGACGACGCCTCGGACTACGATGCCACAGACAGCTCCGACCTCGGCGACCGGGGCGCCTACGGCGGGGAGGACGCCGACGACTGGGATCTAGATGGCGACGGCTGGGTCGATTGGTGGCACCCCGGCGCCTACGACAGCGCGGATCTGGCCGCGGAGCTGGACTGTGATGACCATGACCGCTTCCCCCGACCCGACTGGCTATGCGCGACCCTGATGGACGGGGAGTACAGCCTGGCGGGGGCCGACGTGAAGCTGCTCGGCGAAGCGGCGGGGGACCAGGCGGGCTACTCTGTGGCCTCCGCGGGCGACGTGAACGGGGATGGGCTCGACGACCTGCTGGTGGCAGCGCTCTACGAGGACAGCGGCGACACCGATGCTGGCGCGGCTTATCTGGTGCTCGGTCCGGCGACGGGCACGAGCAACCTGTCGGGGGCGGAGGCCAAGATCGTCACCGACGACTTCTCGCACCTGGGGGGCGTGTCCACCGTCAGCGGGGTCGGTGACGTGAACTCAGACGGCTTTGATGACATCCTGGTTGGATACCCCGGAAGGACATCCATGTTTCTCGGGCCGGTCAGCGGTGACCTGGACCTCTCGGCTGCCGACGGCACGCTCTGGGGTGGGGGATTGAGGGTGGCGACCGGGGATGCGGACGGAGACGGCCGCGACGACATCCTGGTCGGCGATGCCCCGAATGCCTATCTCATGGTGGCACCACAGGTGGGCACCACGATCCTCCAGCTCTCGAGCACCGCCACGTTCGAGTCGGAGGTCGAGGGCAGCACCTACGCCTACCTCGCGGTTTCCCTCGGGGACGTCGACGGCGACGGCATGGACGACCTCATGTTCGGAGATGCCCTGGAGTCGTCGTCGGCCGAGAACGCTGGCGCCGCCTACCTCGTCCTCAGCCCGACCAGCGGCACGATGAGTCTGGCGGCGTCGGACACGAAGCTCGTGGGCGAGAACGCGGACGATGACGCCGGTGGGTCGGTGTCGTCTGCGGGCGATGTAGACGGTGACGGCCTGGCTGACCTGCTGGTGGGAGCTCCCGGGGCCGGCACAGCCTACCTGGTGCTCGGCCCCGCGAGCGTGTCGGGCGGCCTGGCCGGTGCCCACGCGACCCTGGTCGGGTCCTACGCCGGCCAGTCGGTCGCTCCCGCCGGGGACATGGACGCCGATGGTTTCGACGATGTCATCATCGGAGCTGGCGGGACCTCGGCCGACCCCGGCACCGCCTACCTCGTGCTAGGTCCCTGGTCCGGAGCCCGGAGCGCCTCCGAGGCTGACGTGGTCCTGACCGGCGAGGCCTCGGGCGACCTCGCTGGCTGCTCCGTGGCCTCCGCCGGCGACGTGGACGGCGACGGTCGCGTCGATCTCCTGATCGGGGCGTATGGCGAAGACAGCGCTGGCGCCCAGGCGGGCGCCGCCTACCTCCTCTTCAGCGGGCTCTGACCCCCCTGCACCCACCCCCTCACGACGCTAAGAGAACCGCCCCCCCCTCCCCGCCCGGATACCACCTTGCACCTCCCCCCCGACCTGCTCGCCCTGGCCCGCCAGCACCCCGGCCCCTTCTACCTCTACGACACAGCCCGCCTGCGCCGCACCTGCCAGGCCTTCCGCGCCCTGCCCTGGGCGCCCATGGAGGCCTGCTTCGCCACCATGGCCAACGCACACCCGGCGTTCCTGGAGGTGATCCAGGAGGAGGGCCTGAGCGTGTTCGTGAACACCCTGGGGCACCTGGAGCGCGCGCTGGC
The DNA here is from genome assembly GCA_043814015.1 of Pseudomonadota bacterium. Lineage (GTDB taxonomy): Bacteria > Myxococcota_A > UBA796 > UBA796 > JAFGLY01 > JBDRKM01. Next base: position 4,173 of record JBDRKM010000480.1, read on the forward strand.
CGCGGGGCTGGAGCCCGCGCGCGTGGTGTTCACCGCCTCCGCCATGGACGAGGCCACCATGCGCCGCGTGGGCGCGCTCGGCGTGGAGGTCAACCTGGACTCCCCCGGGCAGGTGGCCCGCTGGCGTGAGGTCTGTCCGGGCGTGCCTTTCGGCCTGCGCTGCAACGTGGGCGAGCACGTGGAGGCCCTCGAGACCCGCGCGGGCTGGTTCGTGGGCCCCGAGAGCCGCCTGGGGCTGGTGGACGCGGAGCTCTCGGCCCTGGCGGGGTCGCCCGACATCACCGCCCTGCACCTCTACGCCGGCACCGACATCCTCGACCTCGGCTACCTCGCCGACTGCTACCGGGCGCTGGTGCGCCTGGTGCCGCAGTTCCCGGCGCTCGCCACCCTGGATCTCGGCGGCGGCTTCGGCGTGCCCCACGCGGGCGAGCCCGACTTCGACTTCGACGCCTACGGCGCCCTGGTGGCCGGGGTGATGGCCGAGGCCAGCGCGCTGGCCGGCCGCACCTTGAGGCTGGTGCTGGAGCCCGGCCGCATCGTGGGGGCCGAGGCCGGGCTGTTCGTCTGCCGCGTCACCGATGTCAAGCTGCGCGGCGCGCGCCAGCTCATCGGCGTGGACGCCTCCTCCGCCCAGTTCCCACGGCCCCTGTTCTACGGCGAGGGTGCGCGGCATCCCGTGGCGTTGGTCGCGGCGGACGGGCGGGCCCCGGGCGCGGCCATGCCCAGCCGCGTGTTCGGCTGCTCCACCTACTCCCGCGACTTCCTGGCCCACGCCGCCGAGCTGCCCCCGGCCCGGCCCGGCGATCTCGTGGTGCTCGGCCAGGCCGGGGCCTACTGCGCGTCGCTGTACACCGCCTTCCTGGGCTTCCCACCCGCCGCGGAGATCTACCGATGATCCGCCTGGAACCCGTCACCGGCTGGAAGGGACGCCGCGACTTCTTCGATCTGCCGCGGCGGGTCTACCGCGACATGCCCCAGCACCGCGCCACCGAGGAGGACATCGTCCGCATGCTGGTGGACGGTCCCACGGCCTACCACAGCCACGCGAGCGTGGCGCCCTTCCTGATCCTCGACGGCCGCGAGCTGCTCGGGCGCCTGGCCCTCATCCAGGACCGCCGCCAGCCCGGCTGGGTCCAGGTGGCCTTCTACGAGGCCCTGCCCGGGGTCAATGGGCTGCTGAATCCCCTCCTGCTCAAGGCCCGCGCCCTGTACCCGGGCTGCCAGCACATCGTGGTGGGCCTGCACGGGCACCTCAACTACGGCGCCGGCTTCCTGGTAGAGCCCCACGACAAGCCCCCAGTCTTCGGCCTGCCCTACACACCCGCCTACTACCTCGACACCTTCGCGAGCCTCCGTCGCCGCGACATGGTGAGCTTCCGCTTCGACAACCAGAGCTTCTACCGTCTGCAGGAGCAGATCGGGCCCACCCTGCAGCTCGGCGGCATCACCATCCGCGACATGGACCGCAGGCAGCTCGACCGCGAGGTGGACATCTACACCTGGCTCAACAACGCCTGCTTCCAACGCCACCCCTACTGGGCCGACCGCTCCGGCCCCGAGGACTTCGAGCTGTTCCACCCCTTCCGCTTCCTGATGAAGGACGAGAACCTCATCTTCGCCGAGGAGGACGGCCAGCCCGTGGGCTTTCTGCTCTGGTACCCGGACTTCAACGAGCTGGTGGGCCCAGGCCAGGCCCTGGGGCCGGTGCAGGCCCTGCGCTACCACCTGCGCAACCCCATCAAGACGGTGCGCCTCACCGAGATCGCGGTGCACCCCGCCTGCCGCAACCGCGGCGTGGTGCCCGGCATGATGATGCAGATGATCCGCTCGGTACAGGCCGGCGGCTACGAGAGCTGCGAGGGCGGCTTCATCTTCGAGGACAACAAGGACTCCATGTCCATGACCCTGCGCTACCTGGCCAAGGCCTTCGGCCGCGAGCTGACCCCCAGCCGCCGCTACTGCGTGTTCGAGGGGGAGCTGTGAGGACCGGCGGTCGGTACGCGCCGCTCGGCGTGCGGAGTGGGCAGTACGGGCCGCGGGGCGGTCGGTACGCGCCTCTCCGCGACTGGAGTGCGGTGTCGTCGCCATGAGATTCCTCCCCCGCCGCCGCATCCGCCCCGCCAGCCTCCAGCGCTGGGAGCGCGCGGCCGATCTGCCGCCAGCCTGGGACGCGGCGGCCGGCACCGCCTTCCGCACCCGTGCCTTCCTCACCCACGCCGAGCGCACCAACCCCTGCCGCCAGCGCTACTGGGTCTGGGCGCCCCAGGGCCGGTTCGAGGCCGGGCTCATCGCCTACGAACTCACCCTCGACCTGCTCACCTACCGCACCATCAAGAGCCCGCTGCGCATGACCGTGCTCGGCGTGCCCTGCTCCGTGGCCTGGCCCGGCCTGATCGGCGAACCCACCGCCCAGCGCGCCCTGCTGGAGCAGGTCCTCACCCAGGAGCGCGGGCTCGTCCTGGGCCTCAACCTGCCCGAACCCGTGCCCTTCCCGCAGCTTGCCCAGGGCCCGACCCTGCCCACCCTCGTGCTGGAGCACGACTTCGCGGACTGGAACGCCTACCGCGCTGCCCTGCGCTCCGACTACCGCCGCCGCCTCGCCAACATCCAGCGCGCCTTCGACGGTGTCGCGCGCCACGAGGGCCCCTGCGACGCGCTCGACGAACACGGCTTCCGCCTCTACCTCGGCGCCTACGAGCGCTCGGATGCCAAACTGGAGAAGCTGCCCCACGCCTTCCTGCGCGAGCTGCCGTCCCCCTTCCGCCTGACCCGCTTCACGCGCGGCGGCACCCTGTTGGGCTGGCACATCGCCGCCCACGAGCCCGGCCGCAGCACCTTCTTCATGGGAGGCGTGGACCAGGCTCTCAATGAACGCAACAAGACCTACTTCAACCTCCTCTTCGACGTGATCCGCCAGGGCATCGCCGCGGGCAGCCCCGTGATCGATCTCGGCCAGACCGCCGAGGTGCCCAAGCTGCGCACGGGCGCCCTCCCCCAGCCGCGCACCATGTTCGCCTCCCACCACCGCTCAGTGGCGCGCGCCGTGTTGCGCCGCGCCGGGCCGCTGTTGACCTGGAAGGCGGACCTGGAGCAGCCGCGGGTGTTCTCGGGAACACCATGAACCGGGGCCTGCGCGTCCTGGCGGTGCGTCCCGCGCCCGCCCCCCAGACCCTCCGCATGGACCGCGCCATGGGCTGCGAGCCGTTGGAGTTGGAGTACCTCTACACCGTGCTCACCGACCCCGCGCGCGGCCCCGTCCACGAGGTCACCCTCTTGGATGACATGGTCGAACGCGGCGATCCCGTGGCGGTGGCCCGCCGCATCGAGGCCCAGGTGGTCCTGTTCACGGCCCACATCACCAACGTCCCCACCGTGCTGGGTTGGGCCACACGGCTCAAGGCGCTCCCGGAGCCGCCATGGATCTTCGTGGGCGGCGTGCACGCCGAGGTGGTGCCGGAGCACCTGTACGACGAGCACGTGGACGGCGTGCTGTTCGCCGACGCCCTGGAGGGCATCGCGCGCCTGCTGGGCCGCATGGCCCGTGGCGAGCCCTGGGACGACCTGCCCGGCTGCGCCTTCCCTGCGCCCGAGGGCTGGCGCAAGAACCCCGGCCCCTTCCTCGATCCCGCGGCCCTGCCCGTGCCGAAGCGCCCTTTGCTGGAGCGCCACCCCGACCGCTACCGCATGCTCTACCTGCCGCGCTGCGCCTCGGTGAAGACCGCGTTCGGCTGCCCCGCGGCCTGCACCTTCTGCTTCTGCGCGCGCATGCACGGCGGCGGCTACGGCCCGCGCCCGGTGGACGCCGTGGCGGACGAGATCGCCGCGCTGCCCGTGGACAGCGTCTTCCTGGTGGACGACAACCTGCTCACCACGCCAGAGCGCGCCTTCGCCCTGGCCGAGGCGCTCCAGGTCCGCGCCGCCCGCAAGCGCATGGTGGGCTACGGCACCGCCGACTTCGTGGCCCGCCACCCCGCGGCGCTCGAGGCCCTGCGCGACGCCGGCCTGGAGGCCCTCATCGTCGGGTTCGAGTTCGTGACGGACGCCGCGCTGGCCGAGGTGCGCAAGCGCGCCACCGCGGCCGACAACCTGGCCGCCATCGCCACCTGCCGCCGACTCGACGTGGAGCTGATCGCCCTGTTCGTGGTGGACCCGGCCTGGCGGCACCGCGACTTCTGGCGCCTGGCCCGCTGGATCGTGCGCCAGGGCCTGTGCTTCGCCACCTTCTCCACCCTGACCGCGCTGCCGGGCACGGCCATCGCTCCCAAGGCCCAGCCCCCGGCCCGCGACCTGTGGCGCTTCGACCTGCTGCGCCTGCACCAGCGCCCCGCCCACATGGCGCCGCTCCTCTATTACCTCTGGTTGTTCGCTCTCTACATGCTGCCTGGCCTGCGCCTGCGCACCGGCCGCACCATCCTCCGCCGCTACGGCCTGTGGGGCGGCCTGCGCTTCGTCGCCGAGAGCGCCTGGACCGGGGTCGAGTTCCTGGTGCGGTTGGTGCGCTGGCCGTAGTCAGTCGATCCAGCACTCGTCGCAGACCAGGGAGAGCGCGATCTGTTCGGTGGCGCCGCTGCACAGGACGAGGTCCTGCTCGCCGTGGCAGTCGCAGCCCTCGCCGCCAGTGTCGCCGCCCACATGCGACCACGAGCCCACCGCCGCCACGTGCACATCGCCGGCGGACACCTCGAAGCTGGCGGCGTGGTCCAGCTCCACCGTCTGCGTCTCGCTGCCCACGTCGCTGGTGACCGTGACCTCGAAGCTGGAGAGGTCCACATGCTCGGCGCGCGCGGACACCGGGGTGACCTCCAGGCTCGCATTGCCGGAGGTGCCTCCCGGACAGAATTTCTCGCCGCAGCCGGCCAGCAGGGGGAGAAGGATGGACAGGTGCAAGAGCGCTCTCATAGCGGGGCTCCTTCGCGACTTCAGCAATGGGTGACCAGCCCTGACGGGTTCAAGGTAGCCTTGGCCGTGGGTGAGGGGCCAGCGAAAATCGAATCTGGCATCACGGTGGCATGAAGCGCGGGTGTCAGGCACCTGGATGTGCTCGTGGGAAAATATGCAAGTCTTGGTGTCTGACACCTCAGCCAGCCTCCAGCCTCCAGCCTCCAGCCTCCGGTCGCGCTGTTTCTTGATAGTTCCCCATGCCGCGCGGGACGCGGCTCCACGAGCCATGAAGCAGCGGTTCGAGGCTGACTCTCGCCCACCATATCCCGTAGCCCGCAGCCCGTAGCCCGTGGCCTCCAGCCTCCAGCCTCCAGCCTCCAGCCTCCAGCCTCCAGCCTCCAGCCTCCGGCCTCCAGCCTCCGGTCGCGCTGTTTCTTGATAGGGCCCGCGCATGAAGCTCCGTCCGCGCCAGCTCGCCCTCGCCATCCTCCTGGCCGGCCTCATCACCGGCAACCTCGTGGCCTGGCGCCACGCCGTGGCCATGACCACCTGGGCCGCGGAGGGCGCCCGCACCCTCCCCCCCGAGAAGCTCTCCGCCGCCGGCAAGCTGCGCGCCCTCCTTCTCGGGGTCACCATCCCCCGCCCGCGGGAGGAGCGCACGCCCGCCGATCTGGGCCTGCCCTTCGAGGAGCACCGCATCGACGGCCCCGCCGGCCCGCTGGTGGCCTGGCGCGTGCCCGGCGGGCCGCGCACCGTGGTGCTGGTCCACGGCTACGCCGCCCACCGGGGCGCCCTGCTCGACACCGCCCTGCGCCTGCACCACCTCGGCTACGCCGCCGTGCTGCCCAACCTGCGCGGCTCGGGCGACTCCGGGGGCGACGGCACCACCCTGGGCTGGGGCGAGGCCGACGACGTGGCCGCCGTGGTCGCGGCGTTGGGCGGCGAAAAGCCCGTGCTGTACGGCTTCTCCATGGGCGGCGCGGCCGCGCTCGGCGCCGTGGCCCGCGCCGGTGTCCAGCCCGCGGCCGTGGTGGCCGAGGCCACCTTCGACCGCCTGATCACCACCACCGGGCACCGCTTCGAGAGCATGGGCCTGCCCGCCCGCGGGCCCGCGGATCTGCTGCTCTTCTGGGGCGGCCTGCACCTGGGGATCGATCCGGGGCGCGTGGCTCCTGTCCTGGACGCTCCGAGCGTCCCCTGCCCCACCCTGCTGGTGGCCGGCGCCGAGGACGCACGGGTCCGCCCCGACGAAGCCCGCGCCATCGCCGCGGCCCTGCCCCAGGGCTCCCTCGAGCTGGTGGAGGGCCTGCCCCACAGGCCCCTGTCCGAGGCCGACCCCGCGCGCGGGGAGGCCTCGGTGGCCTCCTGGCTGCTGCAGCACGCCCCGCCCGATCTCCCCTCCCCCACACGGCCCAACCCCTTCCGCATCGCCGTCACCCTCGACGACCTGCCCCGCACCGGCCCGCCCCACCCCGCGGGCGTGGTGGCCGCCAACCAGGCCATCCTGGCCGCGCTCCAGGCCCACCGCGTCCCGGCCACGGGCTTCGTGACCTGCGACCGCGTGGACCCGGCCCTCGGCGTCCTCGAGGCCTGGCGCGACACCGGGATGGGCCTCGGCAACCACCAGGCCGCCCACGACGACCTCAACAAGGTCGCCGAAGAGAGATGGCTGGCCGGGGTGGCCCGCTGCGACACCCTGCTGCGCGAGGTCCTCGGCGGCCCCGTGGCCTTCTTCCGCTACCCCTACCTCTTCAACGGCCCCACCCCCGAGGTGCGCGACCGCGTGCTGGCCGCGCTCACGGGCACGTACGGCTACACCATCGGCCGGGTCAGCGTGGACAACCACGAGTGGAAGCTGGCGGAGCTGTACGGAAAAGCCCTGGCCAACGGGGACACCGAGCGCGCCGCCGCCATCAGCGCCTACTACCCCCAGCACATCCTGGCCGCGGTGGCCAACTTTCGCGCCGTGTCCCGCCGCAAGCTCGGCCGCGACGTGGCCCACGTGCTGCTGCTGCACGACAACGCGCTCAACGCCGACCACCTGGATGATCTGCTCACCGCCCTGGAGGGCGGCGGCGCGCGCTTCGTCCCCCTGGAAGAAGCGCTGGCCGACCCGGTCTACGCCCTGCCGAGCGCGTACGAGGGCAAGTGGGGCATCTCCTGGCTCTACCGCATCGCCCCGGTGGACACCGAGACCCCCTGGGACGACGCGGCCTGGGAGGAGATCCGGGCGCGGTTCGGGCCGGGAGGGCATGGTGCTGCGCCGCTTTGAAAAATGAGAATGGCGGCCTATACTCCCACCATGCGGTTCTTCCTCCCCTGCCTCGCCGGTCTGTGGCTGGTGGGCTGTGTCCAGGGCCACCTGCTCCCCCTGGACCCCGACACCGGGCTCACCTGCGCCGAGGGGCAGCCTCGCACCTGGTTCATCGACGGCGACGGCGATGGCTTCGGCGACCCGGCCAGCGCCATCTGGGGTTGCGAGCAGCCCTCCGGCACCATCGGCGACGGCACCGACTGCGACGACACCCTCGCCACGGTCTACCCCGGCGCCCCCGAGATCTGCGACGGCGAGGACAACGACTGCGACGACTGGACCGACGACGAGGATCGCGACCGGGTGGGTGGCGGCACCTGGTGCGCCGACACGGACGGCGACGGCTTCGGCGACCCGGAGGTCACCGTCCTCCGCTGCCAGGGTCAGGGCCTCTTCGTGGCGGACTGCGGCGACTGCGACGACGGCGACACAGACGTGAGCCCGGACGCCCTGGAGGTCTGCAACAGCGCCGACGACGACTGCGACGGCCTGGTGGACGGTCAGGACCCCGATCTGTCCGACGGCCTCACCTGGTGGGCCGACGCCGACGGCGACGGCTACTCGGGTGCGGGGGAGTCGGTCTACCGCTGCTCGCAGCCCAGCGGCTACAGCCTGGCCGTCACCGACTGCGACGACGACGACCCCAGCGTGCACCCCGACGCCCCCGAGATCTGCGACGCCCAGGACAACGACTGCGACGACCTCGTGGACGGCCAGGACCCGGATCTGTCCGACGGCACCACCTGGTGCCGCGACGCCGATCGCGACGGCTTCGGCGATCCAGCAGTCAGCGTCGTCCGCTGCTCCCAGCCCAGCGGCTACATCGACGACTGCTCGGACTGCGACGACACCGACGCCGGCGGCACCGGCTGCCCTCCGTCCGCGGACGACGGCGCCATCTGCGCCGGCCTGATGGGCAGCGACGACGGCCTGGTGCCCACCTGGACCGGCGCCTGCGACAGCTCCCTCGGCTTCACCGCCTATGGCGACCACTGCTACTTCGCCGTGGCCACCCACACCACCTGGCCCGACGCCCGCGCCTCCTGCCGCGCGGCAGGCGGCTACCTGGCCACCCCCACGGACACCTCGGAGAACGCCTTCCTCCAGACCCTCAACAGCCGCCCCTACCTCGGGGCCTGCGACGGCGACGTGGAGGGCACCTGGACCTGGATCACCGGCGAGCCCTGGTCGTACACCAACTGGGCCACGGGCGAGCCCAACGACACCACCACCGGCGAGGACTGCCTGGAGATCGGCGGCTCCGGCACCCTGTGGAACGACATCTGGTGCGACCGCTACTCCTACGGCGCCGGCTACGTCTGTGAGTTCGAGATCCCCAGCTCCGGCGGCACCGGCACCGCGGCGCCGTGATCCCGCGGGCCCCGCCGCCGAACCGCAGGTCCCCAGGCCAAGACCTGCTTTCCCGGGGAGGGGGGCTGCGATACGAGGCGGACATCGCCCGGTGGGTCCACCATGCCTGACAGCCGCCTCAGCGCCGCCACCCGCCCCGCGGATCTCGCCCGCCTCATGGAGGCGGTACGGCGGCGCAACGAGCGCTGGATCGCCGCCTTCGCGGTCGTGTTCGCCCTGGCCATGTGCGTCGAGGGGTTCTCGCGGGCGGCGGGCGGCGAGCGCGCCTACGGCGTCCCCATCGGCATCGTCTGCGCCATCCTGGCCGTCTATTACGCGCTGGGCTTCTACCGGGCGCGGCGCCGGGCCCCGAGCCTGGCGGAGTACCTCGTCCGCACGGCCTTCGAGGTCAGCATCCCCACCCTGCTGCTCTGGCTGCACAGCCGGGTGTCGCCGGAGCTGGCGCTCCTGAACGTGGCCGCGGTCGTCTACGCCATCGCCATCTTTCTGCCCGTGCTCCGGCTGTACCGCTCCCTGGCCCTGTTTGCAGGCGCGCTGGCCACCGTGGAGTGGCTGGTGAGCTACCGCCTGCTCATCACGCCGGAGCTGGCCTCCCACCCCGCCCTGTCCCTGGCCACGGCCCTGGAGCGGGGTGCCCTGCTGTGCTTCTGCGGGATGCTCGCCAGCCGCATGGCCGGCACCCTGTACGACCTCACCGAGCGCATGGCCAGCGCCACCCTGGAGCGCGAGCGCGTCCGGCGCGCCTTCGGTTCCTACGTGGCCGAGCCCGTGGTGCAGCGCGTCCTGGACGGCGAGCTCCACCTCGCGACCGAGCGCCGCGAGGTCTCGGTGCTCTTCGTGGACATCCGCGACTTCACCTCCTTCTCCACCGAGCACCCGCCAGATGAGATCTTCCGCAAGCTGAACCTCGCCCTGGAGGCCTTCACCGACCAGGTCGGAGCCCACGGCGGCGTCGTGAACAAGTTCCTCGGCGACGGCCTCATGGCGCTGTTCGGCGCGCCGCTGGAGGACCCGCAGCACGCCCGCCGGGCCTGCCAGGCGGCGCTGGCCATCGCCGCGGCGGCCGCCACCCTGCGCGACAGCGGCGCCTACCCCGAGCTGCGCATCGGCGTGGGCCTGCACTGCGGTGAGGTTGTCATGGGAGACGTGGGCGGCGCCGAGCACCGCGAGTACACCGCCATCGGCGACGTGGTGAACGTCTCCTCCCGCGTGCAGGAGGCCACCCGCGAGCTGGGGGCCGAGGTGCTCGCCACCGGCGCGTTCGCCCGCAGCCTCGGGGAAGGCGTCGCCCTCGGCCGCACCTTCCACACCCGCCTGCGCGGCCGCGGCGGCGAGATGGTCCTGCACGAGGTCCTGGCCGGCGGCGAGGGCTGAGGCGCCGGATCAGAGCACCCCCATGTGCCGGTTGTCCCGGGAGGACAGCCGCAGCTCGCGCAGCGTGCCCTCCTCGGCCCCGGAGGCCACGAAGGGGTCGGCCGCCATGATGGCCTGGGCGCGCGCCGCGTCCACCCCGCGCAGGATCACCATGCCACCCTGCTGATCGGTGAAGGGGCCGCAGAGATCGAGCAGACCCTCGTCCTCCAGGCGCGCCAGGTGGGCCACGTGGGCCTGCACCAGGGCGCGGTCGAACAGCTCGGGCTCGAGGGGCCTGAGCTGGTAGACCCAGCGCACGTCGTCGGCGCCGCCCTCCTCGGGCACGGCCGGCCGGGCGCGGTCGAGCACCGCGTAGAGGTTGTCCTCCAGGAAGACCGCGAGGTCCAGCGACGGGTAGCGCTGGCGGGGCGGGCGCTCCAGCACCTCGGGCCGCACCGAGGCGGCCACCACCTCGCCGTAGATCACCAGCGCCCCGCCGATGCGGTGATGCTCGCGCAGCTCGCACTCCAGCCAGGCGCGGCACTCCGCCACCAGCGGCGCTCCGATGCGCGTGGCCGGCTCCAGGGTGAAGCCGCTCCTGGCCACCCGCTCGGCCCCCTGCCACCGGATGCACTCCCATGCGCGCTGCGCGAGCGCGCCGTGCACCAGGCTGACGCCGAAGCTCCCGGTGGCCAGGATGTTGGCCTCCGTGCGCCCGTCGACCTGGCCCGCGAACATGAGGATGGGCGGCGTGAAGCTCGCCATCTGGACCCAGCTCTTGGGCGCCAGGTTGGGCGCGCCGTCAGCATCCACGCTGGTGACCAGGGTGACCACACCGGGGATGAGGCCGGGCCGCCAGGTGTGCTTGTCGGTGGAGATGGGGACACGGGGGGTGGGCATGGGGCTCCTCGGGGAACACGGGGGCACCCGATAGCCCGCCCACAACGCAGCGGCGCTTGCCCCGCCAAACGTCAGGCGGTAGGCCACATGGAGCCGCGGCGCGCGCACCCACCCACCGAGAGGGACCCGACCATGCAACCGGACACGCAGGAACGCCGCTGGATCGAGCGGGTGCAACTCCTGGACGACGGCCCGCTGGGGCACGAGACCAGCGGCCGCCAGGATCTGCTGGGCTTCGCTGGGCTGGTCCGGCTCGCCGCCGGCTCCATCCGCAGGGCCAAGGGGCCCATGGTGGTCCACGTGGACGGCGGCTGGGGTTTCGGCAAGACCTCCTTCTGCCAGCTCCTGGAGCGCGAGCTCGAGGCCCCCGCGGAGGCCGCGAGAGACGCCGCCGTCGAGGTCTGCTGGTACATCGCCTCCGACGATGACGGCGACCCCGAGCGGGCGCTCATGGGCGTCATCGCCCAGGGCATCGCCCGCGGCGACCCCGAAGAGGCGCGCCGCATCCTGCGCACCTGGTTCACCTCCGCGGGCGATCCCGCGAGCACCGACGGCTCCCTCGAGGCCTTCCGCCGCTGGGTCGGGCGAGAGCTGGGTTGGCGTGGCCACGCGCCTGTGGGGGAGGCGCCCGCGAAGGTGTCCATCCCCCTGCCCAGCGGCGCGCGGATGGTGCTGGAGGTGCCGCCTACCCAGCGGCGGATGGTGGTGATCATGGTGGACGACCTGGACCGCTGCGCCCCCGAGCAGGTCCAGGGGGTCCTGCGCGCGGTGCGCGCCCTGGTCACCTGCGACGGCCTGAGCTTCGTCGTGGCCGCCGACCGCCAGGTGATCGACGCCGCCTTCCACCACGCCGTGGAGGGCCTGGGCGCCGCGGACCGCCTGCGGGCGAGCGATGCCCTCGAGAAGTATGTCCGGCACCACGTCCACCTGCCCCGGCTGGCAGACCTCGACAGCGCGCTGCGCACCGAGCGGATGAAGGCCCTGGAGGCGCAGCTCTTCCCCGGGAGCGGCGCGCGGCTGCTCTGGGGCCCGGGTGCCGCCCTGCAGGACGGTGTGGCCGCCGGCCTGGCCTTCTACTTCCACGACGGCTTCACCCTGCGGCGCCTCAAGCGCGTGCTCAACCGCATCGCGGTGGAGGCCGCGCGCGGCGCGGATCGCTGTGGGTTGCGCGCACAGCACCTGCTCGACACAGGCGGTCCCGTGTCAGGTGGGATCTGGGATCCCCGGCGCCTGGCGACCACCAGGCTCGGCTTCGAGGACGCGGTCCCCACCGACCCGGACCGCTTCCCCGCCTGGTTCGTCGGGCGCGTGGTCCTCGCGGCGCTGGACGCCGTCTGGCCCGGCGCCCTCCACCCGGACCCGCTCCAGCGCGCCGAGCGCATCAACGCCCTGGCTGCCCTGGGCGCCAACCTGGAGAGCTGGCCCCCCGCGGTCCTGGAGGCCGTCCTCGACACCATCGCGCCGCCGATCGCGGGAGAGGTGACCACCGCCGCGATCACCCGCCGCCAGGCCTGCCGCTTCCTCGCGGACGTCACAGCCCCGTTCACGGCCATGCCCGCCACCACGCCCACCACCTCGGGCGCCGCGGGTCCCGGGCCCGATCTCGCCCCCGTCGTGACCCATGAGAGCATGGTGGAGGCGCCCGCGCCCATCGCGTCCGGCCCGGAGGCCTTCGGCCCGGCCCCGGAGAGCCCCCTCACGGTCGAGGAGGTCCGGGCCGAGGCGGCGGCGCTGGAGGAGGCCCTGATGGCCCCGCGCGAGGCCATTGCGGTGGAAGCTCTGCGCACACAGATCGACCGCCTGCTGGGGCTGCTGGACCTGCCCCAGGGCCGGGATGCCGTGCCGAGCAGCCTGGTGCGACGAGGGGCATACGTCGTGTCCGACCGCATGTTTGCCTTCGCGAGCCGGCCTCTCGTATTGGCGAGGTTAGCGGAGCAGGCATTCCAACGCGGCGAGACGAACGCAGGTCATGGGATGCTGGCGGCGGCGATCTCGGCGGTGGCCGAGGTCGCGCCCCCGTCGGGTCCACCCCCGCTGGAGCTGCTCCCTGTGATGGCGATCATCCTCCAGTACCTGGAGCCTGCGAGCGCGAACAACGGCGCGCTCATCCGCCTCACAGAGGGGCTTCTCTTTGAGATCACGGAGCGTGAACTCGCCGATCCCGCCGCGTTCCGGTTCGCGACGGCCTGCGCCAGGGTGTACCGCGGCAGGGTGCTTCCGACCTTCAACGAAGAGCTGTGGGTGAGCTCCATGCGGGCCCTGCAGCGCCAGTACGTAGACGACGCCGACCTGGACGAACCCCGCGCCCGCCTGCGGGCCCTGCGGTTCTCCATCGCTGTGGACAGGGCGGTGCCCCCTCCCGTGCACAACGCGATCATCGCCTCCCAGGGTTCCGAGGAGGCCACCGGCCCCGGCGTCCTCGCCCGCCGCGAGCTCGCGGACTGGCTGGCTGCGTCGAACAGCGGCCGGTGGATCGCCGCCGAGCTCTACACCTCCCTGCGGCGCACCTCAGAGTGGACCCCGGACACCCTGCACAACCACGCCAGCCTGCTGCTGGCCATGAACGCCCCTCGCGACCAGATCGGCCGCCTCTGGGAGCTGGCCTACCGCGCGGGCGGGCGCGATGGCCGCATGCTGCGGGCCTTCTCCGATTTCCTGACCAAGCGGGGCTTCCCACGCCCGGCCATGCGCGTCCTCAACGGCCAGCCCCTCGACGAGGGCTGGCACCCCTTCGGAGAGGACCCTCCCCAGCACGAGGTCCGCCCCTACCGCATGGAGGTGTGGGATGACGAGTGAGCTGCTCGACCTCTGGATCACCCGCCTCCGCGCCCTGGAAGCTGAGCCGGCGGCCGCGGCGGCCGGCAGCGACCTCGCCGGGCTCATCGCCGCCGGTGATGGCAACGTCGTGGCCTTCTACCAGAGCCAGGCCGAGGGCCGGGTCAACCTCCACAAGGCCCTGGCCCGCTGCGCCCTGGACAGCTCCGGGCGGGTCGAGGCCGCGGCCGGCTTGGCGCCCCCCGACCCACTGGAGGGCTGGCTCGTCGTCGACCTTCCCATCCCCGGCCGGGCCAGCTCCACCGAGATCGTGCACCGCATGATCCGTCGGCTCTACTTCGCCGCCGTGCTGCACGGCCTGGCCGAGCGGCCCGGGCTGCGGGAGGCGGTCCAGGCCCTGCGCCTCTCCTTCCTCCAGACTCGCGGCAAGGTCACCACAGGCTCCACCTCCAGCCGCACCGAGAAGGCCGGCGTGGATCTGGGCGTGAGCTTCGACCTCACCCAGCCCATCACCGCCAAGCTCACCGCAGCCGAGGAGCTGGAGGTGGCCGAGTGCTTCTCGGCGGAGATGGAGCGCCTGGGTCTGTACGAGGCCGAGGACCAGCTCCTGTTCGACCTGCAGCTCCTGGCCCAGCTCCAGGCCTGCGTGGACCGCTACGCCGCCGTGCGCGAGCCCCTGCTGCCGCGCTGGGAGCAGGTCCGCGGCTACTTCCGGGCGGCCTACGGCACGCTGGGCCCCAAGACCCCTCTGCGCCTGCGCCCGATCATCGTGCTCGAGGCTCAGACCCTCACGGCCGTGACCAGCCTGCTGGCCCTGCTGGCCGACGCCGCCTCCCTGGCCACCGCCCAGGGCGCCCAGCTCGTGGTGCTCGGCGGCCCCCTGTTGGCGCGCGTCTGGGTGGAGGACGAAAAGCTCGGCCACCCCTTGTTCCGCCACCGCTTCCGGGCCCACCGCCCCAACCAAGCCGCCGCGGCCCCCGCCCAGCCCGCCGACCCGCGCGCCACCCTGGAGCGCATCCTCGTCGCCCGCCCCGACCTGCCCGCCGAGGTGCGCGACCTGTTGGAGCGCGCCTGGCCTCCGACCACGCCCTGACCAGCGTTCGGGCGTACCCAACGTCACCCTCGGGCGCCCCGGGGGTGCCCGTGCGGCCCGAGATGGTTCATCTGGACGAGGAGCGTCGCCCCCGGGCGTCGGCTCGCGACACTCCGGCTCCAGATGGTGTAGACTCCCACGCTATTCCGCCTCCGCCTTCCACACTGTGCTGTCCTCGATTTCTCGTGCTTCTTCGCGGACGGTTCTGTGCGGTGACCGCGCGGCGCCGCCGGGCGGCTGGTGCCAGCTCGTCGATTACGCAGCAACCGTCAGGGGCCCCGGCTGCCCTGCGGGCCCCCCCCGCGCCCTCCCTCGGGCAGCCGCCCTACCGGTTGCTGCTTCATCTCCCACGCTCTTCCGTGCGCTGCCCGGCGGCTTAATGTGGAGCGTGGGGGACGGATCTGCGTGGGACTCTACAGATGGTTCATCTCGGCGAGGAGCGTCGCCCCCAGGCCTCGGCTCGCGACACTCCGGCTCCAGATGGTTCATCTCGGCGAGGAGCGTCGCCTTCGGGCTCACGCGCGGCTTACGCAGTCACCATGTTCCCCCGCGCGCTGCTCGCCCTCGCCCTCACCGCGGCACCCGCCGTCGCGGGTGAGCCTTTCGCGCTCTCCGCCGACGCCCTCTCCCTTCCGGGCCTCCAGGAGATCACCACCCGCGACCCGGCCGCGCCCTACCGGGTCGGGGTGAACATGCTGCGTACCCTGCCCACCAGCCCGGGCCTGGCCACCCCCGCCGAGGTGCTGGCGGATGTGCGCGCGGCCGGCGGGCAGGGCCTCCGCCAGGTCCAGGCGGGCGATGTGGGCTGGTTCGCCCTGGCCCGGCCGGGCGGCGGCCCACTGGACTTCGCCCAGGCCGATCCCTGGCTGCTGAACGACCAGGGGCTCTACCCCATCCCCACGCTGTACCAGATCGGCCCAGCCGCCGCGGCCCGCTTCTGGGGCGGCGCCTGCCCCGCCGAGGGCGCCTCGCCCGATCCCCATTGCCGGGAGCCTTTCACCCCCGATGGCGTGCCCCTGGATTTGCGGCGCCGCGACGTGCGCGCCGCGGCCAGCGCCTACGTCACCGAGGTCGCGCGCCACTACCAGGGCAGCGGGCTGCACCACTACGAGGTGATGAACGAGCCCGAGCGCTTCCGGCACCACGATCTCGGCCTGGCCTACACCTACCGCTGGGGCCCGCGACAGTACGCGCGGCTGCTCACGCTCACCCGCGCGGCCCTGCGCGCCGTGGACCCCGAGGCGGTGGTGGTGGCCGGCGGCGCGGTCTGGTACGACCAGCACCCTGCAGGCGGCAGGCAGGAGATGTGGGAGGACTACCTCGATACGGCCCTGGCCCACGGCGCCGCCGCGGCCCTGGACGTGGTGAACGTCCACTACTACGGTCCCTGGCCGGGCCTGGCGGAGCACCTCGGCGAGGCCCGCGCCCTGATGGCACAGCACGGCATCGCCGAGAAACCCCTCTGGCTGACCGAGGTGGGCTCCTCCGCCACCTCCGGCAGCCCCGGAGAGCAGGCCGCCGACATCTTCCGCTACCTCTCGGTGGCCTTCGGCGAGGGCGTGGCGCTGGTGAACTGGCACACCCACCTCTCCTCCACCGACGCGCCCCGCGGCTGGGGCGGCTACGGCCTGCGGCAAGCCCGGGGGCGGCGCCACCCGGCCTGGTACGCCTTCCGGCTGTTCGCCTCCAAGCTCGGCAACTTCGGCACCTGCGCGCCCCTGGCCCGCGGCGCGGGCGGCGTGTGGGCCTACCGCTACAGCGGCGCGCTCCACCCCGCGCTCGGCACCATGACGCCGGCCTGGGTGCTGTGGTCCTCCCGCGAGGACGCCACCTACGATCTCGGCCCCGAGCTCCTCACCGAGGGCGCCCAGGTAGAGGTGATCCAGGTGGTCCCTGACGCCCGGGGGTACTTCTCGGCGCACACCCAGCCTGCCTCCGAGCCCATCGCCCTCGGCCCCGCGCCGGTGCTGGTGCTGGCGCGCTGAGGTGCCACGGCCTCACACCATCCAGGGAGGAGCACCTTGATCCGCCACCTCATACCCCCCGCCGCCCTCGCGCTCACCGCCTGCCAGGAGCCGCCTGCCCAGCACGGCTGCTGGTACGACCTCGTGATCGTCCCCGCCGACGCCGCCGATCTCGACGCCGTCGGGCAGGAGGCTGCCGACCTGGCCTGCACCCAGGAGGGCGACCCGCCCCAGTGGGCCTGCACCCCCCCCTCCGGCAGCTTCTACGAGAACGAGGAGGCCTGCCAGACCGACGCCGACACCCTCGGCCAGGCCCTGACCGACGCCGGGCTGCAGGCCGACCTGAGCTGTCGCTGCGCAGCGGAGGACTGAACTACTACTCGCGAAAGTCCGCGCGCCAGGCGCGAAAGGCTGGAGACCGGAGACTGGAGACCGGAGACCGGAGACCGGAGACCGGAGACCGGAGACCGGAGACGATAGCCCAGCGGACCGCGGCGGAGGACG
>JBDRKM010000481.1:0-3574 GCA_043814015.1 Pseudomonadota bacterium
CGGGGCCCCGGATCGGCGACGCTCCTCGCCCAGATGAACCATCTCGGGCGGCTCTGTCGCGCGGGACCCCGGATCGGCGACGCTCCTCGCCCAGATGAACCATCTCGGGCGGCTCTGTCGCGCGGGACCCCGGATCGGCGACGCTCCTCGCCCAGATGAACCATCTCGGGCGGCGCACAGCCTCAGCCTCGGGTAGCTCCTGGAAGGAAGCCACGGACAAGCAGGCCAGGTATCCGAGAGAAGGGGGACACGTTCGCGGTGACCAGGATGAGTCCATGATGATCGCCGTAGCGGCGATCATCATGTCGGCTTCATCGACGGGCTGCCCGGCTTGCCGAAGCTCGGCCCGGATACGGCACGTACTCGTGTGCGGTTGGCAGGTCGAAGTGCAGGACCGTCATCGCAGGAAGGACGAATTCCTCGGGAGGACCGTCGAGGTGCGCGCCTGGCACCAGCTCTCGGGGCACACGGCCTACGGGGTCGCCGATCCCAGCGGCCTCCCAGACGAAGACGACGTACGTGGCATGTACGCATGGTGCTACGAGGAACTGACAGAAGGAGACCTGTCCGATCTTGCGCTCCCGCGAGAGCAGGGCACTCTCGTCGCAGTCCCGAGAGAGGGTCGTGAGCTCTGGAGCACCTCGGAGGAGCCCATCCTGACACGGGTCGTCCTCTCGGCCTCCGAGTCCGCGCAGCGCGCGAGCAGTCTGACGCCTCACCTGCAGTAGGAGGTCGGCCGGGCGATTCGAAACGACACTTCGTACCTGCGCTGCCGAGACGAACGCGCCTTGGACCGAGAGATGCTCGAGACCCTCGCCAGTGGGCTCGACTGCGAGGCGCTCGGACTCATGATCCGCGCGGGCATGCCGAACTTCTCTTGGTCCCACGTCCGGCGTCAGGGCGACGTATGCTCTGGTGAGAGCGAAGGGCTTCGGGCGCTCGCCGGGGTCTTCTCGGACTTCACGCTCGTCCTGGCCGAGTCCCCTGGAACGCTGATCGAGCAGAGCCGAGTCTGAGCGGCTCCTCCAGAGGATAGCTCGCCGCCGCCGCCAGCCTGCGCGCGGCCGGGCACGAGCTGCTTCACCACCTCGCGCAGGACCTCTCCCCCAGGGTCCGCGCGGCGACCGCCCGGGCGCTGGGCAGCTCGGTCGTCAGGCGCGGCCGCTCCTGACGCAGCTCGCCACCGACGAGAGCGCGAACGTCTGGCGCGTCGTCGCCAGGGCCGCCAGCGACCTGGAGGGCGAAGGCCTGGACCTGCTGGGGCGCCTGATCCCAGACGACGACCCGGAGACGAGGGAGCTGGCGAACAGGGATACCCCGCAGCGCACCTAATCCCTGAGCAGCGGCAGGTGCCTGAGGACCCCTGGCACCTTCCCGCGCAGGAGCGGGACCACCCCCAGGCAGGTGGGCGTACGCCCGTCGGCGTCCTCCGGGTCGAGCTCGGTGCGGCAGATGTCGCGGATGACCACGTAGGGGATGGCGCGCCCATCGAGCTTCGCCGCCAGCGCCAGCAGCGCCGCCCGGTCCGGGACACCGCAGACCACCTTCACGAAGGGCCCCGCGAACCAGGCCTCGACGTCCTCGGAGAAGTCCGGGAAGCGCTCGAAGTGCTGGATGTACGGGTTCGCGCCCCGGTGGTGCGGGATCACCGCCCCCAGCGAGGCGTGGGCCACCTGGCCCGCCAGCTTGCCCCGGCTCATGGAGAGATCCTGGCGGACGACGATGTACTGGATGGCTTCCGTGGGTTCGGTCATCGCATGCACCTCAGGGGAAGAGCCCATGCTTTATCGCCTGCTTCTGTTCCTGGACCGTGAAGGCCACGGAGCCTCCGAGCCGGTCTGGAGCAGCCGCAGGACCTTCCTGGGCACGTTCAGACAGGCCTCGCCCTGGCGCAGGCCCGGGACACCCTCGTTGTCGCCGATGGTGGGGCCTGCCTCGGCGTCGGCGCCCTCGAGCATGTGGACCCGTGGCCCGAAGTCCCACGATCCCGGGAACACCTGTCGCGCGGCCTCACCGGCCACCAGGCCCAGCGCGATCAGCGGCACCGACCAAAGCAGCCGACAGTTCAGGGCTGCGGGTGAGCTGTCAGCTATCAGCATTCAGCCGTCAGCAGAATGGTTTTCGCTGGCCACTCCGAAAGTGGCCGGCACCCAGACTGTGTTTCGACAGCTTCGGCCGTGGCCTTCTCGGTATCTAACTTCGTACCTCGTTCGTAGCTGATTGCTGACCGCTGACCGCTCCCCGATCAGCACATGCAGTGGGAAGGCCCCGACCTTGGTTCGACACCCACGATGGCGAGACCGCCACAGCTATGCACCCTCCTCCGGCAAGTACTCTCACCTCTCGACGCCGGTTAGTCGCTGCCATGCGCTTCCCCCTCCTCCTCACCCTCCTCGCCTGCCGCTGTCCCTCGGGCGGCACACCGACCGCGGGCCACTACGAGGCCGTGGGAGAGCTGCGCGATGCCGTGTACCGCGGCGATGCCGGGGCGCTGCTGACGGCCGCGCGGGCCATGGACGGGGGGGATGCGGCCGCGCGCGGAGACGCCGGAGCGGAGGGGCGGCTGCACGGGGCGCTGGGGTTCCTGCTGGTGGCGGAGGACGCCGAGGAGCGCGGGGAGGGGTTGGCCGCGGTGGCGCGGGCCTGCGGGGACTGCCACCGAGCGGCGGGGGTGCGCGCCGCGGACGGTGCACCCTCCCGGGGGCCCTGCCCCCAGGCGGCGGCCACGGAGGCGGCCTGGTGGGCGCTCGTGGGCGGCGAGGGGACAGCGCAGGACGAGGCGCGGCTCGCCGAGGGCGCCGGCGGGTGCGTAGAGTGCCATCGGGGGGCAGCCAGGCGCGGGGACGGGAACGGGAACGGGAACGGGAACGGCAGGGGGCGGCTACCTGCGGAGCCCCCTCCGGGATAGCAGGGCGGCATGCGTTCCGAGATCGTCCAGGAGTTCAGATTCCACGCCGGGCACTTCCTGCCCGCGGTGCCCGAGGGGCATGCCTGCCGCCGCATCCACGGCCACTCCTACCGGGTCGAGGTCCACGTCACCGGGCCCATCCTGGAGGAAGAGGGCTGGGTGCTCGACTTCCACGATCTCGAGGCCGCCGTGCAGCCCGTGATCGACCGGCTGGATCACCGCCTGCTCAACGAGGTGGAGGGCCTGCCCAACCCCACCGCCGAGCGCATCGGGGTCTGGATCTGGGAGCGGCTCGCACCGCGCCTGCCCGGGCTCACCGAGATCGTGGTCTGGGAGACCGACACCGCGCGGGCCATGGTCCGCGGCTGATTCGTAGGCAGACAGGGAGGTCATCATGCTGTTCGCCACCCCGGCGCTCTACGCGCTGGCGGGGTTGGGCCTGTGCCAGGCCGCCCCCGCCGATTCCACCACCCTCCGGTCGCTGGAGGCCAGCTCCCCGAGCCCGCTCGTGGCGCTGGAGCCCGCCCCCGGCGCGCTGCTGCTGCGCGGCTTCGCCGACGGCCCCTGGGCCGGCACACCGGAGGAGGCTGCCCTGGGCTTCCTCGCCGCCCGCGGCGCCGGCCTGGGGCTGCCCGCCGTGCCGCTGAGCGTCGAGCGCAGCAGCAC
>JBDRKM010000482.1:0-2731 GCA_043814015.1 Pseudomonadota bacterium
CAGATTCTTCCCCCCCTGATCGGGCGCGACACGCGCCCTCCCCCCCATCTTCGCCGCCTGATGGGCGGCGCGGGGCGCTTGGTCGCGCCCCGAAAAATGACCGTACCTTCAAGGCCGAATTCCCGCCGATTGGTCGAAACCTGGGTCAAGGCCGGTGCGACTCACTCGTTGGGCCCGATGGCGTCCACCCGCTGGGCGTAGCTCAGGGCCCCGCCGGCCGCGGCCTCCAGCCTCCAGACCACCTGCCCCGCGGGCGTGACCTCGTGGATCTGCCCGGAGACCGAGAAGGTGACCAGGGTGTTGCCGTTCTCCAGGCGGTCCACGTCGCCCAGGTTGGTGCAGTTGAGGGCGGGCTCCGGGGCGTACTCCCACACCTTCTCCGCGACGCCGGCCTCCAGGTCCAGCGCGACCTCCCAGGCCCGGGAGGTGGCGCCGATGTCGATCCCCCCGTTGTCGAACACCACCAGGTGATCGCTGACGAGGTCGAACTGGTGGTGGGTGGCCATGTCCACGTCGTCGGCCGGGACGAGCTCGGCCCGCGGGCCGCCGAGGGTCCAGATGGGCTCACCGCTGACGCGGTCCACCAGGATGATGACGCCCAGCGTCAGGAAGCCCACGAGGTAGGCGTCTTCTTCCTCGATGTAGTCGATGGCGTTGCCGTGGGGCCAGGAGGCGCCGGGACCCGGCAGCCCGTCGCGGACGTAGTCGTAGTAGTCCCAGACGTCCCAGACGATGCGCCGCCGGCCGTCGGGCGCGATCTCCACGATGCTGTCGCCGAATTGCTCGGAGTCTTCGACGACGCGCGGATTGTAGGCCAGATACGCGATGGTGCCGTCGGGCAGGTCCACGAAGTCGTGGTGGGAGAAGGGGGCGTCGATGGCCACATCCTCGGCGCCGTCGAGGCTGACGCGGCGGATGGCCGTGTCCTCGTCGCCGTCGATGTTGTTGAAGCCGTAGAGCACGGCGCGGCCGTCGCGCGCCAGGAGGGTGCGGCCGAGGAGCACCACGCCGGTCTGGGGGCCGTCGCCCCCGCCCTGGGCTTCGTGCCACCAGACCACGTCGCCGTCCTCGTCCAGGATCACCGACACCTCGTCGGCCACGAAGCCGGTCACCAGGTAGCCGTCCCAGTGCCCCGCGGCGCGGTGGGTCACGCTGAGGTTGGGGAGGTAGGCTGGCACCGGGCCGGTGGTGATGAGCTGCTCCTCGGAGACGAAGGTGCCCTCCGCCGTCTCGGCGAACACGCGCACGTGGACCTCAGCCTCGCCCTTGGAGCCCACCAGGATGGCCTCGTCGGGGGGTTCGGCGGAGAGGTCCACCGCAGCCTCGTGCCCGAGTTCCTCGGTGGGACCGAAGGCCACCCAGGCGCGGGTGATGCCCTCCAGATCCGTGCTCCAGCTGGCCACCACCACCGTGGGGATCTCCTCGGCCAGGGCCAGGGTGACCTCGAAGGGGTAGACCTCCGCCCCATCGAAGGTGGAGGGGGTACAGCCAGTGGCCATGAGCAGCGGCAGGAGAACGCGAGGGAGCATCGATCTGATCTCTGGTCTCGCCGGGGGGACGAGCAGGCCTCCCCCTAATCACGCCCACACGGCTGGGCCCACCTTCCTGGCTGGCTCACGCCGAGTTGACGCCGACACCTCCGGGATCCGGTGGAGGCCGGAGGTGGATTCTCGATCACCAGGTGGTGAGCGGCACCCCGTTCTCGTGGATCCAGCCGTACAGCACGTCCTCGCAGGCCGCGAAGCTCGCCTCGGACAGGGCCCGCGGCCAGAATTCGCCGTCGTCCGCCCAGGCGTGGTCGGGGGCCGCGAGCCAGGTCTGGCTCCAGATCTCGCAGTAGGGGGCTCCACCCTCGGCGGCCACGCGGTAGACGTCCGCGCCCACGGTGGGCGCCTGCCACTGGGCATCGTCGGTGTTGTAGAACCAATACTCGCCGCGCAGGCTGGTGACTTCGGTGCGCCCGTCGTAGCGCCAGGCCCAGCCGAGGGCGTAGGGATCGAGGCCCGCGAGCAGCTCGTCGAGGTCGGCTGCGTCGTAGCAGGGGCAGGCGAAGCCCTCGTCCACCTCGCCGTCGCAGTCGTTGTCGTAGCCGTCTTCGATCTCTTCCATGCCGGGGCCCGAGGCGGCCCCACCGTCGCCGCAGTCGTCGGCGTTCTCGACATAGCCGGCCGCCGGGCAGGCGCTGGGCACCGCGCCGGCGTCGCCGAAGCCATCGCCGTCGGAGTCGGGATACCAGGCGCCGGCCAGGACATCGCCGTGGGCGAGGTGCGCCGGGAGCGCGCTGGTGGAGATGTTGATGAGGACCCACGCGCCGCTGCCGGTGGCGTGGCAGACTTCCACCTTGGTGGCCTTGGCGCCCGCGGGGGCTGACGAGGCGAGGGCCGTGAGGAGCAGGAGCGTGGAACGGGAGACCAGGTTCATGGGACCTCCAGGCGTGGGAGCGCGACCAAGTCGTGCACGCGGCGACGGCACCGGCGCAGTATAGTCGATAATTCCTGCGTCCGGGGATTCAAGTGAGACCCGACGCAGCCCATGCGTCCGTCCCACCAGTTCCGGTTCCATCATTCCCTGCCTTCGAGGCGTGATACATACGGAGTTGTGTCGCCGAGCATCGCCCTGAGCGCCGGTGCAGCGGCGACATCGACGCGGACGCGGGCGCCCTGTTGCTGCTGGTAGCGAGCGAGGTTCTGGTCCCAGGTCTTGCGGCGGCGCTGCCGGGCGGCGGGATCGA
>JBDRKM010000483.1:0-11195 GCA_043814015.1 Pseudomonadota bacterium
CCTCGGCCTGCCGCGCGCGGCCCAGCTCCTCGGCGACGGCTTCGGCCTCGGCGCGCTGGCTCGTGTCGCTCACGAAGGGATGATCGCGGCTGCCGCAGAGGGGGCAGGGCGCGCCCTCCACCAGCTCGGCGCGCTCCTGGCTGCGCGCGGCGATGCGCGCGAGCGGCGCCACCACCGCCGCGGCGCCGGCGACGAAGGCCTCGGCTTCGGTCACCCCCTGCACGGCTGTTTCCACGGCCGCCTCGGCGGAAGCCAGCCCCCCGCGGACGGCCTCCAGCGCTGCGATGCGCTCCTCGAGTTGCCGGGCGGTCTGGGCGCGGGCCTCCAGGGCTTCGGCCGCGGCCGCGACGCGCTGGGTGCGCGCCGCCGCGGCCTCGCGCTCGCTCCGCAAGGCCTTGAGCGCGGCTTTGGCCTCGGCCTCGCCCACCAGGCCCACCAGCGCACCCTCGCGGGCAGCGAGATCCGCCTGGCGCGGCGCGAGCTGGGCCGCGCGGTCTTCCGCCAGCGCGGCGCGATCCGCCGCAAGCTGTCGCTCGCGGGTGGCGATGCCGGCGGCCTCCTGCGCCAGGCCGTTCCGCAGTTCATCGGTATGGGAGGAATCTTTCGCGAGGCGTACGCCGTCGCGCTCCAGCCCCTCCAGGGCCTGCGCCAGGGGCGCATCGCCGGCCAACCGTTCGAAGGCGGACCGGGCCTCCGTGAGCTCCCCCTCGGCCTCGGCGAGGGCGGCCGCGCGCTGCTGCTGCTGTTGGGCCTCGAACTCCGCAGCCCGCTCTCGCCGTGTGCGCTCGGCGCGGGCCTGCTCAGCACGGCTCTGGGCGCGGGCCACCTCCTGCCGCGCCTCCCGCGCGGCCTGCGCCGGCTTGCGCAGGCCCGCTAACGCGGCCTCGGACGCCTCCATGGACGCACCCGCCTTCCCGGCGCGCGCATGTGCACCCGCCAGGGCCTCCTCCAGGCCAGGCAGGCTGCTCTTCACACCGGAAAGCTGCGAACGCAGCTCCCCGACCTGGGCCGCGGCCCGGAGGGCACGCTCCCGCAGCTCGAAGGCCTCGGCGCAGCGCTCGTGCTCGGCCAGGGCGGCGAGCTCCGGCGCGGCCTCGGCCTCATCTCCCTGGACGCGCGCCAGGGCGCCGCGCGCCTCGGCGGCGACCCCCGCCAGCCTGGCGGCCCGCAGCAGCCAGGCGCGCCAGACCTCCAGGGCGGTGATCCGGGTGGCCAGGGCCTGGGCGCGCTCCTCGCCCGCTGCGACCCGCGCCCGGAGGGCCTCCAGATCCTCGTCGGACCACGCCCTGACGGCATCGCCCGCCGCCACGAGCGCGCCCAGTTTCTCCGCCCACAGGCTGCGCAGCCCGGCGGCCAGGGCCCCCACCTCCTTGTAGACCTCGGTGGCGGTGAGGCGCTCCAGGATGCCGGCGCGCTCGTCGGGGCTGGCGTGCAGCATGGCGTCGAAGTGCCCCTGGGCCAGGAGCATGGAGCGCTGGAAGTCCTGGGCGGTGAAGCCCTCGAGCACGCCTTCGAAGATGGGCTTGTACTCCTTGGCGCGCGTGTCGTCGGCCAGCACCTTCGCCTCCCCCGGCCCGAGCCGCTCCATGAGGCGCCGGGTGTCCTGCATGGCGCCGTCGGGCCGGCCGCGGGCGCGCCGCGCGACCCAGGCGGCGCGGTAGCGCACGCGCACGCCGTGCTCGACCTTGCTGAAGACCACCTCGGCCTGGGCCGTACCCGCGCCGCGGGACATGACCTGCTCGGCCACCGCGACCTCGGTGCGCTCCGTGGCGCACAGGCGCGGGGTGGTGCCGAAGAGGGCCAGGCTCACGGCGTCCATCAACGTGGACTTGCCCGAGCCGGTGGGGCCGAGGATCAGGAAGAGGGAGGCCCCCCCGAGGTCGGACTCGAGATCGACGGCCTGCTCGCCGTAGAGGCTGTTGAGGTTGGTGGCCTGGATGCGGTGCAGCTTCACGAGAGATCCCCCGTCATCTGGGTGAAGAGATCCGCGGGTTTTTCGCCCCGGGCCGCGTGGAGGAACGCGAAGGCCTCTTCCAGCGCCAGGTGCTCGGAGACACCCCTGGCGCGGCAGAGGGCCCGGAAGACCTCGGCGGGCCCGAGCTCCTGCAGATCGGCGGTGGAGACCGCCTCTTCGACGCCCGGATCGACCTCCCGCAGCAGGCGCACGTCCGCCACCAGGGGGCGCTGACCATCGGCGCCGGTGGGCACCACCTCGGCCACCTTCTGGCCGAAGAGCGGATCGGGGAGATCGGTGCGCGCGAGGACGTGGACGAGCGGCGCCAGGGGTTCTGCCCAGGCCAGGGCCCGGGCCTGGGCGAGGATCTCCTCGGGGCTGCCCTCCAGCAGGCGCTGGCCGCGGAAGACGGGGACCTCGATGGGGGTGATGGTGGCGCGGCCCGCGGGATCCGGATCGAGATCCACGCACAGCACCCGGCGCCCTGTACCGGCCTCGGGCAGGGTGAGCGCCACGGGGCTGCCCGCGTACCACGCGCGGCCGCCGGCCACCGGGTAGGGGCGGTGGATGTGGCCGAGGGCCACGTACTGCAGGCGCGGATCCAGCACGGAATCCGGCAGGCTCTCGATCAGGCCGACGCAGTGGATCTGCTGGAGGTAGTCGTCCCGGGTGGCGGGGCCGAGGGTGAGGTGGCCCGTGGCCACCAGGGGCAGGCCGGGCCAGGACACCAGGGCTTCATCGGTCAGGCGGGTGTACAGGGCGCCGAAGCGCTCGATGAACTCGCGCCGGACGGCGGCGTGATCCGGATCGGTGCCGCGCACGCCGAGGCGGAACTCGTTCACGTAGGGGACGGCCAGGCAGACCGCCTCGACCGCTCCGGAGCGGCCCTCGAGGGGCACGAGGTAGCGCGCGGCCGGATCCGCGAGATCGCCCAGGCCGCCGACCACGTGGATGTGCAGGGCGGAGAGGACCTCGCGGGGGGCGTCGAGGCGGGAGGCGGAGTCGTGGTTGCCGCCCACGATCACCACCTGGCGCAGGCCGCTGCCCCCCAGGCCGCCGAGGAAGCGGTAGTAGCGGGCCTGGGCCTCCGCCGAAGGCTGCATGGAGTCGAAGACATCGCCCGCGACCACGAGGGTATCGACCTCGCGAGCCGCGATCTGGGCGGTGAGCCAGGCGAGGAAGAGATCGTGCTCGGGCCCGCGCGAGGTGCTGCCGCCGCTGATGAGGCCGAGGTGCCAGTCCGAGGTGTGCAGGATGCGCATGGACCCTCCGTGGTCAGAGCACCTATCCGCCCCCCCGGACCGGTGGCGGACAGATTTCGTCCGGTGGCGCTACCTGCAGCTGGTGGCGCTGCAGGCGAAGATGGCGTCGTCGGCCCAGCTGTAGCCGAGGGCGCCCGTCTCCACGTAGGCGTCGTACAGGGCGTTGTCGTCGCTGCCCGTGCCCAGATCGCAGGTGCTGGCGTTCCAGGTGGCGGAGCTGCCCTTGACGTAGAGCGCGCCGCCCAGCGTGGCCAGGTTCCGCACGAAGCCCTCGTAGTCGGCGGCGGTGGTTGTCCCGGTGCAGGTGCCCGCGGAGGACTCCAGGTAGAGCCCGCCGCCCGTGACGGCCTGGTTGTCCGCCACCAGGGTGTCGGTCAGATCGAGGACGGAGTTGCCCTTCACGTTGAGCCCGCCGCCCTTGTCGGAGCAGCGGTTGGCGCTCACCTCGGCGTCGGACAGCGCCAGGGTGGTGTCCTCGACGTACAGCCCGCCGCCCTTGCTGGAGGCGATGTCGTTGCTGGCGAGCAGGTCGCTGCCCGTGGCGTCCAGGTGCTTGAGGTACAGCCCACCGCCCTGGCTCGACGCCGCGCAGTACTCGACGGTGAGGTCGTCGAAGTCCAGCACCCCGTGGTCCATGTACAGGCCGCCGCCCTTGGTGGCGCCGCAGTAGGAGATCGCCACCTGCTCCAGCGTGACGCTGGTGGCGTTGTCGAAGTAGAGGCCGCCCCCGTTGGTGGCCGCGGAGTAGGTCACCGCCAGGTCCACCGCCGTGAATTCGAGGCCGCTGACCGCCGAGGACACCCCGCCGCCGTTGGTGCCGTACCCCTGGGTCAGGGTGAGGCCGCTGACCTCGAGGTCGGCGGCACCGGTGCTCGCCAGGATCACCGAGCCGCCGGCGCCGCCGGACAGGGTGGTGACGGCGGACCCGTCGTACCCCACGATGGCGGCCGAGGCGGCGGTGACCGAGATGGTGCGTTGGTACGATCCGGCGCAGAAGGCCAGGGTGCCGTCGGAGGAGAAGCTCCAGGCGGCGGCGGTGCCCGAGGGCCCCAGCGTGAAGTCGCTCGTGACGTCGCGCGGCACACCCGCGGCGCTGATGAAGGTGACGGTGGAGGCCGGATCGAGGCTACCGTCGCAGTCCGTGTCCACCCCGTCGCAGTACTCGGTGGCGCCGGGGTGGGCGCTCGCGTCCGCGTCGTCGCAGTCCGTCGCGTCGGACACGGTGCCCGAGGGCTGGGTGCAGGCGCTGACGGCCGCTCCCGGATCTCCGTAGGAGTCTCCGTCCGCGTCCGCGTACCAGGTGCCGGCGTCCGTGGCCTCCTCGTCCACGTCACCGTCACAGTCCTGATCCACCCCGTCGCAGACCTCGGCGGCCCCGGGGTTCACGCCCGGTTCCCCGTCGTCGCAGTCGCCGGCGGTGCTCACCGTGCCCGTGGGCCAGGTGCAGGCCATCGTCGCCGTCGCGTCGTCCCCGTAGCCATCGCCGTCCGCGTCCGCGTACCAGGTGCCCATGTCCACGGCGGCCTCGTCCACGTCGCCGTCGCAGTCCTGATCCACCCCGTCGCAGACCTCCGCGGCGCCGGGGTTCACGCCAGGCTCGGCGTCGTCGCAGTCCGTGTCGTCAGCGACGGTGCCCGTGGGCTGCGCGCAGGCCGCCACCGCCGCGCCCGCATCGCCGTAGCCGTCGCTGTCTGCGTCGGCGTACCAGGTGGCGGCGTCGAGGGCCTCCTCGTCCACCTCGCCGTCGCAGTCCTGGTCCACACCGTCACAGACCTCTGCGACGCCGGGGTTCACGCCAGGCTCGGTGTCGTCGCAGTCCGTGTCGTCAGCGACGGTGCCCGTGGGCTGCGCGCAGGCCGCCACCACCGCGCCCGCATCGCCATAGCCGTCGCTGTCCGCGTCGGCGTACCAGGTGGCGGCGTCGAGGGCGTCCTCGTCCACCTCGCCGTCGCAGTCCTGGTCCACGCCGTCGCAGACCTCTGCGGCGCCGGGGTTCACGCCGGGCTCGGCGTCGTCGCAGTCCGTGTCGTCAGCGACTGTGCCCGTGGGCTGCGCGCAGGCCGCCACCGACGCGCCCGCATCGCCGTAGCCGTCGCCATCCGCGTCCGCGTACCAGGCGCCCGGGTCAACGGCGTCCTCGTCCACCTCGCCGTCGCAGTCCTGATCCACGCCGTCGCAGACCTCCGCGGCGCCGGGGTTCACCCCCGCGTCCCCGTCGTCGCAGTCCGTCGCGTCGGGCACGGCACCCTCGGGTTGGTCACAGGCGATCACGACCGCCGCGGCATCGCCGTAGCCGTCCGCGTCCGCGTCCGCATAGAATTCGTCCCCATCGGTGAGATCGGGGTCGTCCCCGTCCACGAAACCGTCACAGTCGTCGTCGACGCCGTCGCAGGTCTCTGCCGCGCCGGGGTGCACGGCGGGATCGGCGTCGTCGCAGTCGGACCGCTCGTCGTAGCCGTCCCCGTCCGCGTCATCCCACCCGGGGCTCGCGGTGTCCAGGGGTTCTTGGGGCTTGTCGCAGGCCGCGACCAGGGCCAGGAGCGGGATGAGCCAGCGCATCGTGCCTCCATCGAAGAACGCGCGCGAGGGGCACGCCCACCCATCCTACGCGCCAAGCCCCGGGTGCGACACCCCTGTGTCCCC
The DNA here is from genome assembly GCA_043814015.1 of Pseudomonadota bacterium. GTDB lineage: Bacteria > Myxococcota_A > UBA796 > UBA796 > JAFGLY01 > JBDRKM01. The sequence continues at coordinate 5,860 of JBDRKM010000483.1, forward strand.
GAATCGTCCGACGGCGCGGGTCCCCGTCCCGGCGAGCACCGCGGGCGGCTATCCTGGAACCGCCCGTCTCCCACGCTGTCGAGGAGACCATGCCCGATCACGCAGCCCTCCCGGAAGCCCTCGGCGACGTGCCCGCCACCGCGGGGCGCTGAGCCGTGCCCCTGCACCTCCTGCTCGCCGTGACCCTGGCCTGCCAGGCCCAGGAGACACCCGCCGTGCCCGCGCCGGCGGCCCCCGCGGAGGTCCCGGCGCAGGCCCCAACGGAAGCCCCCACCCGCGCCGAGCGCGCCCTCGCGGCCGGCGAGGCCCTGCTGGGCGAGCCCTACCGCTGGGGCGGCCGCAACGAGCCGGGCCACCCGGGGGTGGACTGCCTCGGCCTGCTCTACCTGGCCTGGGGGTCCGTCACCGGCACGCCCTGGCGGCGCTACCCGGTGAACCCCTCCGAGCTGGTGGCCAGCGGTCTGCTGGGCGCCCCCGTGCCAGGGCTGGACGGCGTGCTGCGGGCCGAGGTGGACATGGCGACGCTGCGGCCCGGCGACGTACTCTACTTTCTCATGGCGAACTACGAGATCCCCGACACCCCCCTCTGGGGCCACGGGGGCACCCCCCACTGGCCCTGGCACACCGGCCTGTACGTCGGCGAGGGGCGCGTGCTGCACGCCGCACCGGGGGCCCGCGTGCGCCACCAGGATCTCTCGGGCATCGCGTTCGACGCGCTGTACGTGACGCGGCCGTAGGCACCAGAGCCAAGGCGAGCCCCCGGAGTTGGGCGCGCTACACGCGCCGAAGTGGCGGGGCTGGGGCGAGCCCCCGGAGTTGGGCGCGCTATACGCGCCGAAGTGGCGTGGCTGGGGCGAGCCTCCGGAGTTGGGCGCGCTATACGCGCCGAAGTGGCGGGGCTGGGGCGAGCCCCCGGAGTTGGGCGCGCGACACGCGCCGAAGTGGCGTGGCTGGGGCGAGCCCCAGTGGAGCACGGCGATGGGGGACAGCTGGAGCCGGACACCCGGAACCGGCGGCCACCAACGCACCGGCCCCCGCATGTGCCACTCGAGTGCGCGCAGGGCGGCCGCTCAGCGCGGTTTCTTGCCCCCCGCGACCGGCGGGGTGCCCGCCGCGGCGGGTTTGGCCGGCTCCTTCTCCTGGGCGGCCTTGCCCTTCGCCGCGGCCTGCTTGCGGCCTTTGGCGATCTGGCTGCCGATGACCGCGCCGCCCAGGGCGCCCGCCACCCCGGCGACCGCGCCCCCGGCGAGCACGCCGAGGATCGCGGCGGTGGGGAACCCACCTCCGGCCTTGGCCGCCGCCTTGCCCGCGGCCTTGCCCGCCGCGGCCTCGAACGTTGGCGCCGAGGCGGGCACCGGCCCCTCGCGGACCGCGGGAGCTGGCGAGGGCGACGGCACCGTGGGCGTGGGCGCAGGCTCGGCCACTGGCGCTGGCTTGGCCGCGGGCGTGGGCAGCGGCGCTCTCCGCACCTGGCCGGTGAGCATGCCGAAACGCCCGCCCCCCAGCCAGGCCTCGACCCGCGCGTCGAGCTTCTCGATGCCGTCGAAGACGGCGAAGGGGTAGCTCATGCCCGCAGACGGCGCGGTGTGGTGGATGCCCGCGTAGTCGAGCTCGTGGCGCTGCTCGCGCGTGATGTCGTGGTGGGCCGCGTACAGCAGCGCCCCCGCGCTGCCCAGCTCCGCCACCAGCAGCCCGACGGGCTCGCCTGTGGCCACGCGGACGCCGTGGAACAACCAGGCCTGCTCTCCCCAGTGCCCGCGCGCTTCCCACACGGCGAAGCTGTCGTTGAGGCGGTCGCGCTCCATCACCGGGGCCCCACCCCAGCGCGCGCGATGGCGCTGTTGCAACGCCAGCTTCATCTCCTGGGCGTTCTGGAAGCGATCCTCGGCCAGCGCCTGGGTGGCGCGGCGCACCACCGCCACCAGCCCCGGCGGCAAGGCCTGGCACCCCTCCTGCTGCCCGCCGCCCCGCACGAGGTCCTCGAGGGTGCGCCCCAGGGCGTACAGGTCGGTGCGAGGGTCCACCGTCCCGCCCGAAAGCTGCTCGGGGGCCATGTAGTCGCGGGTCCCTACGGCCTGCAGGGTCCGGGTGAGGCGGGTGGCGCCCGCCACCGCCGCGATGCCGAAGTCGATGATCCGCACGTGGCCGCGCGCATCGAGGATCAGGTTGGCGGGCTTGAGGTCGCGGTGCACGTGGCCCTGGGCGTGGGGGCCGGTGAGGGCGTCGAGCACCTCCATCACCACGTGCGCGGCCTGGTCCGGCTCCAGCGGCGCCTCGCGCAGCATGGACTCCAGATCCATCCCCTGCACGTACTCCATCACCAGGAAGGGCCCGGCGGTGCTGCTCTCGCCGAAATCCCGGGCGCCCACCACCGCCGGATGCGGCTGGCTCGCCAGGAACTGATACTCCCGATGCAGGCGCGCGCGCGCCTGGGCGTCCCCGATGTTGGCGCGGTGCAGCACCTTGACCGCCACGCGCTCGGTGCTGGTGGACTGCTTCGCGCGGGCCAACCAGACGCTGCCGGCCCCGCCGCGTCCCAGCGGGCCGTCCACGTCGTAGCCCGGGATCTCGGGGGCCCCCGCCGCCGAGGTGAAGTCGCGCAGGCGCCCGGGCGCGCCGTCCGAGAAAACGCCGCGCAGCACCGCGTCGTGGCGCGGCAGGCGCTCGCGCAGGGTTGCCAGGTCACCGTCATGCCGCGGGTTGCACAGCAGGGCGCTGCACAGCCCCTCTTGATCGGAGATCCGGAGCCATGGGCCGAGCCGCAGCACGTCCCCCGTGGCCGAGACCAGGAAGGGTTCCCGCCGCTCGATGGCCAAGGGAGGACACGCCACCTCGAAGGTGTCGATCCCCGCCGGGCTGAACCGGAGCACCTTGGCCAGCCCGTGGGTCGGGTACTCCTCGACGCAGAGCAGGGGATGGGCGCGCAGGGGGGACAGCCCGTGCAGCACGGCGCGCAGGGGCTCGCGGATCTCCTCGAGGGTCTCGACCGCCCCCTCCTCGGAGGGGAAGGTGGAGCCCGCGGTGTGGGCGGTCAGGTTGCGGACCTCGATCAGCTTCTTGAGGTTGCGGGCCACCGCGGTGCGGGAGGGCCGCTGGCCAGCGAAGGTGTCCCACAGGATCCCTGCCAGGTCGGGGGCCACCGCTCCGGGCCGCGTCACCACCGCCCGCGCCAGCCCCTCGGCCGCGTTGAACCAGACGCCCAGGGTGGGCTTCGCGAGGCGCCCGAGCAGGGCCTCGTAGGCGCCGACGTGGACCTCCCCGCTGTCCGCGCTGTAGATCGCCACCATGTAGCGCAGCAGGGTCTCCAGGAACCCCAGCCGCCGCGAGAGCTTGTCCCGCGCGTTCCCCCACCCCGAGACCACGTTGCGGTAGGGCTCGGACAGCAGCGGCGGCGCGTAGCAACGCAACACCACATCGGAGGATGACGAGCCGGTCCAATCAGCATGCATGGCAGAGCCCCTCGAAGACGACGAGCCTACCACGGATCGAGCCAGGGCGCGGGGGGCCTTTCTTCTACCGCCACCAGCTGATGTCGATCCCCAACGGCTTGCCCACCAGGGGCGCGACCGCCTGCTCCACGTTCCGGGCGAAGTCGTTGTGCAGGGCCTCACCGGCGCTGCCGTCGGAGAGGATCGCGCCCTCCTCCCACTCGATCTCATCGCTGCTCTCGGCCGTGAACCGGCCCTGGCAGTGGATGGTGGCATCGTCCAGGCCCACGAGGAAGGCGTAGGCCGTGAGCTCCCCCCAGGTGATGTCGTCCTCGGTGCGAGCGACGGGGGAGACGTTCTGCGCGCCTGGATCCGGCACGAACACCACCATGAACCGCTTCTCCCACAGCTCGTCGATGGCCCACTTCCAGTCGGACTCCGCGGGCTGGGTCCCGTCGCTCTTCAGGTCGTCGAAGCGGGTGAAGAAGACCATGTCGGTGAGCCAGTAGAAATCTCCCTTCTCCTTGGTGAAGGCGGCGGGGTCGTCGCTGGCGAAGCGCGCCAGGAAGGAGAGCTGGGCGTGCGGCAGGTCCACCTTGCCGTACTCCTTCTTGATCACCTGCTCGTCGATCCGCGCGGCCAGGGTGGGGACGTCGCAGGCCTCGGCGCTCACGTTGCGCAGATCCACCGCCGCGACCGCGCCGTGCACCGCGGCGAGCTGGGCCTTGCGCTCCTGCCAGAGGGCCTCCTTCTCGGCCTTGTCCTTGGCCATCTCCTCCTCGGAGGGCATGGAGCCGAAGGCCAGGGTGAGGAGCGCGCCGAAGGAGACGACAGAGAAGATCTGACGGCGGTGGAGGGTCACGGGGGCTCCCGGGGTGCCGATGTCCCGGGAGCCCTAACCCCATCAGCGCAGGTCGAACCGATCCAGCTCCATCACCTTGCTCCAGGCCGCCACGAAGTCGCGCGCGAATTCCTCCTCGGCGCCGCCGGCTCAGAAGCCAGGCTCGACCTCGGTCCAGCTCTCGCCGTTCCAGTGGAGGATCAGGTGGTCCGCCACGGCCCACACGTCCCGCGGCCCGCTGCCGGCGATGGACTTCGGTGTGCGCGGGTCCACCGTGGCCCAGGCGGCCCCGTCCCAGTGGAGGATACCGTCCCCGGCGCCCCAGATGTCCGCGGGACCGCTGCCCCAGAGGGCATGGAGCCGGGGCGCGGGCCGGGATGACCATTCCTGACCGTCGTAGTGCAGCATGGTCGCCTCGCCCGACGAGACAGGCGCCCACACGTCCAGTGGCCCGCTGCCCCAGAGCGGCCCGAGGGCCCCTTCCGCGCCGCCGAAGGCCTCGCGCCACCCACGGGCGTCCCCGTGCAGGATCTTCGCCTCGGCGGTGCAGGCCCACAGGTCGCCGGGCCCGCTGGCCCACAGGCCGACGACCGCGCCGACCATGGGCGCCTCCACCGGGGTCCACTGCTCCCCCGTCAGGTGCAGCAGGCGCCCGTCGCCAGCGCCGGCCCAGACGTCGCGCGGCCCGCTGCCTCCGACGGACCAGAGATCCGCGTCGATGCCGGCCAGGCCCGCGATCACGCGCCCGTTCCAGTGGAGGAAAGCGCCCCCGTGGCCCACGAACCAGACGTCGTCCGGCCCGCTGCCCCAGATCGCGACCAGATCCTCGCTCGTCCCGCTGTCCACCCAGTCCCACGCGCTCCCGTCCCACCGCAGCACCAGGCCGCCCTGCCCGGCAATCCAGGCGGCCTTGGGCGAGGCGGCCCAGACGGCGTTCAGGTTGGCGTCGGGATCGGGGGGCGTGGGCTCGGCCAGGGGGGCCGGGGGCTGGACGGCGGCAGGAGGCGGGGTGGGCGTGGCGGGTGGTGTGGCGGCAGGGGGTGGGGCGGGCGCGGCGGGCGCGGCGA
>JBDRKM010000484.1:0-54971 GCA_043814015.1 Pseudomonadota bacterium
CGCGGGCGTCGCGGGGTGGTGCCCCGGCGCCGCGACGCCGCGGTCGCCCGCCTCGGCCCGCAGCTCCCGCGCCAGGAACCGCACGAGCCGCGATGGATCCTCGGAGGCCCGCAGCAGGTAGGGGCGCGCCTCCTCCGGTGAGCAGGTGGCCGCCAGCTCGCGCAGCGCGCGATGGCGCTCGCCTTCGGAGGGGGAAGACAGCCGCTGCGCCAGATCCTCTGGGATCGCCATGGGTTCACCTCGCGGAGCAGAGTCTACCTCATCCCATCCCCGTCCAGGTACCCCAGCCGCTCCAGCTCCGCGGCGGTCTCGGGGTCGAGATCGTCCAGCTCTCCGCCCTCACCCGGATCGCCCTCCAGACCCTGGGCCAGGGCGCGCAGGCGCGCCACCACGGCGGGATCGGGCTGCTCCAGGGGGTGCTCCTCACCGGGATCCGCCAACAGGTCGAAGACCTCCTCGTGGCCCTTCGAGTCGCGCACCAGCTTGAAGCGCCCGTCCAGCCCGGCCGCGATGGAGCGGCGGTAGGGATCGAGGCGGCGGCTCTTGCGCTGTGCCGGCGGGAACGTGCCGAAGACCTGGCGCGGGTAGGCGTAGGAGGCCTCCAGCGGGCGGGTCTCGGGAGGGGCGGCGTGCAGGTCCATGGCCCCCTCCTGAGCGTCCCAGGGCAGCCCGGCGGCGGCCAGCAGCGTGGGGAAGACGTCGGTGAGCTGGACCACCCCGCGCTCCACTGCGCCCGCGGCGAAGCCTGGCCCGCGGGCCAGGAAGGCCACCCGCAGCAGCGGCTCGCACAGGGAGAAGTTGTGCCCCATCAGCCCGTGCTCGCCGAAGGCCTCGCCGTGGTCGGTGACCACCAGCAGCGTGGTGCTGGCCGGATCCGCCACCCGGTCCACCGCTCGCACGATGCGCGCCACGGCCGCGTCCGCCTGGTGGATCTCGGCGTCGTAGAGATCCAGGGCCGCCTCCACCGCTTCGAGCGGCACGGGCTCCTCGCCCAGGTACCAGGAACGCACGAAGCCCCGCTCCTCCCCCGCGCCGTAGCGGCGCTGGCGCTGCCAGGCTCCGACGGGCCCCAGCATGGGCCAGGCGTGGCTCCAGGCGGGCTCGTAGGGGCCGTGGGCCTCCATCAGGTTCACGAACAGGAAGAAGGGCTTCTCCGGGTCGCGCTCACCGACGAGCCAGCCGGCGACCGCCTCGGAGGTGGGGTCGTCCCACAGGGTCCAGGGGCGCTGGTCGCGGCGCCACAGCTCGGCGAAGTGCTCGAAGCCACCGGCCAGGCCTGTTTTTCCAGAGACCCAGGGGTTGTTGCTGAACCCGGCGGTCTGGTATCCGGCCGTCGCCAGGCGCTCCGCCAGCAGGCTGGGCTGCCCGCGGAGGTGGAGCGAGGTCTGGTCGGCCCCGTGCAGCCGGGGGGGCAAGCCGGTGAACATGGAGGCGTGGGCGGGGAGGGTCCAGGCGGAGGAGGACCAGGCGCGTTCGTAGCGGGTCCCCTCCCCCGCCAGGGACTCCAGGAAGGGGCTGGTGCCGCGCTCGTAGCCCCAGGCCGAGAGATGATCGACCCGCACGGTGTCCATCACGACGAGCACGATGTTGCCCGGCGGCGCGGGTGCGGGCGGCTGGCAGCCAGCCAGGGTCAGCATCGCGAGGGCGGCCTTCACGCCTCCTCCCGCGGCAGCCGCGCCTTCAGCCAGATCAACCCCATGGGCACCAGCGCCACCGCCAGGGGCAGCAGCAGGCGCACCTCGCGGATGCGGCCGAACAGGAGCTGCAGGAGCAGGTAGGGCAGGAGCACGAGCGCGATACGGCGCAGAGCCGGCGGGCTCTCGCGCCAGGCCAGCACCGGCGCCGCCCACAAGAGCCCCCAGAAGAGCAGGGCGTAGCCGAGCCAGTCGCCGTGGGTGAGGTTGGTCTGGAGCATCCCCAGCGGGGTGGTGCCGTGGGCCCAGCCGGCCGGACCGACCCAGGTGCGCACCACCAGCACGGCCAGCCCACCGGCCAGCAGCATGGCCGCCACCTGCCAGGCCAGGCGCCCGCGGGGCTCGTCGTCCCAGCGCAGGGCGGCGTACAAGAAGGGCACGAAGGCGATGGTCTCGCGGTTGAGGCCCCCGAGCACCATCAGCGGCAGAACCCAGGCCCAGCGCCCGCTCATGGCCAGCACCAGCGCGCCAGCCCACAGGGCGAGGTCCAGGGCGGAGTCGGGCTGGAACCAGTAGAAGGCGTAGGAGGGCCCGTGCAGGGCCGCCAGCAGCAGCGTTCCCACCAGGGGCCAGGGTGGAGGCAGCCAGCGGCCGAGCCAGCGGTAGAACAGCAGGAACAGGCTCCAGGTGAACACGAGCCGCAGCCCGAGGTAGCCGTGCTCCAGCGCGCGGCGGTGGGGGTAGCCGGCGGCCTCGAACACGGGCGCCAGCCCCTCCGCGGCCCAGGGTACCGCCACCCGGTAGACCCAGGGCGCCTCGCCGCTGCGGGTGAGGATCTGCTCGTGCCGCTCGGCCCGCGCCGAGATCTTCGGCCCGAAGTTGATCCACTCCCCGTGCAGCGCGGTCAAGAGCGCGGCCAGCCCCAGGAAGAGCAGCGGCAGGATCCAGCGCGAGGTCCGGGGAGCGGTCATGATGTCGGAGGCCCGTGTTCCCGGGGACCTTAGCCGTTAGCCTGCGGGCCAGCACTCCCCTGGAGCCACGGTGCCCGACGACCTGCCCATCACCGACACCCTCACCCTCCCGGCCGCAGCCCTGGAGGTGAGCTACAGCCGCGCCGGCGGGCCAGGCGGGCAGAAGGTCAACAAGACCGAGACCCGGGTGCAGATCTCCTTCGACCTCGCCGGCTGCCAGGTCCTGCCCGAGGCCGTCAAGGTGCGCCTCCGCTGCCAGAACCCAGGGCGCCTCACCCGCGATGACCGCATCGTCCTGGCCTGTGACGTGCACCGCGAGCGCCTGCAGAACCTGGCCGAGGCCCGCGCCCGCCTGGCCGCCCTGGTGCGCGCCGCCCTGCACCCCCCGCGCCCCCGCCGCGCCACCAGAATGCCCCCCTCCGCCAAGCGCAAGCGCCTGGCCGCCAAGAAGCACCGCGCCGCCCTCAAGCAGCAGCGCGGGCGGCCCGACGACGAGTAGCCCTCCCCCACCCTCACAGCCTGGTGACCCATGCGCTCACTCGTTCTCCTGCCCCTCGCCCTGCTCGCCCTCGCCCCCGCCTGTGGAGAGGAGAAGGACGACACCGCCGGGCCGGCCGACACCGACACCGACACGGACACCGACACCGACACCGACACGGACACCGACGCCGACACCGACGCCGACACCGACGCCGACACCGACGCCGATACCGACGCCGACACCGACGCCGACACCGACGCCGACGCCGACACCGATCCGCTGATCGACCCCGACATCCTGGGGAGCTGGAGCCGGCGGGTTGAGGCGGCCGAAGACGCGACCTTCATCTGGACCGGCCGGGCGGACGGCACCTGCAAGGTGGAGGTGGAGGGTGCGGGCCCGCACGCGCTGGACTGCCTCTTTTCGGCCGAGGGAGGCGTCTTCACCTTCTACGACGATGAGTGCGCCAGCCTCGGCACCTACGCCTACGTCGTCGCGGAGCCCAGCACCACGTTCACGCTGAAGGAGGACCCCTGCGTGGACCGCGCGCTGATCATCGAGGGCGTCTGGACCCGTCGGTAGGGGGCACCCGGCGCGGAAGTGCGACGAGACGTTGCATCGACGCGGCATCCGTGGGCATCTTGGCGGGTTTCACATGGACCGGCTCCCGCTGCTCCCCGCTGCACGAAAACGAAAAAAATGCGAGGCTCGCTACAACTTGTGTCAACTCCGTGGTAGGTAGGGCGTGACGGAATCGTGACGCAACCGCCAACCCCGGAGCCGCCACCGTGAAGCTCGCATCCTCCTCCTCAAGGACCACGACCCTCCTGATGGCCGGCATGCTGGCCCTCTCGGCCTGTTTCCCGGAGAAACCCATCCCCGAGGACACCGGCCCTGCCCCCGATGGCGACGCCGACACGGACACCGACGCCGACGCCGACGGTGACACCGACGCAGACGCAGACGCAGACGCAGACGCAGACACCGACGCCGACGCCGACGCCGACGCCGACACCGACGCAGACACGGACTACCACCCCGATGGCTGGTCCAGCGGCGACCAGCATGGTCTCGCGGCCAACCTGGGCGACCTGCAGTGCGTCGTCTGCCACGGCAGCGATCTCGCGGGTGGCACCACGGGGATCGGCTGCGACACCTGCCACCCCTCGGGCTGGCGCAGCGACTGCACCTTCTGCCACGGCGGGGTCGAGGACTCCACGGGCGCTCCGCCCTACGACATCGACGGCTCCGAGACCGGGCTCTCCTACCCCGAGCATGGCGTGCACGTGCAGCAGACCATCCACGCGGCCTGGGGCTGCGAGCAGTGCCACATCACCCCTGCCGACGCAATGTCCGCGGGGCATGTGTTCGTGGGCGACTCGACCCCCGCCATCGCCGAGGTCACCATGACCTCCGGGCTCTCCCCAGCGGGCATCTACGCGGGCGGCGCCTCCTGCGCCAACCTCTACTGCCACGGCGACGGCGCCTCCACCCCGGGCACCGCCGCCACGGGCGCCACCCTGGGTTGCACCGACTGCCACGGGGGCGCGGCGTCCACCCGCACGCTCTCGGGCGTGCACGCCGAGCACCTCACCGCCGGCGGCACCTGCGCGGACTGCCACGCCGACACCGCCGCGGACGACACCACCATCTCCGATCCGTTGCCCCACGTGGACGGCGACGTGGACGTGGCCATGGTCTCGGGGATGACCTGGGACGGCGCGGCAGAGTCCTGCTCCGGCACCTGCCACGGCGTGGCCCACGCGGGCGCTACCTGGGACGGCGACTTCCACAGCGCCGGCTGGAGCTCACCCGCGATCCACGGCCTGGCCGCCAACATGCAGACCATGGAGTGCGGGGACTGCCACGGCGCGGATCTCACCGGCGGCCTCTCCGGCCAAAGCTGCGATGACTGCCACAGCTCGGGCTGGCGCACGGACTGCACCTTCTGCCACGGCGGCACCGACAACAGCACCGGCGCGCCGCCCGTGGACATCGACGGCACCAGCACCGGCACGCCCTTCCGCGATCACAGCGAGCACGTGGAGGACACGAGCCACCACGACGCCTGGGACTGCGACACCTGCCACGACGAGCCCACGGACGTGCTGTCCGCCGGCCACATCTTCGTGTCCGACGCCACCGCGGGTGCGGCCGAGGTGGACTTCACGGGGGGGCTGTCCTACCGCGGCGCCCACACCATCGGCGCCACCACCTGCACCAACCTCTACTGCCACAGCAGCGGCACGAGCACCAGCGCCACGGGCACCGCCACCACCGGCGCCTCCTACTCCTGCACCTCCTGCCACAACACCCCGCCCAGCACCGGCGAGCACGGCGAGCACCGCAGCCGCGACTGCGACGAGTGCCACGACGACACCATGAGCGGCAGCTCCACCATCCAGGACCCGACCCTGCACGTGAACGGGTCGGTGGATGTTGCCTTCCAGGCGTCGGGCATGAGCTGGACCGGCAGCCGCTGCACCGGCTCCTGCCACAGCGAGTACCACTCCAGCGAGAGCTGGTAGGCCAGCGGCTCCGCGCTTCAGGTCGCCAGCGTCGAGCCGCTCAGTTGGGGTGGCAGGCCAGGCAGGCGTCCGGCACGGGGAAGCCGTCACCGCCACAGTGGGGGGTGCCGTGGCAGCCGGTGCACCCGCTGGTCTGGCCGTGCCCGTCGGGGGCGCCGTTGTCGCCGTGGCAGCCGATGCACTGATACGGCGCGAGCCCGGCGCGGTGCCCGCCGCTGTCGTGACACGTGGCGCAGCAGGGGTTCAGCCAGCCCGAGTGGGCGCTGTCCAGGACGGGCGGCACCGGATCGGTGTCGGTGTCGGAGTCCGCGTCGGAGTCCGCGTCGGCGTCGGCGTCGGAGTCCGCGTCGGAGTCCGCGTCCGTGTCTGTGTCCGTGTCGGCTTCCTCGGCGCAGGAGGTGTCCCGCGGGTGGATCCCGTTGTAGGGCTGGCAGGCCGAGACGGCCAGGCAGAGGCAGAGCAGGTGCAGCTTCATGGGTTCCTCCCTGGCTACCAGCGGGCCGAGGCGCCGAAGCCGGTGGGGCTTAGGGTGACCGCCAGGTCGGTGGTGAGGAAGAGGGTGGTGCCGACACCGAGAAGCGCCACGGCGCCGATCCCCTCGGCCACCGCCAGGCCACGGCGGGGCCGGATCTCGAGGGTGTAGATGTCGCCGCTCAGGCCGGAGTCCTCCTCGACCATGTAGTCGTCGTAGGCCGCGCCGGTCTGCCTGAGGTTGTAGATGGAGGCGGCCCCCAGCCCGAGCCCTGCCATCACCACGGTGCCGTCGAGCAACAAGCGCCGCACGGGCGGGCCGCCCTCCCGCTCCAGGCCGTCGGTGGTCGCCCACAGGGCCGCGCTGCCACCGAGCAGGGCCACAGCGCCGATCCCTTCCACGACGAAGGCCGTGCCACGCCCGCGGAACTCCTCGTTGTAGAGCGTGTTCGCGCGGGTCTCGTCCTGGATCCAGAGGTAGTCGTGGTAGGCCTCGCTCGCCTGGGCGTAGTTGTAGACGGCGGCGATCCCCAGGCCGATCCCGGCGGCGCTGGTGGCCCCGTTCAGCGCGATGCGCTTCCAGGGAAGGTCCGCGGCCACGCGCTGGACCTTGACGGCCGCCAAGGGAGCTGCCGGAGTGGCTCCCGAGGAGGTGGTGCCGATCATGCCGATCAGCGCATCCCCGGCCTCGACCTGGTAGCGCGTGCCGGGGGCGAGCTGGACCATCTGCGCGGTCAACGCCCCGCCGGCCTCCTCGCGCTGCAGCAGGTGCAACCCGGCCAGGACATCCTGGGGCATGCCCTCGACCAGCCGCCGCCCGTCGAGCCAGGCGCTGACGCCGGGGGCGATCTGGGCCGCGGCGGTGGGCTCGGCCAGCAACTTGGCGCGCACGCGCTCGAAGGCGTCCACTGCGCCCTGCCCGAGGCTCGGATCCAGGCTGGTCGACGGCCCCATCGCCAGCGCGACCGACCAGTAGTAGTCGGCCGAGTCGCGCTCGTTCGAGAAGTACTGGACCGCGCCCAGGAGCTGGTAGAGCGACGCCAGGGTCACGGGGTTCACGGCCCGCGGCTGGCAGGTGAGCTGCTCCTCGAGCTTCCGCCCGAGGGCGGAGGCTTCGTCGAAGCGGGCCTCGTCGAGCTGCTGGCGCAGCGCGCCCAGGGAGAGGTTGACGTCGGGGCAGCCGGCGGCCGGCGCCTGGGCCCAGGCGGCGGACAAGCCGCCCTGCAGGGCGAGGGCGAGCAGGGGCAGGATCATCGGATGGTTCCTTCAGAAGGGAGGTAGGTCCAGAGGGTCTTGTCGTCAGCGCCCACATCGATCTCGGTCGACACGGTGCCGTCGGCGCCGAAGGCCACCCGGTGATGACCCGACGGGAGCGTGAGACGCAGCGGCGTGACCCCGCGGGGTTTGCCGTCCACCGCCACGGGTTCGCCGAGGGGGCGGGAGGTGAAGGTCACCTGGACCGGGTGAGCGGCAGGAGGGGGGGGCGACGGAGCCGCAGCGGCGGGGGGCGCGGGGGCGGCGGGGGCGGGCTTCGCGGCGGGAGCGGGCTTCGCGGCCGGGCTGGGCGTGGAGACCTTGGTCGGCGCGGACGCGGGCGCCACCCTGGGGATGTCGGGCGCAGCCGACTCTGACGCGACGGGCGCGGGAACGGTGGCTGGCGGGGTCAGCGGGGGCCGTGGCGGCACCACCGTGCCGTCTCCACGCAACCGGGGCCCGGTCACGAAGTCGGTGGGCGCGTTCCCCCAGGGACCGAAGAGGATCGCGAGGGCGACCACCAGGATCAGGGCCGGGACGGCCTCCATCGCGGGGCGGCGGAAGGCCAGCCGTGCCTCGGCGGGGGTCCCCCAACGGACCCGCGCGGCGCCGGAGGGCCGGGGGGGCACGCACGGGGCGCGCTCCTCGGTGACCTCGTCGTCTCTCGAGATCATGGCGACCCCTCGATGGTGGCGGCCGGGGCAGGCTCGATCCCGAGGCCCCAGGTGCTGGCCTGCCAGTCCACCTTGCCGAGATCGGCGGGCGCCACGAAGTCCTGGAAGTGGCAGTGGCGGCAATCGAAGTCGGGGACGTGGCCGCGTTGCTGCAGGTCTTCATGGCAAGCCAGGCAGTTCTCCTGCCGCGCGGCGAAGTTGTGGAAGCGGTTGGTCTCGGTGCCGTGGCAGTCGATGCACTCGATCTCGCCGGTGCCGAACCCGACCTCGGCGGCGGTGGCGCCGTGCTGGGCGAGGTGCCGCGTGCGCCGGGCAGCACCGCCCCCGCCGCCGCGGGACTTGCCGGGATCACGGTCCTCGGCCATCAGGTGCGCCCGGTGGCCGGGGGAGTCCTCCACCTTGACGATGTGGTCGAAGACCTCCTGGGGCATGGGGGAGTCGAGATCGGTCAGGAGCGCGGCCGCGGTCAGGTGGCAACTCTCGCAGGATTCCGACGGGATGCGCGGCATCTCGGTGAGGTCCTCTGGGTAGCTGGGCCGATCGTAGAAGGTGTGGACCAGGTCCATGATGTAGTGGGTCAGGGGCACTCGATGGCAGTCGTGGCAGGTGACCAGGCCGCCGTGGATGCTGTCGCGCCAGTCCTGCAGCGCGTAGTCGTGCATGTGACAGACGTCGCAGAAGGTGGGATCCACCCAGGCGTACTGGTAGGCGCGGTAGCCCACGGCGCCGCCGGAGCCGGCGGAGACCAGGCACACCGCGCCCGCCACGAGCAGCGCCGCGCGCTGGAGCCCGAGGGCGTCGGAGACCCATCGCCAGAGCCTCTGGGCCATGCAGGTGAGCCTGCCCATGCTAGTACAGGCCTCCGTGGGGCAGGACCGACGCCAGGAAGGCGACGTTGAAGACCACCGCCAGCGCCCCTCCGAAACAGAGCAGCGCCAGGACCAGGTAGAAGAGGGCGCGCTTCACTCGGTCTCCTCGCCGTAGATGGGCCAGTCGCTGCGCTTGGCGCGGGCCTTGGCCTTCTCCCGGAAGCGGGGGTCGTGGAAGCCCTTGTAGGCCTCCAGCGCCTCCTCGCCGTGGCAGCCGGAGCAGAAGCCCTCCCAGCCCTCGCGCAGGAAGGAGGTGCGGATGTCGCCCTCGCCCGAGCCGCCCTGGCCGCCCTGCTTGGGGCTCCAGATGTGGGCGTCGTGGCAGGTCAGGCAGGTGATGCGGCCGATCTGGGTGTCGTCGGTGGGCTTGCCGCGGGTGTCGTACAGCGGCAGCTCGCCGGAGTTGTGCCAAGGGACCCGCGCGGTGGTCAGCAGGAGCTCCGCCGGGTGCTCCCAGGCCTTGATCACGGTGGCGTTGGCGGGCTCCTCGGCCTGATGGCAGCCGAGGCAGACGCGGCTCACCGGGTTCTCGCCCGCGCTCCCGCCGGGGGGGACCTGCAGCAGATCGGGACCGCGGCCGTCGTGGTTGTCGTGACAGGCCAGGCAGAAGCCGCCCCGGTCCATGCTCTCGGCCCGCTCGCGGACCCAGCCGGAGGGGTGACCGCGCAGGTCGTGGTCGCTGCCGCGGGCGGGGGCTTTGTCGTCGTGGCAGGCCAGGCAGGTCTCGGCCCCGGCGCTCGGCTTGCGCAGCATCGCACCGCCGCCCTCGCCGGGAGCGGCGTGGGGGTCGTGGCAGGTGAGGCAGCCGGTGCGACCCGGGGTGCCCAGGGGCAGGGAGCCGTCGGCACCCACGGCGGGCAGCACGCGGTAGCCGTCGTTCTCCTTGAACAGGGGGTGCCCGCGGGTGGCGGAGACCTCGACCTTGGCCATGCCGCCCGACCTGTGGCAGACAAGGCAGCCGGTGGGATCGCCCTCGCGGCCGGGAGCGCGCCCGAGCTTCGGACCGTCAGCGTCGTGGACGACGTGACAGGCCTGGCAGGCCGTGGTCACGGGGCCGTCCACCCCCACATCCAGATCGTGCTGCCCGCCCGCGAGGCGCGCCCGGTCGGCGTGGCAGATGGTGCAGCGCTCGGCGTCCGGTAGGTGGGCGGAGAGGTTGTCCGGGGCCTGACCGTCGTGGATACCGTGGCAGGTCAGGCAGGTGACACCGTCGGCGGGCGTGAGGAAGGCCTGGTCGCGCCGCAGGCGCGCGATGACGGCGGCGTCCGTGAGGCGCTTGTCCACCGGGTGGTTGCGGCCGGCCTGCGCTCGCCCCACGCCCACGTGGCAGCGTGCGCAGGCATCGCCGGTGCCCACCTCGGAGCGCATGAGGGACTCCGACACGGCGCCGTGGGGGGTGTGGCAGTCAAGGCACTCCACGCGCTCGATGTGGGGGGAGAGCGCCCGGGCGCCGCTGCCTACGCGACGCGCCGGGACCTCGCCCACGAGGTGGCCCTTCTGCTCTCCGCTGTCGGGCTCCTGGACCGCGTCTTCGTGGCAGGCGGTGCACAGCAGGGAGCGCGCCCGCGGTGCCCGCAGGAACACCTCCGCGGACTCCTCCACCTGGCCATCGACGCTGATCCGGTGGGGCACGTGGCAGGTGCCGCACTCCATCCGGCCGTCGGCATCGAGCGTGAAACCCTCGGGGATGGGTTTTTCGGGGACCTCACCCACGGGGTGGCCGAAGCGACCCATGGCCCAGACGCTGGCGGCGGGCTGCAGCGAGCCGTCGTGACAGGATCGGCAGGCGGCCTCCTTGCGGCTCTCGTGGCCGGGCTTCTCCCGGAGGTAGGAGAAGCGCGGGACCCGACGCGCGTACAGCCAGCGCTCGGCGGGGGCCGCGTCCTCCTCCACGGTCATGGCCAGCAACGCGCCGCGGCGCTCGTCCACCACGTAGAGGGTGTCGCCGGAGACGGCCAGCCCCAGGGGGGTGGTCCATGCGCAGCAGACCACCGTCAAGCCCCACGGCGCCGAGGAACCGTCCCTCTGGGTCGAAGACCTGCACGACGCCCTGCAGACCGTCCGCCACGAACAGGCGGCCCGCGGAGTCCACCGCCAGGCCCGCGGGGTGCAGGAAGGTGCCCTCCCAGGGGCCCCACTGACCGATGCGTGCGTACTCCCCGCTGTCCAGATCGAGCAGGGCGACGGCGTAGCTGCGGACGTCCGCGAGGGCGACCCAGGCGCCTCCGGCGGGGGCCGCGAGGAAGGGTGCGCTGCCGTGGAGCTCCTGGGGTACCGCGGCCCAGTCACCACCCTCGAGGGGTCGCATCCAGGCGTGCCCGCGCACATCGCAGACCACCAGGCGCTCGCCGACCTGAGCGATGTCGGTCAGCCGGACCTCCTCCAGATCGCCGACCGGCACGGCTTCGTCCACCAGCTCCCCGCTCGCGGGGTCCAGCGCGGTCAGGGTCGGGGCGTCGGTGTGGGGCCACCAGAGGCGCCCGCCGGCCCAGCCGAGACCCACGGGCTCGCCGGTGACCTTCCGCGGCATGGGGCGGCTGCCATCGGCGGCGATCTCGTAGAGCAGCCCCGCGCCGCTGTCGAGCACGAAGACGGCGCCGTCGGCTGCGATGGCGACATCGGTCGGCGCGAGGAGGTTCTCCAGCGGGACGGCCAGGTCGCGCGCCTCCACCAGGAGCGGCTCAGTGCTCACCTCGGTGCCGGGCGTGGTGCCACAGGACAGCAGGCCCAGGGCGAGGGCGACGAGACGCCTCACAGGTGCTCCCCGGGCACGTGGCAGACCATGCAGAGCGAGCCATCCTCTACCGGGACCCGCAGCAGGCCCTCCTTGCGCCGGGGGCCGTCCGCGAGGCGCAGGCCCTGGCCGTCGGCGCCGTGGATCGCGCCGAGCTCGCCCTGGATCCTGGGAAGGAAGTACCGATCGCGGAAGGTGTGGTTGTTGAGGCGCAGCTGGTCCATGCCGCGCGGCCCGAGGGTCGTGGTGGGAGGGTCCATGCCGGGGTGCGGGTCGTGGCAGGTGGTGCAGGTGATCTCACCCCGCGGCCCCAGGGGCAGGGGGTAGGTCGCCTGCGCGTTCCAGGCCTCGATCCGGGTCACCAGCTCCGGCTCGGCCCGCACCAGGTGGGTGGGGATGCCGATGTGGATCTGGGAGGCGTGGCAGCCCTTGCACAGCTCCACGGGATCGATGGCCAGCACCTTCTCGTCGTCCCTGGACTCGGGCACGCCCTGGTGGCAGAAGATGCAGACGGCGCGGTTGCGCTGGCCGTCAGGGGTGCGCAGGTCGCGGTGGGGATCCGTGCGCTGGTAGGCGGCGCGCTCGTGGCAGCGGTAGCAGAGGTCGAGGTTGGTGTCGTACGGCCCGTTCCGGAGGTGATCCACGCCGCGGTCCAGCTTGCCGAGTCCCTCGCAGGCGGGCTCATCGTGGCAGGTGGCGCAGGTGAGGCGCCCCGCCTGCAGAAGCAGGGCCTCCGGGACGTGGATTTCGTCGGGCTCGACACCGTCGAGATGGTGGGTCGCGCCGGGGTGGCAGCGGCGGCAGGCGTCGCTGCCGGGGGAGGCCACCTTCGCCGCGCCCTCGCCATGGCACTCGGCGCAGGCGGTGCGGGCGCCGTGGGGGTCGGGGACGTCGGGCAGGGTGGCGAGCGAACCGGCGTCCTGCTCCAGCGGCGAGGCGCCGCGGAGGGTGTGGGTGGCCTGGGCGGCGGCGCCGCCGGCGCAGGCCAGGGCCAACAGCAGGAGCCACAGGGGACGGCTCATTCTGTCACCCCACCTTCCGCCACGCCGTTGGCGCCGTGGCAGGCGGCGCAGGAGGCCACGCCATCGCGCGCCACCACATCGCGCACGGACTGCAGGTCGAGCCCGTCCATGTCGGTGCAGTTGAGGCGATGCATGCGCTCCACGCTGTGGCAGGTGAGGCAGGCAGGCTCGCCCCAGCCGGGGTGCTCCTCGGTGAGCAGCAGGGCGCCCACCCCGGTGACCTCGCCGTACAGCTCATCGCAGGTGACCTCCACCGGACCGCAGCCGGCGAGGAGGAGCAGCAGCAGGGCGATCACGGCAGCCCCCCACCGGTGTGACAGGCTTCGCAGGAGCTCTCCAGATGACAGCGCTGGCAACGACCCGGATCCATCCGCGCCTCGATGCCGTGGGTGGAGCGGAAGGTGGCCGGGTGGACCGTGGCGCGGCGCTCGTCGCGCTGGGAGTGGCAGGTCTCGCAGTACCCGACGGTGTGGCACAGATCGCAGCTCGATCCGTGCCGCAGCGAGGCCCAGCCGTGGTCGCGCTCCCAGCCGAGGGCGTGATCCTCGGGGATCAGCGGGGCGAGGTCGACGTGGCAGGTGGTGCAGCGGGTGGGGGCGCGCGGCCAGCGCAGCGCGCCGGTGTGGCAGTCGTGGCAGATGGCGCGCGCGGGGGTGAGCACGACCTCGTCGGCCTGCTTGACCGCCAGGAAGTCGTCGGTGCCCGTGACCATGCCGATGGGGTGGCAGGCCTGGCAGGAGACCTTGTTCTTGAGGTGGTGCGTGCGGTGCTGCTCGTGGTCGAAGCGGGCAAAGGGGTCGTCCGCCAGCGGCCGGGGAGCGCCGCCCAGCAGCCCGGCGCCCAGCAGCAGGAGCCCAGCGAGGACGGCGAGGGGGCGGGCGCGGCTCACAGGGTCCCCGTGGGCAGCGATGGGTAGGGATCCGCACCGGGGACGGTCCCGGGGGAGCGGGGCAGCTCTTCGCGCTGCCAGTGGAAGGGGCTCCAGGGGGAGAGGAACCGATCGCGCTGCTGGGCCGGGCCGGGGACCCGGCCGTGCTCCAGGCGCTGGGTGAGGACCAGCATGACGACGTTCTCGTGGGCACTGACGCCGCCCGTCGTGACCTGCCCCAGCAGGGAGGCCTCGGCCAGATGCCAGGTGTGGGTGGAGACGCGGGCGCCCAGGTGGGTGGCCCTGCGCCAGTCGCCCTCCCGCTCCCGGAAGAACGCCTGCTCACCGAGGGCGGAGAGGTCCACGGGCCCCAGCGCCCGCCCCACTTCGGCCAGCGCGAGGGTGGCGCTGCCGCCGGGACCCGAGAGCGCGGAGAGGCGCGCCATGGCCCGCCAGGGCTTGCCGAGGTGGGTGGACGCGGCGAGGGCCAGGCGAGCGCCCGGCTGGGCGCCGCTTTCCTCCACCACCTCGATCCCGCCCAGGTCGAGCGCCAGCACGCAGGGAGCCAGGGCGAGGCGGACGCGACCATCGACGTACCAGGTTGGGCCATCGGTCAGCTGGCGGTAGAGGGAGCCCCCCTGAGGCAGGGAATCGAGCTCTGGATCCGAGCGGCCGCCCTCCAGCCGCAGGTGCAGGCGCCGGTGGGGGCGGACCTCGCTCGCGAGGGCGGCCAGCTCAACGACGCCGCGCAGCGGGAGGGTGTCGATGCGCCCCTCGACGCCGAAACCCGAGCGCTGCGGCCGGTAGAGGGAGAGATCGCCGCCGAGGCGGGCCAGCCAGGTGTGGTCCGCGGCGCGGTTGTGCTGGTAGCGCAGGCCGCCCCCGAGGGCGCCGGCGGCGTGGCGGGAGAGGCCCAGCCCCCAGATGGGGCCGCCGGAGAACAGATCCGGGGCCTCGGGGTGCCAGGCGGCCCCACCCCAGGCTTGCACCTCGGTATGCTCGCCGAGGTGGGTGCGGGAGTCCACGCCGTCCACGAACAGGAAGCGGCCGCCCTGCACCAGGTTGAGGCGCCCGACGCGCAGGTCGGTGTGCTGACCCAGGCCGCGGCGGTAGAACTCCAGCGCGGACAGCGCCGCGCCCGCCTCCGGGGTGGCCAGGTCGGCGTCAAAGGAGAGGCTGGCGCGGCCGCCGATGTCGCGGCGGGGATCCGAGGCGTCCAGGTGCAGGAAGCTGCCCAGGGGCACCTCACGCTGGTCCCAGACGTCGCGTACGAGGCCTGTGGTCAGCTCGATCTCGCCCGCGAGGGTGACCTCGGGCTGCGAGATCGCCAGCCCCGCCTCCTCGGCGTGCAGCGGCCTGGCGAGCAGGGCCAGGCAGGCGATCCCGAGCGCGCTGCCCAGGGCTGGGAGGACGGCGGCTCTCACGCGCTATCCCGGGTGGCAGGTCTGGCAGGCGTCGGGATCGGGGAAGCCGTCACTGCCGTGGGGCTCGCCATGGCAGCCGGCGCAGGGCGGGGAGCCACCATGACCGGCGGGCGCGCCGTTGCTGCCGTGGCACATGGCGCACTGGTAGGGGTCGAGCCCTGGGTTGTGGGTCCCGGCCGGGTCGTGGCAGGCCCAGCAGTCTGGGAACAGCCAGCCGGGGTGGCCATCATCGAGGGTGACCGGGGTCTCGGTGTCTCCACCGGAATCGCAGCGCGCGGGTGCCGGCTCACGGGCGAGCTGGCTCGAGTAGGGCAGGCACCCTGCGAGCAGCACACCGAGGAAGGGGATGATTCGTTCTCGGTGCATGAGCCTCACATCCACGGTAGGTGACACACCCTGATTCAATAGCGCGTGCTCGCGAGACCGTCACGCACCGCACGGAGCCATGACATCGCTCCCGACGGCGCTCCCCCGCCCGCCGGTCAGGGCCCGCTCTCCGCCGCTGGCCCCTCCGCCGCCTGCCCCCGCCCCTCGGCCAGGTAGTGGGCGTCCTGGAGGCGGGCCGAGAGCAGGCGCGCCAGGCGCTCGCGGGTCGCGGGCTCGCTCGCGGCCACATCGTGGGCCTCACCGGGATCCGCCGCGATGTGGTAGAGCCGCGCGGTCGCCGATGCCTCGGGATCGGCCACGCCGAGGAGCTTCCAGCTCGCCTCCCGCAACGCCACCCCGCGCGCCACCCCGCCGCTGGCCTCGGTGATCGCCTCCAGCCCCGACTCCGGCAGGCTGGCCAGCAGGTCGGCTCCCTGCCAGGTCGCGGGGATCTCCGCCGCGACGCGCCGCGCGATGGTGGGGGCAAGATCCAGCAGCCGCACCTGTGCGGCGACCCGCGTGCCGCCGCGCTCGCCGCCGGGCAGGGCCACCAGCAGGGGGACGTGGACCTGCTCGTCGAACAACGACACGCCTGTGCCCCAGGTGCCGTGCTCACCCAGGGCGATGCCCTGGGGGGCCGTCAGCACCACCAGGGTGTCGTTCCCCAGGCCCTGTTCGTCGAGCCAGTCGAGGAAGCTGCCCAGGGCATCGTCCACCCGCGCCACCGCCTCACGGTAGGCCAGACGCGCGTCATCCTCGGCCCCGGACGCCGGCGCGCCGCCCCCCTCCCAGACCGTGCAGGAGCCCTCCGGCCCCTCCCGCTGCAGGGGCGGCTGGGCATCCATCAGGTGGACCGTCAGGAACCAGCGCCGGTCGCGGTTGGCCGCCACGAATTCCCGCGCCCGGTCGAGCACCAGGGGCGCCGGCTGGTGGTACTCCTCGATCCCCGGGGTGACCATGAAGCGCCGCGCGCGCAGGCGCCGCACCACGCGGTACAACCCGAGGTTGCTGGCGCTCTGCGATGCCAGCAGCGGAAACCGCGGGGCCAGGTAGGGCGCCCAGTCATAGCCCTGGTCCACCCCCGCGTGCCGCACGAGCTCCGGGTGGGCGAACAGGGCGCCCGTGACGAACCCGCGCGCCTGCAGGCTCTCGGCGAGGGTGACGAGGGTATCGTCGAGGGTATCGCGCCGGTCGCGCACCCCATCGGCGGTGGGGAGCTGGCTGCTGATCAGGCTGGCCACCGAGCCGCGCGCCCAGGTGGCCTGGGCGATGGCCTGCTCGAACACGATCCCGCGGGCGGCCAGCGCGTCGAGGCTGGGCGTCGCCCCCTCCGGCGCCCCGTAGGCGCCGAGGTGGTCGGGCCGGAGCGCGTCCACCAGCACCAGCAGGACATCGGGCCCGGCCGCCAGGGCGTCGTCCTGCGGCCGCTCCGGGCTGATCCATCCCGCTGGATCACCCCCCGCCACGGGCGCGAAGGAGAACACAGCGCTGAGCGTGGCCATCACCCCGAGGAGCGCCGCCGTCCCGCGGGGTCGCAGCACGATCTTGAAGGGAGTCTGGGTGAGCAGGATCGGCCCGAGCCAGGCTCCCGCCAGCAACACCGCCAGCGCCAGCGTGGCGATGGCCGCCTGCGCGCTCGCGGACAGGCCCCGATCCAGGAAGAGGACGCGATCCACCTCCTGGGCCGCCACCGCTGCCCCCAGGCCCGCCAGCACCCCGGAGAAGACCAGCGTGTAGCAGCGATGCGGGGCGGTCCAGCGCGGAGCCACCAGGCCCAGGAGCGCCAGCACCAGGCCGCTCGCGACCCCGAGGAGCAGCCCCACGAGGGCGTAGAGAAGCACCGCGTAGATCAGGGCGACGTAGTCGGTGGGCGGCCCGGAGGTCAGCACGTACACGGCATCCGCCAGGCCCACGAAGGGGCCCGCGACGACGCCGGCGGCCATGCCGAGGTAGAGCCTGCGCAAGGGGAACTCCGGGGGGGCGTTGCTGACTAACCAGAAACAGCCCGGGGCATGGGGAACCATCAAGGACCGGCGCGCTCGACCCGCCCCCGGTGCGCGGATAGCTCCCAGGCAGCATCCGCTCCGGCAGAGCCCACCAGACGGGAGGATACGATGCGCGCGCAGTGGTGGACGTTCGTGGTGCTGGCCTCTCTCGGCTGCTCACGCGCGCGGGAAGAAGAAGCCCGGCGCCAGGCCGAGGTGCAGCAGGCCCTCGACGCATGGAACGCGCACGAGGACCCGAGAGCGCCGCCCATCGTCGAGGCCCCGGCGGGTCCGCCCCTGCCCCCGCTGGTGTCGAACCCGGAGAGCCTGTCCGAGAAGTACCTCGTCATCCTCCAGAGCTCTCCCGAGCCCGGGGTCGCCGCGCCCTCCCTCGCACAGCTCGAGCAGCATCCCGAGCTGCTCGCCGGGGTGGTGCGCGCCTCCTCCTCCTGGTTCAAGGGGCTGGCGCCCTGCTACGAGATCACCGTCGCGGGCGCCTTCGAGTACCAGCGCCAGGCCTCCACGCTCGCGCGCCAGCTCGACCTGCTGGGGGTGGACAACTACGTCAAGGGCGCCGGTCGCTATGTCGGGCGGCAGGAGGCCGTGGACGCCTGGTGCCGTCGCGCAGACGCCCCTGCCCCCACGGGCTGCGAGGGCGTGCGCTTCGCCGAGGTCCACGACGGCGCGGTCTGGCTCCCCCTCCTCCTGGAGCCCGAGGCCCTCTCCGCCGCGCTGGAGGGCCTGCCGGACCCCACCCCCCTCGGCGGGCTCGACGCCTGGGCCACCCCCATCCCGCCCGAGCGTCTGCCCAGGGATCTCTCGGGCTCGCGCTGGAAGGTGGTGGCGCCCGCCGGCGGCAAGTCGCTCGGGTCCTGCAAGATGGCCGCCTTCGCCGCGCTCACCAGCGGCCATCCCCACTTCGGCTACCTGCAGCAGCAGCCCCCTCCCACCGCGCCGGGCTGCGGCGAGACGGCGCCGTTCGCGCGCCTGGACTGCAAGAAGCCCCCTGACGAGCCGCTCATCGCCGTGCCCCAGGGCGCCCCCGACCCCGTGCTCTTCACAGCCCTCGCACCCCTGCGCGACATCGATCTCGAGGACGACGTCAAGGCCCTGGTCAACCGCACACCGGCCTTCTCCAGCGCCTTCGCGGAGGCCCGAGAGGCCGCCAACGAGCGCTCTGCCCCGCTGCAGCAGCTCGTCTCCCTGACCGGCTACGTGGCGCCCGGGAAAAAGGTGCTCGCCGTGCGGGTCACCCTGCAGACCGGCGACGGGGAGGTCTGGTGCGGCGCGGACGACGTGCGGGTCGATCTGCTCGCGGTCTACGACTGGCCCGCCGACGGCGGGCTCGGCGGGCCGCTCGTGCCCCTGCACCGGATCGAGAACACCGAGCTGCTGGGCCTGATCGACCTGGAGGGCGACGGCGTCCCCGAGCTCGTGGAGCGCGCCTGGCCCGACACCCTGCAGCTCGAACGCGCCGGCCAGGAACCCTCCTGCGAGCTGGAGCGGGCCTACTGCGACTGCCCCTGCTGAGCGCCACCCCCGGCTGTTCGCCGCAGCTGATCGAGGTGCCACAGGGCGCCCAGGCTGGAGAAGACCTCCGCGGCGTTGGCCTCGGCCACCCCTCGTTCGCGCGTGGGGAGCTGGCCGTACCGCCCGAGGAAGGCCTGCGCCGCGCCGATCTGAGGGGTCATGCCGAGCTGCGTGGCCACCACGAGAGCCCGCTGGCCGAGCGATCGGGCGCGGGCGGGCCGCCCCTCCAGGGCCGCCGCGAGCCCCCGGGCGAGCAGCCATGGCGGGCGTCCGATGGGGAATATCCTGGCGAACCGCCCCAGCAGGCGGATCGCGCGCCGCGCGCTGCGGGCCAGCAGCGGGAACTCCCGCCCCTCCTCGTGCTCCCGCTGCCAGAGCGCCAGGGACACCTCCACCACGCCCAGGTAGCCGTCCAGGGTGGACAGCACGAAGGGCCAGGCCACCTGCTGCGCCGCGGACCAGGCCAGATCGGCCGCCTCGGCCGCGTCCTCGAAGCGCTCCTGCCGCAGGTAGCCCGAGGCCAGGACACCCTGGCAGATCAGGCGCGAGGGGTAGTCGTCCAGGGGCCTCAGCACGGAGAGGGCCTGGAGCACCGAGCGCACCGCCTCGTGCAGGCGCCCGGTCTGGAGCTGCACCTGGCCTACGCCCAGCAGGGCCCAGGCCTCGTGTTGGGCGTTGTCGTGGCGACGCGCGCGCTCCAGCAGCGCCAGATAGCTCGACTCGGCGGCGGTGTAGGCGCCCTGGAAGTAGCAGGCCAAGCCCTGCACCGTGTGGGCGACGCCACCCTCCTGCCAGGCTCCGGCGGCCCGCGCCTCGGCCACGGCCTCGTTGGCCAGGGCCTCGCCCTCGCGCCACTCTCCCCGCCCCACGTGGTGCGCGGCCCGCGTGTACAGCGCCACCGTCACGCCCGCCGTGTCCCGCGCTTCACGCCCGATCCGCAGGGCGTGCTCGTGCAAGCGCCGGGAGAGGCGGGTGCAGCCCGCGAGCGCGGCGATCACCCCGAATGAGGCGAACGGCCTGCCGTTGCGCCCGCGCCTCCCCATGCGCCGTGCGAGGTTGGCGGACCTCAACGAGACGGCGACCATCTCCATCAGGTTCGCCGAGTAGTAGTCCCGCTCGGCGAGCCGCTCGGCGGCGTGGGAGGCCTCGTGGAGGCGGGAGAGCTCCTCGGGTCCGATCCCGGCCGCGGCGTGATCGAGGGGCCCGGAGAAGACCCAGCGAGCCACCTGCCACAGGGCGTCGAGCGCCACCGCGAGGCGGGTCGTGGGCAGGGGGCGATCGAGCGCCGTGAGGGCACGCCGGAAGTGGATGCTGCAGCGGTCGAGCTCGCCGCAGGCGTAACGGGCCTCGCCGAGGTTGCGCTCCCAGTGGGCGCGACGAACCCGGTCCGCCGACAGCTCGGGGTGGGCATCGGCGATCCGCAGGGCGAGCTGGAAGTGGAGGCAGGCCTCCTGCATCGCCCCGACGTGCCGCGCCTCGGCGCCGGCGAGATCGAGGAAGCCGACGGCCCGCTCATCGTCGCCCGCGGCCCGCCAGTGGTGGGCCAGCGTGGCGTAGAGCCGACCGAGATCGTCCGCCCTCCCCTGCAGGTAGGCCGCGGCACGGGCATGGACCACGCGCTTGGTGTCCGGATCGAGGATGCGAGCAACGCTCACGCCAGGCGAATCGTAGGTGAATCGCCAGGTCTCGGCCCCCGGACAGGACGCCACCTGCACCAGCCCCAGCGCCCGCAGGTGATCGAGATCGCGCTCGACGCGCAGACGCCCTGGCTCGTCGGGGTGCGCGGCCAGCAGGAGACCGACGTCGAACGGGCTCCCCACGCACCGGGCAACCGCCAGGGTCCGCAGGGCCTCCGCGGACAGACGGCTGATTCGCCGCGCCATCAGGGGCCCGGCACCCACGGGCAACGCGGCCCCGTACCGCTCCGCGTCAAAGGCGCCCACACGCCCCTCCACCACCTCCACCGTCCCCTCGTCCCGCAACAGCCGCAGCCACTCGAGGCACAGGCCCGGGTTCCCACCGCTGGCCCGGGCGAGCCAACGCACCAAGGCCTCGGGAGGCCGGCGCGCAGCCAGCTCGCGCTCGATCAGCCTGGGCAGGGACGATGTGGGCAGGGCGCGCAGGCTCACGATGGTCGCCTCGGGCACGATCTCGAGGCGCTGGCGCTCCACCGGGCCAGCGGAGGCCCCCGCGCGGACCGCGATCACCAGCAGGATACGCTCGACGGTGTCCACCAGCTCCCGCAGCAGGCTCCAGGAGGCCGAGTCCAGCCACTGGGCGTCCTCGATGAACAGCGCGATGGGCTGGACATCGAGCAGGGCCGCGATCTCCCGCGCCAGGGCGGCCACGGAGAGGTCCCGCTCGGACGGTGCCTGCGGGCTGGCCCCACCGGGCAACAACACCGCCGCCAGGGCGGACCCGGCGCGCTGGATCCCGGCTTCCTCCAACAGGTCTCCGAGCCGCGCCTCGATCTGGGCGCGCGGGGCGTCGGGGCCGAACCCGAACGCCTGCAGGATCGCCTGCACCCAGCGGGCGCGTGGCTCGGCGACGGGGCCACCCGCGCCGTTCACCTGGGCGAGGACCCAGTCCTGCCCACGGACGCGCGTGAGCAGCTCGGACACCATGAGGCTCTTGCCCATGCCCTGGGCTCCCTCGATCAGGAGCACCGCGGAGCCACCGGCCTCGAACTCCTCCAGCACGAGCAGCGCGCGCGCCAGCTCCTCGTCTCGCCCCACCATCGCGGTGGTGAGGGCCACGCGGGTAGGGGTAGTGCGCCTCACCCGGTCGACGCGGAAGCGATGCGTGTCCGCACCGCCGGCCGCGGTGTGCTGCGTGAGCTCAACGAGGGTCGCGCGGTCCCCCGCACGCGAGACGGTCGCGCCGTCGCACACCACCTCGGAGGCAGTGGCGCGCACCTGCCTCGCGGCGCGCCGCATGACCGGGCCGACGCGCGCCTGGGGGGAAGCGGCCCGGGACGCCCAGGCGACCAGCGCGCCCGAAGCCACACCCACGGGCGCATCGAGGCCGAGATCCGCCAGCTGGGGGCCCACGTCCAGGCCGAAACGCAGCGCGCCAAGCGCCGCCCGGCGGGCAGCCCCCTCCCCGGCCTCGAACCAGACCCAGACGCAGAGCCCGCGATGATCCTGGCGGATGGCCTCGATCACGCCCTGGTGCAGGCGCGCGACCCGCTGCACGGCGCGCACGGCTGCCTGCAAGCGTCGCGGTTGATCGTCCCTGCCCGGCTCGACCCCGAGGATCTCCACCACCGCCACCGTGCCATCTTGAGCGCGGGGGGCCTGCCCCGGCGCGACAGGACCCCGCCGGGCGCCCGCCGCGGACCTCGCCAGGGTCAGCAGTAGCTGTCCCCCGCCCCCCGGCCGTCCCGGCGGATGGTCCAGCCAGGCGGCGGCCGCGGTGGCGCCCACCGCCACCTCTCCCGGACCGCAGAGGGCCGCCAGGCTCCCCAGCTCCACCAGCGGGCGCCCGCAGAGGACAGGCAGCCAGCGGCCGGCGAGCCCGCCATAGGCGCCCAGCCCGGCCTGCCCCCCCACCAGCCCGCAGCGCATGACGACGGGGCCCGCGCTCCCCGGCGGCTCCGCCAGCACGCGGGCCTGCATGGCGTTGGCGCAGTGGAGGGCCTGATCGAGGTCGGGCGCCAACCGCTCGCCGCGAACCTCCCAGGCCAGCAACAGGTCGAGGTCGCCCACCGCCACGGGCGCCGCGCCCGCGGCCTGGGCGAGGACGAGCAGATCCTCCAGCAGCCCCTGGAGCGCGACCGCGGCCTCCGGGTCTACCCCGTCCTCCGATGGATCGGTGGTCGGAGCCTCCAGCAGCACCTCCAGGACGACGAGCCGCGCGAGCCACGAGCGCGGAGCCCGCGGCGGGTCGCTCAGTCGCACCAACAGGCCGCCAGGGGCCGCGCTCAGGTCGCCGAGCAGCGCTCCCTGCAGGCGCTCCGCCTGGGAGGGAGGTCCGGTCTCGACGCCATCGGGGCTAGAACGCACCCCACCCCTGCTTGCCGGGCAGGTACCAGCTCGGCAGGATGAACCTGAACATCCGCGCGAACGACCTGGCCTTCTCGGCCTTGTGCTCGCTCTCCTTGCGCATGGCCTCGAGCTGGGACCCGAACTGGGTGTCGAAGGACGCCTGGGCCGTGGCGTTCCGATCGACCTC
This sequence comes from Pseudomonadota bacterium, assembly GCA_043814015.1. Taxonomy (GTDB): domain Bacteria; phylum Myxococcota_A; class UBA796; order UBA796; family JAFGLY01; genus JBDRKM01. Next base: position 22,985 of record JBDRKM010000484.1, read on the forward strand.
TGTGGAGAACTCCTCGCGGATCGCGCGGAGCTCGCCGGCATCCAGCCAGAACCCGGCGCAGCGGGGGCACTCGTCCACCACCACCTCACGGCGGATGGAGAAGTAGTGCCGCAGCATGATCTGGCCGGTGCAGCGCGGGCAGGTGCGGCGGCGATCCATGTCCACCGGGAGCCCGGGATCGCGCTCGATGTCGAGCAGCTCCTCGCCCAGGGACTCGTGGGGCTCATCGACCTTCTTCAGCTCGAGCTGATCGAACCAGACGCCCCCGCAGCCCCCGCGGCAGACATCGACGGTCAGGGTGCCGACGGTGTGCTCCACGAGGGGTCTTCCGCAGGCTGGGCACTCCATGGCGGCCTCCTTGGCTGAGAGCACCAGACTAGCGGGTCCTGGGGGGGGCAGCAAGGGGGGAGCGTGGGCCCGCGCCCCGCGGCCCGGTGGCTCCCCGACGGAGTGCCACATCAGAATTCTGTTCATGTCCTGCCCTTTGCAGGTCAAGAGAGATGCGTCCCGGCCGATGGGCCAGCCATGGAACGCCGTCTTCCCCGCTTCGCCCTCGCCCTGCTCGCCCTGCTCGCTCTCTCCGCAGGACCCTGGCGTGCCGGCGCCAGCCCCGATGGTGCCAGCGCCCCCCCCGGGCAGGCGCTGAACCGCCGCAGGGTGGACATCCATCGCCTGCGCCTGGCCCGGCGCGCGGCCGCGACGGCGCCCGGGACCGAGCTGCCCGGCCTGGTCGCCCTCGTGGAGGAGGGAGGCACGCGCGACGTGCGCGAGCAGGCCGGCCGCTGGCTGCTGGATGCCTGTGTCCTGCATCCGGGGGTCGAGGAGCCCAGCCTGGTGGCGGCGCTACGCGCCATCTACCTCGGCTCCCCGGACCCGCAGCTCAAGGAGCGTGCCCTGCTGGCCCTCCTCTCCCGCGATCTCGGCCACCTGCCCGCCGCCCACCGTGGCCGCTTCCTGGCGGCCATCCTGCCCGATGTCCTGCGCGCCTCCCGCGCGGCCCGCCTGCCCCCCTCGGTCACCCTCGCCCAGGCCATCCTGGAGAGCGGCTGGGGGCGCTCCCGCCTGGCGCGCGAGCACCACAACCTGTTCGGGGTCAAGGCCGGGGCCAGTGCTCCGCGGGTGCGGATGGCCACCACGGAGGTGGGCCCCGACGGCCCGCGGCCCGCGTACAGCGCCTTCCGCACCTTCGCGAGCCCCGGCGCAGCCATCGCCCAGCACGCCGCCCTGCTCGGCCGCGATGCGCGCTACGCCGCGGCCCGCGCGCACCGCGACGACTGGCGCGCCTTCCTGGCCCGCCTCGCCCCCTACTACGCCACCGACCCCCGCTACGCCGAGCGCGTGGCCGACCTGGTGGTGCGCTACCGCCTGGACCGCTGGGACGGGCTGATCGCGGCGGCGGTGGAGGCGGATCAGGCCTGAACGAGCACCAGCTTGCCGTTCTCGTCCAGCCCGATCCGCACGGTGCTGCCGCGGGGCAGGTCGTGGAACAGGATCAGCTCCGCCAGGGGCTTGCGGACCTCCTCCTGGATCAGGCGGTCCAGCGGGCGGGCGCCGAACGCCGGGTCGTAGCCGCGGGTGGCCAGGTCATCCCGCGCCTCGGGGGTGAGCTCCAGGCGCACCTTCTTGTCGGCCAGCTGCCCCTCGAGCTGGCTCACGAACTTGTCCACGATCTTGCCCATGACCACGGGATCGAGCGGCTTGAAGCGCAGGCGGGCGTCCAGGCGGTTGCGGAACTCGGGGGAGAAGACCCGCCGCAGGGCTTCGTCTTCGTTGCCCTCGGCCATGCGTTCGCCGAAGCCCACCATGCCGCGGGCCAGCTCGCGCGCCCCGACGTTGCTGGTCATCAGCAGGATGACATGGCGGAAATCCGTCTTGCGGCCGTTGGTGTCGGTCAGGGTGCCGTGGTCCATGACCTGCAGCAGCAGGTTGAAGATCTCGGCGTGGGCCTTCTCGATCTCGTCGAGCAGGAGCACGGCGTGGGGGGTCTCGCGGATGGCGTCGGTCAGGAGGCCGCCGCGGTCGAAGCCGACGTAGCCCGGGGGGGCGCCGATGAGGCGCGAGACCGTGTGGCGCTCAGCGTACTCGCTCATGTCGAAGCGGTGGAAGGCGAGGCCCAGGACGCGCGCGAGCTGCAGGGCCAGCTCGGTCTTGCCGACGCCGGTGGGGCCGGTGAGCAGGAAGGAGCCCACGGGCCGCTCGGGAGCGGACAGCCCGGCGCGGGACATGCGGATGGCCGCCGCGATGCGCTCCACGGCCTCATCCTGCCCGAAGAGCACCAGCTTCACCTCGTCCTCGAGCTGGAAGAGCCGCTCGCGCTCGTCGCGCACCACCTGCCGCGGCGGCAGGTTGGCGATGCGGGCCACCACCTCCTCCACGTGGCGCGTGTCGATGCGCGCGCCGCGCTTGCCGTCGAGCCTGGCGCCCGCGCCGGTCTCGTCCACGAGGTCCAGGGCGGTGTCCGGCAGCTTGCGGTCGCGCAGGTAGCGGGCGGCCAGCTCGGCCGCGGAGCGCAGGGCGGTCTTCGAGTAGCGCACGTCGTGGTGGCGCTCGTACTCATCCTTCAGGCCCTCGAGGATGCGCACGGTGTCGTCCACCGAGGGCTCCTCCACCACGACCCGCTGGAAGCGCCTCAAGAGCGCGGGATCCCGCTCCACGTGCTTGCGGAACTCGCCGTGGGAGGTGGCGCCGATGCAGCGCAGGGTGCCGGCCGCGAGGGCGGGCTTGAGCATGGAGGAGGCGTCCACGGAGCCGCCGCTGACCGAGCCGGCGCCCACGATGGTGTGGAACTCGTCGATGAAGAGGATGGCCCCATCGCGCTGCTGCAGGGCGGCGATGACGGCCTTCATGCGCTGCTCGAAGTCGCCGCGGTAGCGGGTGCCGGCGAGCAGCGCGCCGAGATCCAGGGCGAAGACGGTGGATTTCAGGAGCAGTTCGGGCACCTCGCCCGCCACGATCTTGCGGGCCAGGCCCTCCACCAGGGCGGTCTTGCCGACGCCGGATTCGCCCACGATGAGCGGGTTGTTCTTGCGTCGGCGCGCCAGGACCTCCATGACGCGCCGCAGCTCGCGCTCGCGCCCCACGAGGGGATCGATGTCGCCCTGCCGGGCGCGCGCGCACAGATCCACCGTGTAGGCGGCCAGCGGGTCCTCGGGCGGCGCGGCATCCTCCACGTCGCCCTCGGCCGCGGCGCGCGGGCGGCCGCCGGCCGTGGAGGGGCTCTTGCGCATCCCGGGGCGGTCGTCGGGCGGGCCGTCCTCACCGCCGCCCTCGGCCAGGACGGTGACCAGGGCGAGGCGGGTGACCCCCTGGGTCTCCAGGGCGTAGGAGGCCCAGTTCTCGGGCTCCGAGTAGAGGGAGACGGCCAGGTCGTAGCCGTGGACGGTGTCCTTGCCGGCCCCCTGCACGTGGTGGGCGGCGCGGGCCAGCACCCGCTGGGCGGCCTGGGTCAGGCTCGGGACGACCCGCTCGTCCTCATCGAGGGCCTCGTACTCGCTCGCCAGGGCCTCCTCGAGCTGCTCCCGGATCGGATCGAGGTGGCCGCCCGCGAGCTGGATCACGCGGGCGGTGCCGGGGTCGTCGAGCAGGGCGAGCAGGAGATGCTCCAGCCCCACGTGCTCGTGCCGCCGGCGGGCGGCGTCTTTGATGGCGGCGTTGATCGCGCGCTGCAGGTTCTCGGAGAGCTTCACGCCTACCTCTCTGGCTGCATGGAGAGCTGCAGCGGCATCCCGTTCTCGCGGGCCATGGTCATCGCCCGCTGGAGCTTCTCCTCCGCCACCTCACGGGTGTAGACCCCCGCGACGCCGACGCCCTCCCGGTGGACCGAGAGCATGATGCGCACGGCCGCGGTGTGATCGCGGCGGAACACGGTGACGAGCACCAGGACCACGAACTCCATGGTGGTGTAGTCGTCGTTGTGCAGCAGCACCTCGTAGCGCCGCGGCGGGCGCGTGCGGGTGCGCTCCTTGACGTCTACGCCGTCTTCGCGCTGGGTGCGCTGGTCTGGGCTCTTGGGCATGGGCCCCGACTATCAGAACTCGTCCCCGAAGTCCTCTTCGGGGGGCAGGTCGTCGAAGGGCGCGCGGTCCAGCTCGAGCTCGTCCATGGCGCCGTCCGGGGGCATGCGCAGATCGTCGGGGTCGTCCTCGATGTCGTGCAGCAGATCCACGTCGTCGAGCAGCTCTTCGCCCATGCCGCCGTCGAAGTCCTCGCGGTCTCGCTCGGGCTTCTCGGCGTCCTGCCGCTCGCGGGGGTTCGTGGACTCCTCGCGGCGCTGGCGCAGCCGCTCGCGGCGCTCCTTGATGCGCTCCTCGCGCAGCCTGCGCCGCTCGTCGGGATCGGTGCTGTCGTCGCTCACCTTCGGCCCCCCGGGCAGGAGACCCGCGCCGATCCCCTCACCGCCCGGCTCGCCGCCGAACACCGGGGAGGGGCGCTTGCGCCCGGCGAGGCTGCCCCGCTCGCGCTCGGCGCGGAAGCTGGGGTGCAGCAGGGTGCCGCTGATGGCGTAGTGGTAGGTGCCGTCGTCGCGCCGGGCGTCCCGCGGCCCGGGCAGCAGCTTCACCATGCTGTCGATGGTCTCACCGAGCTTGAACTGGGCCTTCATCCGTAGCCGCGAGCGGTCGATGGCCTTGTTGAGGGTGATGTCGCCGTCGAGCTTCCCCTCGAGCAGGTCGCCATCCAGCTCGCCTTTGCGCACCCTGGCCTTGCCGTCGGTCAGCTCCAGCTCGAGCGCGGCCTTGGGGAAGGTGCCGGGCTCGCTCCAGTCGAAGCCCGAGAAGGAGGCGCCGGTGAGCACGAGGCTCTCGAGCTGGAAGGCGATCTTGCCGGTGGACTTGGCGAAGTCGGCCGTGTCGAGCACGAGATCCCAGCTCCCGTGGAGCAGGCCGGTGAGATCCAGCTTCAGGGCCTCGCCGTCCAGCGGCAGCAGCGAGACGTCGAGGTCCTCCAGCTCGGCCGAGGTGGTGACGACCCCATCGTCGTACGACAGCGTGCCGTCGAGATCGCCCTTGAACACGCGCGCCACGAAGCCCGTGGCCAGGCTCCCCGTGAGCAGGGGCAGCACCTCGAGGCGGGCGGCGATCCGCTCGGCCACCAGCACGCGGCTGGCGGCGGGGGCCTCGGCCTCGGCCTCGGCCTCGTCTTCGCCGTCGTCGGAGAGGGAGCGCCGGCCGCGGGTGGGCTTGTCGACCTTGAGCAGCTCGACGTCGGACAACGAGAGGCCGGTGAGCCTCCACGGCACGGCCCTGGAGGCCTGCAGCTGCCAGGCGCCCGCCGAGGACTCGACGAGCTGGTACTGCAGGCGCTCGATCACCTTCTCCGAGGGGAAGAACAGGCGGAGCCCGACGGCGTACACGCCAAGCCCCCAGGCGGCGCCCACGATCACGGGGAGGATGCGACGGATCATTCGGAGGCCTCCTCTTCGAGGAGCTTGTAGGCCGAGATGTCGAGGGTGACATCGAGGCTCTTGACCCCACCGCTGGTGACGGTGCGGGCCGTGAGGGTCTTGATGAGCAGCGGATATCCGGATGACTCGGCCTCGTAGAGGAAGCCGACGAGCTGCTCCAGGGTGACCGGGCGGAGCTGGGCGGTGAACTGCTTCTCCTCCAGCATCTCCTGGGTGGTGCTGCCGCGCTCCTTCACCTGCTTCAGGCTGTCACGGATCTGTACCTTGTCAGCACATTTTTCGAGGAATGCCGAGAGGTTCGTGCCCTTGAAGGCGTTCAGCTTCTCCTCGACCTCGATGAGCTGCTCGTTGCCGTCCTGGTAGTCCACCGCCATCTGCTGGACGTTGGCGAGCTGGGCCTTGCGGGTCTGGAGGGTCTGCTCCATGCGATCGAGGTGCCCCTTGACCCCCCAGGTGCCCAGCCCGATGGCGATGGCGGTGAAGAAGATGACCATGCCGTAGAGCAACATGCGGTCGCGCGGGCTCATGCCCTCCAGCGCGCGCTGGACCCCCTCGCGCAGGGGCGCGAAGGGGCGCATGATGCCGCTCCAGGCGTTGGCGATGCGATCCGAGAAGGCGCCCATGTCAGCCCTCCTCCCCCTCGTCTGGCTCGTCCCCCAGCGGGATCGAGATGGTGAACTGGACCTTCTCGCCGCGCTTCTTCTCGTCGCCCTTGGTGGCGCCCTTGAAGCGTGGCCTGGCCTGCAGGCTGGCCTCGATGTTGGAGGCCTGCTCGTAGCCGTCGGTGTCGGCCTTGATGCTGATGGCGGTCTCGGAGAGCACCAGCTCGCGCACGTCGATGGCGGCCTCGGTGGCCGGCGGCATGGCCTGGGAGAGCTCCTTGAGCAGGGTCAGGCTGGGGGGCTCGCCCCGGAGCGAGGCCTTGAGGGCCTCGACCCGCTGGGCCGTGCCGAGGGTGCCCTCCTGCATGATGGCGACCGCCATGGAGGGATCCTGTAGCTGCCTGGGATCCGCGTCCGGGAAGGTGGCCGCCACCTCCGTGGCGATCCGCGACTCCACCTCGGAGATCTCGCCGCTCAGGGTGCGCTGCTGCGTGATGGCCACCACGGCCATGGCGATGACGAAGAACGCGGCCGCCGCGGCGCCGTAGGCCGCCAGGCTGCGCAGGACCTGCAGGGCGCTGTGGTGGGCCAGTTCTCCACGGCGCAGCTCCAGGAAGGCGCCGCCCGCCTCCCCCGAGGCCAGCCGGGCCAGGGCCAGGGCCAGGGCGAAGCCGTGGGCATCCTCCCGCTCGTGCAGCGGCCCGGGCTGGGCCACGAAGCGCACCGGCACCCCGAGCTCGTGGGAGAGCAGCGAGGCGAGGCCCGGGTGGGCCGAGAGCCCGCCGGTCAACAGCAGCTCGTCGATCTCCACGCCGTGGCGGTCCTCGAAGGAGATGAGGGTGGTGCGCAGCTCGCCCACCAGCTCGAGCAGGCCTTCACGCAGCACGCGCCCCACGGCGGCGGGTTCCGGCGCGCGGTGCTTGGGGGCCAGGGGCTGGCCTTCGCCGTCCGCCGCGGGCAGATCGCGGGTGATGGTCTGATCGTCGTCCCAACCCGCTTCCACCGGCACCGCGGTGTCGGCCCCCGGCTCCAGCGGCGTGGCGCGGCGCCAGGCTTCGGCGGTCTCGGCGTCGAAGCCGAAGGCCGCGCGCAGGTGGCGATCCATCTGCACCCCGCCGCAGTGCAGGGCCCGCAGGTCGTGGGCCGCGCCATCGCGCACCAGGGTCACGAGGCTCCGGCTGTGGCCCAGGTCCACCACGGCCTGCGCCGCGGCCCCGCCATCGCCCGCCACCGCGTGCATGTCTGCGTCCAGCGACATGTGGCGCGGGTCCAGCCCCAGGGCCTTGAGGGCCGCCAGGCGCTCGCGCAGGCCCTCGCGCTCCACCAACCCCACCAGCACGCGGCAGCCGCCTTCCTTGCGCGACAGCACGCGGTGCACCAGGGTCATCTCGTCAATCTCGAAGGGGACGTGGTTCTCCACCTCGAAAGGCAGGGTGCGCTCGATCTTGCTCCGATCGTCGAAGGGCAGGTCCACCACGTGCACGCTGGCGCGGTCCGCCGCCCAGGCCACCGCCGAGGCGGAGGCGCCCTGCAGCTCCTCCTCGTGCAGCAGGGCCCGCAGGGTGTCGAGGCGCTCGGGGTACCCGGGCACCTGGCCGCCCTCGGTGGGCACCCGCCGGGAGTGCACCTCCTGCAGGCGGAAGCGCCCGAAGCTGCCCTCGAGGACGGCCACCTTGACCGCCCATGCGCCGAGGTCGATTCCCAGGATGCGTGCCATGCGCGTACCTCTTAGTCCACGTGCCAGTACTTCATGCTGCCACCGCCCTGCGAGTAGTCGAGCACGGCGGTGATGGTCACGGTCGTATCGCCCACCACCCCCATGGAGGTGATGGTGAAGACCGAGGAGGAGGTGGAGACGACGTTCTTCATCTCGTCGGAGACCGTGAAGCCCGTGTTGTTCTCGATGAATTCGACGAACTCCTGGGCCGACTGGAAGGACGAGAAGCCCATCTGGAGCTGGAGCTGCTCGAAGAAGCCGTCGATGACCGAGTCGGCCGGCTGGGGCTGGATGTAGGCCCGGAGCAGGCCCGCGACGACCTCGCGATCGGCCGTGTTCACGTTGATCTTGCCCGAGCCCCAGACCGTGACGCGGTCCTGGTAGCGCTCGTAGACCTCACCCTCCCAGCCCGCCACCAGCCGCACCTCCTCCTTGGAGTCGAAGGGGGCGTTCTTGGCGAGGTAGTCGTCGTCGTAGCGGTTGTAGAGGTCGTCCTCGTAGCCCGAGCGCAGGCCGCAGCGGGCGCTGTCACGGTCGACCCAGTCCGCCACGTTGCCGATGATCTCCCAGCGATCGATGTTGCGATCGTAGAACCACTGGTCGTTCTCCTGCCCGGACATCAGGCCGTACAGGGAGGTGGCGGTGACCTCGGTCTGCAGGCTCGAGGACTCCTGCCGGCTGGCGAAGCCGTTGAGGTTGACCTTTCGGTCCTCGTCCACGATGGAGGCGTTGAAGTCGCCGTCGAAGTCCAGGAAGTTCTTGCCGCCGAAGTGTCCGGCCTGCGCCTTCTCGCGGGACTGCGCGGCGATCTCGTCGCTGACGGTGCCCTCGGTGCGGACCTGCTGGAGGTCCTCATCCTCGAAATCGTCCACATCGCCGCCCGAGACGAAGAGCATGCGCATCAGGCCGGTGGAGATGAAGGGCACGGCCTGCCAGAGGGCGTCGCCGATGTTCACCCCGAACATGGCGCCATAGTCCGCGATGGAGCTGTTCTTGAGGGCCATGTTGCCCGCCAGGATCAGCCGGTAGATGTTGACCCCGGTGCGCGCCAGCCAGTAGGCCTGGACCTCTTCCGTCTGGTGGGCCGCCAGCAGCAGGCGCACCCGCGCGCCGTAGTTCATCTCGGCCACCAGCACGGTGACGATCATGATGGCGCCCACCACCATCAGCAAGGCCACGCCGGACTCGGACTCGCGCCGCCGGCGGGCGGAGGCCGCCCTGCGCCAGCCCGCGTGCCGCGGGTGCACCACCCGGCCGCGGGGGCGGGTCAGGGCATGCCAGGCGGGCGTGAGGAGGCGCATCAGTCGTCGCCCCCGTCCTGGGTGGCGCCGTCGGTGCCCGAGCCCAGCGCGAAGACCGAGCGGGTCATGGGCTCGGCGTACTCGAGCATGATGGTGGTGACGAAGGTGTGGTCGATGAGGGTGTCTTCGTCTTCGAGGTCTGGCGCGGCGATGATCAGCACCAGCTTGACGGCCCGGGGCAGGCGGTTGGGGGTCTCGGTGCCCTGGGTGGACCACTCCTGCTTCCACTCGCCCGTCTGGCTGTCGAGGTAGGAGAGATCGAAGCGCCGCACGCCGTGGGCCAGGGGCAGGACCACCCCGTCCTTGTCGGGCTCCTCGTCGATGCGCGGGGCCTCGCGGTGCAAGAGCACCTGCAGGGAGGGGTTCTCCGGGTCGGGCTCGCTCCACAGGGTGATCTCGGTCTGATCGCACTCGTGGACGTCGCGGTACAGCGGGCGGTGGGAGAGCGAGGCGAACCAGAGCCGATCGACGGGATCGTCGTCCTCGGCCACGAAGACGGTGCGGTAGGTGGCCACCGCGCCCATGTTCGGGGTGAGGTAGGCCAGGCGGAGCTCGCGGGAGAGGCGCTCCATGGCCACCCGCGCGCTCTGCTGGACGGAGTCGTTCTCGGCGAGCAGATCACGGGCCTTCAGGCTGTTGGTCAGGACGGCGAGCACCACGCCACCGATCATCACGAGGATGGTCACGGCGACCATGACCTCGATGAGGGTGAAGGCGCGGCGGGTGGTGCGCATCACTTGTTCTTCCCCCCCGCGCCGCCGGGCATGGGGATGCCCGCGCCCCCGCCGCTCTGGCCGCCGCTCTTGCCACCGTCGCTCTTGCCGCCACCACCGCCGCCGCTCTTGCTGCTGCTGCCGCCGCTGCTGCGGCTGGTGCGCTGGCCGCCGCTGCTGCTGCCCCCCAGCGCCGCGCTGATGGCGGAGAGCGCGCTGGAGTTGATCACGTGGGTGACGATCTCCACCTGATCTTCCTCATCCTCGTTGTCGCCCCACCACACCAGCACCCGCACCTCACGGATGTAGCCCCCCAGCAGATCGGTCACCATGTCGGAGCTGACGCCCATGTCGTCGAGGCCCGGGGCCTGCTGGCCGCTCTGCTCGGCCTTCTGCTGGGACTGGGACTGCTGGTCGAGATCCTGCTCGCCCCAGTAGCCCTCACCCGCCAGGCCCTCGGCCATGCCGGAGAAATCGCCGCCCAGCTCCAGCTCGATCTTGCGCACGGTGTAGGCCCAGTGGAAGTCCTCGTAGGCCTCGTCCAGATCGAGGCCCAGATCGAGGCCCTCGGCGTCTCCGAAGCTCTCGAAGTCGCCCTCCTCCTCGATGTCCTGCTCGCCGAAGCCCTCGGACTCCACCGAGAGCTGCACCTCGGCCATCTTCTCCTTGGCGAGCATGGTGGCGGCCAGCAGGTTCTCGGTCTCGCGGGTCAGGAGCACGGCCGAGGCCTGCGACTCCACCAGCACCACCAGGGCGCCGGCCAGGATCGCCACGGCGATCATGATCTCCACGAGGGTGAACGCTCTGCGCATGGCCTACCCCAGCGGCATCTCGGGGCCCTCGTCCGGCAGCCACTCGAACAGATCCTCGGGCTCGACGAGGGTGTTCTCGAGGTGGATGCGGCCGGTCAAGGGCTCCACGATGAGGGTCCAGCCGTCGTCCGGATCGTCCTCATCGACGATGCGGATGACCACGGGCTCCATCTGCCCGTCCGGGAAGATGTGGGCGTAGACGATGGTGTTCTCCTCCGGATCCTCGGGGGCCTCGGCGTGGGGCTCCTGGGGCTCCTCGAACTGGGGGGTCCAGACCCAGGCGAAGGCGCTGCCGCCGGGCAGCTCGACCTGCGCGTCGAGGGTGATGTCCTCGAGGTTCTGGAAGCGCCCGGTCTGATCCTCCAGCTCCTTGGCCGCGCCCTCCTCGATCTCGCGCTCGGTGAACCGCGACAGCCGGCTCTCCAGCTCCTCCTCCCACTCCTCGCGATCCTCCTGGTTCTCGAAGATGGTGGCGTCGGGGCTGCCGGCCTGGACGGTCCAGCTGCGCTTGTCGAGATCGAAGACGATCCGGAAGGTCACGTTGCGCAGGGTGGCCTCATCTCTGAGGTAGGCGAAGGTGGTGGCCAGCTGGTGCACCACGCCGCGCTGCTGCAAGCCCAGCAGCCCCGCCATGGACGGGATCCCGATCCCCAGGATGAGGAGGATGATGGCGATGGTGACCATCACCTCCACGAGGGTGAAGCCGGATCTTGGCGCTGGCATTCGGTGCGTCACGCGTGGCTACTCCTTGTCCTCGTCACCCTCGAGGTTCCAGGACTGGATGTCGCCGTTGGCGTCGTCGCCGCCCTCCTTGCCGTCCTTGCCCAGCGAGACGATCTCGTAGTCTGCGTTGCCGTGGGTGCCGGGCGAGTAGTACTGGAACTCGTTGTCCCAGGCGTCCGTGGGGACCTCGCCGGGGGTGGGCATGTACTTGGAGGCGGCCGACAGCCCCTGGGAGGTGCTGGGGAACTTGCCCTTGTGCTTGACCGCGTACATCTGCAGGGCCTGCTCGATCTGGCCGATGCGGATCTTGGTCATGTCCGCGTTGGCGTCGTCGAGGCGGCCGAGGACCACCACGGCCATGACCGACATGAGGGTGATGATGATGGTGATGACCACCATGATCTCGACGAGGGTCATGCCGGCGCGGCGACGGACGCGGCGCGTGGGGTATTGTGGACGACTCATGTCTCGAAACCTCCTTGGAAAGGTGTTTTCGCAGCTACGAACCCGCGAACTTCGACATCTGCATCATCGGCAGGAGCAGCGCCAGCGCGGTGGCGCCGATGGTGCCGCCCATGACCAGGATGAGCAGGGGCTCCAGCAGCGAGGTCATGGTGGACAGGGCGCGCTCTGTGGCGGCGTCGTAGGCGTTGGCGACCTTCTCGAGCATGGGCTCGAGCTCGCCGGTGCGCTCGCCGATGGCGATCATGTGGGTGACCAGGGGGGGGAATTCGCCGCTCTGGCGCAGGGGGACGGCGACGGACTGGCCCTCGCGGATGTTCTCGGCGGCCTTCTCGATGGCCTCGCTGAGGACCACGTTGCCCACGACCCGCTTGACGATGTTGAGCGCGCTGAGGATGGGCACGCCGGAGGCCAGCAGGGTGGAGAAGGTGCGGCAGAAGCGCGAGACGGCCACGATGCGCAGGATGGGGCCCATGATGGGGAGCTTGAGCATCCAGCGGTCCCAGGTCGCGTGGCCCTTCTCCGTCTTGACCCAGCGGCGCCACAGGAAGATGACCAGGGCCAGCAGGAGGCTGATGAGCCACCACCAGTCCATGCAGAACTGGGAGACGTTGAGCAGGATCTTGGTGGGCAGGGGCAGGCCCTTGCCGAAGCTGTCGAACAGGCGGCGGACCTTGGGTACGACCACCAGCATGATGACGGTGAGCAGGCCCGATCCGATGGCGGCCATCAGCATGGGGTAGATCAGGGCGCTGGTGACCTTGCTGCGCAGGGCCAGCATGGACTCGGTGTGCTGGGTGAGGCGGTCGAGCACCTTGTCCAGCGCCCCGGACTGCTCGCCGGCGGCCACCATGTTCACGTAGAGGTCGTCGAAGATCTTTGGGTGGGCCGAGAGCGCCTTGGCCAGGCTGGAGCCCTCGTTGACCTTCTCCTTGATGTCCGACAGCACCACCTTGAGGGCGGGCTTCTCCACCTGCTCCACCAGGGCGGCCAGGGCCTCCACCATGGGGATGGAGGCGCCCACCAGGGTGGAGAGCTGGGAGGTCATGGTGGCCACGTCGGCGCGGGTGATGACCTGGAAGGTCCTGGAGAAGTCGATCTCGAAGGAGAGGCCCTTGCCGCCCCCCCTGGAGACCTTCTTCTGCCCCCCCTTCCCGCTGGCCTTCGGCGCGGCGGACGAGCGCTGCTCCGTGACCTCGGTGGGGAAGGTCCCGGCCTTGCGCAGCCTGGCGCGCGCGGTCCGGGCGGAGTCGGCGTCGATGATGCCGCTGACCTCCTTGCCCTTCTGGTCGATGCCCTTGTACTCGTAGACAGGCATGGGAAGCTCAATCCAGCTCGATGACGTCTTCCTGCGTGACGCGCGCGACCTCGTCGATGGAGGTCACGCCCTCCAGCACCTTGCGGATGCCGTCGTCGCGCAGGGTGCGCATGCCGTTGGCGATGGCCTTCTGGCGGACGGTGCCCGCGTTGGCGTTGCCCGACACCAGCGCGCGAATCTCCTCGTCCACGGCCAGCAGCTCGTAGATGCCCGAGCGACCGCGGTAGCCCTTGTCCAGGCACTCCTTGCAGCCTGCGGCGCGGTAGACCGTAGCCCCGCGCGCGAAGGCCTGGCGCAGCGTGGCCATGGCCGCATCGCCCAGGCCCAGGCTGCGCAGCTCCTCCATGGTGGGCTGGTGGGGCTCCTTGCAGACGGGGCAGAGGCGGCGCACCAGGCGCTGAGCCAGCACGGCCACCAGTGAGGAGGAGACGAGGAAGGGCTCCACCCCCATCTCGGTGAGGCGGGAGAAGGCGGTGGGGGCGTCGTTGGTGTGCAGGGTGGAGAAGACGAGGTGGCCGGTGAGCGAGGCCTGCACGGCGTTGTCGGCGGTCTCCACGTCGCGGATCTCGCCCACGAGGATGACGTCCGGGTCCTGGCGCAGGTGGGCGCGCAGGGTGGAGGCGAAGGTGAGGTCGATCTTGGGGTTTACCTGGGTCTGGCCGATGCCGCGCAGCTCGTACTCGATGGGATCCTCGATGGTGAGGATGTTCTTGTCGGGGGAGTTCACCTCGGAGAGGGCCGAGTAGAGCGTGGTGGTCTTGCCCGAGCCGGTGGGGCCGGTGACCAGCAGGATGCCGTGGGGCAGCCGGATGAGCTTGCGGAAGGCATCCAGCGTGTCGCGCCCCATGCCCACCTGCTCGAGGTTGAAGACCGTGCCCTTCTCGAGGATACGCATCACGACCCGCTCGCCGTGACGCACGGGCAGGGTGGAGACGCGCAGGTCGATCTCGCGACCCGCCATGCGGGTGCGGATGCGGCCATCCTGCGGGATGCGCTTCTCGGCGATGTTGAGGCCGGCCATGATCTTGACGCGGCTGACGATGGAGGCCTGCAGCCGCGCCGGGGGCTTGACCACCTCGTACATCACGCCGTCGATGCGGAAACGGACCACCAGCTCCTTCTCGAAGGGCTCGATGTGGATGTCGGAGGCGCCCTCCTTGATGGCCTGGGTGAGCAGCGAGTTCACGAAGCGGATGATGGGGGCCTGGTTGGGATCGTCCAGCAGATCCGCGTCGAGGTCCAGGTCCTCGTTGTGCTCCTCTCCGGTTTGCTCGCCGATCTCCTGCATGACGGCGCTGGCGGTGCGGGAGGCCTTGTCGAAGGCCTGGTTGATGGCCTTCTGCAGGACATCGTGGGGCACGAGCACGGCGCGGCAGGGGCGCTCCAGCAGCATGCGGAGATCGTCGAGCGCGGGCAGGCTGGCGAGCCGGGCGAGGGCCACCAGGACGGGCTCGCCGTCGGCGTACAGGGGCAGGAGGCCCTGCTCGCGGGCCAGGTGCAGCGGCAGGCGGCGCACCAGCTCGACATCGACCCGCTCGAGATCCACCTGCTCCAGCATGGGCAGGCCCGAGAGAGCCGAGAGGCTGCGGCACAGGGCCAGGCTGTTCACACCCTCGAGGTCGATCAGGGCCTCCACGAGCCCGGTGCCCTGCTCGGCCGCCAGCTCCCGGGCCGCCAACAGTGCGGCCTGCGGCACGCCGCGGGCGGCGAGGTCGTGCTCCAGGGGGATGCGGCGGATGCCCATGCTCAGAGCTCCTGCTCGTCGGCATCGAGGTCCTCGAGGTCCTCGGGCGTGGCCTCGGGGGCAGGTGCGGGGGGCTCCGCCACGATCGGATCGGTGGTGCTGGTGCCGTCACCCGAGATGGTGCTGGTGTGGGCGCCCGCGTCGAGCTTGGTGCGGTAGGCGGAGGGCCGATCCACCACGTTCATGGAGTACTGCAGCAGCTTGGCCAGCTCCGCCTCCTGCTCGTCCTTGCTCTTGCCGTAGAAGCGCCGGATGAACTCCTCACGCTGGGCGACCTTGACCCGGTAGACCTCCTCCAGATCCTCGGGCCCGTCGATGACGTGGGGGGTGAGGAAGATGAGCAGGTTGGTCTTGCGGCTGACGGTGCGCCGCCCACGGAACAGGGCGCCGATCAGGGGGAGATCTCCCAGCAGCGGGATCTTGCTCTCCACCTCGGTGTCGGTGTTGCCGATCAGGCCACCGAGCACCACGGTCTGGTTGTCGCGCACCACCACGGTGGTATCGGCCGAACGCTTGGAGGTGATGAAGCCGGCGGTGGAGACATCGAGGCCCTTGGAGTCCTCCTCCACCTCCTGCACCTCCTGGTAGACCTCCAGGGTGACGTAGTTGGACTCGTTGATCTGAGGGGTGACCTTCAGCGTGGTGGCGACATCTTCGCGCTGGTAGGAGACGATGGGGTTGTTGTTGGAGTCGCGGCCCGTGGACACGGGGAACGGGATGTTGCGGCCGACGACGAACTCGGCCTCCTCGTTGTCCATGGTGAGCACGTTCGGCGTGGAGATGATGTTGACCTTGGAGTTGGCCTGCAGGGCGTTGAGCGCGACGCCGAAGATGGGCACGGAGAGATCCATGGTCTCGGTGCCCTCCCCCACGGTCATGGTCATGGCCTGGCCGAACACACCCATGGCCAGTCCGGAGAGCGCATCCGTGGTCAGGCCGAGGGAGCTGCCGTTGAGCTGGGCCGAGTAGATGCCGTAGCCGCCGTCGTCCCGCGTGGTGCCGGTGTGGTAGCCGATGCCCATGTCGAAGGTGTCCTCGCTGGCCATCTCGAGGATGACCACCTCCACGAAGACCTGCTTGCGCCGGATGTCGAGCTTGTCGATCACCTGCTTGATCACCCGGAACTCCTCTGGGCCGGCGATGATCACGAGGGAGTTGGTGTTCTCATCCGACGCGACCTTGAGCCCCGACTCGAAGGCCGCGGCGGCCCCGGTGGCCTTGTCGGCGCCCTCTTCACCACCGGCGGCGTCGCGCGCGCCGGGCAGCGGCCGCCCGCGGGCGTCGGTCTGGCGCCCACCGCGGGAAGAAGAGGACGAGCTGCGGCTCGAGCTGCTGCTGGAGGCGTTGGCCAGGTTGGAGAGCACCTGGGCCACATCTTCCGCGTCGGCGTGCTCCAGGTAGACCACGTGGATCTGGGAGCGGGAGGATGGATCCACGTCCATGTCCAGGCGCCCGATGAGGTCACGGATGGAGGCCATGGCCTCCTCGTTGGCCTGGATGATCAGGGAGTTGGTGCGCTCATCCGAGATGATCTTGGAGATGTAGCGCCCCTCGCCCACGCTGGTGCTGGAGGCCTCCGAGACCTGCTCGGCGGCATCGCCCCGGCGCCGGGCCGCGCGGTCGGCGCGTCGGCGGGCGGCCGCGGTGCGCGCTGAGTCGTCGCCGGAGGAGGAGGAAGAGGAGCTGTCCACGCCGTAGAGCTCCTCGATGATGGTCTCTACGTCGCTGGCGGTGGCGTACAGCAGCGGAATGATCTGCACGGTGGACTTGGGCGAGGCGACGTCCAGCTCCTTGATGATGCTGTAGATGCGCCTGAGGTTGGTGGCGGTCTCCGTGATGATCAGGGTGTTGGTGGGCGAGTACGCGATCACGTGGGCCTGGCCGCTGGCCAGCTCCTTGATCACGGAGGAGATCTCCTTCACGTCGACGTTCTCGAGCCCCATGATCTGCGTGACGTAGTTGTCCGTGTAGGGCAGATCGCCGTCGTGGTAGGTCCGCAGCGGGACCTTGGCCGAATCGGAGGCCTTGATGACCTTGGTGGCCTTGCCCACGGTGACCGTGGTGAAGCCGGCGACCTCGAGGGCCGACAGGAAAGCCTCGTAAGCCTCGGCGCGGGTCACCTGCTGGTGGCTGATGATGGTGATGCTGCCCGAGAGCTTCTCACCGAGGATGAAGTTGCGCCCGGTGATCTCGGCCATGTAGCGGATGAGGTCGTTGATGTCGGTGTCGACGAAGTCGATGCTGACCTTGGCGTTTGGATCCAGCTGTGGCGGGCGCTGCCGGTCGGCGGAGGGAGTGATGGTGGTGCCCTCGGGCTCGTCCCCCTCGTCGGCGTGGCCCTGTACCGGCTGGGTCTTCGGCGGAAGGCCCGCGCCGTCGCCCTCATCGCCCTCGTCGCCCTCGTCCGCACCGGGGGGCGGGGGCGGGGGCGGGCCGTCGCCCCCATCGTCGGGGTCGGACTGGATTCCGGGCTTGCCGACAGGCTTGTGGGAGGGCCCGGGCATCCCGCGGCGCAGCGGACCGGCGGGACCGGGCAGCAGCGGCATGGGCCGCAGGGGGCCCTCGTCCTGCTCGCTTTCCTCGTCGTCAGGCGGGGGATCGTCCTGCCCGAGGGCGGGCTGGGCGGAGAGCCCCAGGGCCAGCAGGGCGGCGAGCCAGGCGGGAGACATACTGGTGAAAACGGGCTTGCTCATCCTCATCGCGCTCCGAAGCTCTCTACAGCTCAGCGAATCGAATATTCGAAGGTATGCTTCTGGTTCCGGCGGGAGACGTCGAACGAGAACTGCCGCTCGGACTGCATGGACTGGAAGGCGCCCATGGCGCCGGTCGCGCTGGTCATGGGTGTGCCGTTCACACCGTGGATGACGTCTCCGTTCTTGATGCCCAGCTTCTGCAGCAGGCTCCCGCGGCGGATGGCGCTCAGGCGGAAGCCGTCGATCTCGCCGTCGGGGCCCTTGTGGGGGATGGCCCGCACCTGGGAGACCAGGGAGTCGATGTTGCCCAGGGCGCCGGAGATGACGCTCTCGTCCACTTCCCAGGAGAACTCGCCCGTCTGGGTGATGCCCTCGCTGTCCTCGGTGCCCGCGACCGCGCCGCCTGTGCTGCGCGGGGATTCCTTCTTGGCGCCCTCCCCACCCATGTCGAGGTACTCGAGGCTTCCGTCGGAGCGCCGGAGGACCACCTTGCGCTGCTCGATGCGCAGGATGGTGGCCTCCTCCAACAGGACATCTCCGATGCCGTAGCCGAGGGCTTTGGCGTCGCGACCGTCGCCCGCGGCGATGAGCGCGGAGGAGCCCGAGGCGGGCTGGGCTACCACCGTGCCGAGCAGGGTGAGGTGCAGATCGGTGCGCCGCCCGTCCTCGCCGGTCTCCCCCCCCTCGACGGCCGTAGAGCCCACCGCGGTGGAGTCGAAGATGTTCCGGCGCAGGATGGGGTCGAGGTAGGTGGACTTGGCGGGAACGCGGGTGCTCTCCCGTCGCCGGGGTGCGCGCTCGGGGCTGGCCGAGGGCTCGGCCACGCGCGCCTTCGCGACGGACTGGCCTTCGGGCAGCCCCACGAAGTGCCCGATGATCAGGTCGGTCGCGAAGGCCGCCGCCAGCGCGGCCACGGCCAGGACGGCGCCCACGCGGGCCCAGCGGCCGGGCTCGATGGGGGGGCGCGCCGCCTTCTCTTCCTGTTCGACTTCCTGTTCGGCTTTGTCGTGTTCCACGTCGGTGCCTCGCACGGGGTGGATCCTTGCTCGCTGGGAGCCGTAGCAAGTACCATGCCACCGCGTTCCGTGCACCAGGGCACCGTGCAGGGCTCGATCGACGTGTACAGCACGCCCTGCGCCGGACACCTTGACAACCCGACGAAGGTGGCCCCGCGGAAGGTTGACAAGGTGACAATCCGGCGTGGCCCTGTGAGTGCGCGCCTCGCGGGGGGGCGAGGCTCGACTGACGGGCCCTCGCAAAGTATGTTCTTGCACCACCGCGCCAGGGGTTCCACAGGTGCCCACCGCCACCCGAACGGTCGTCTTCACGGACCTCGCCAACTACACCGCGTCGGTCGCCCGCTCCGACCGCGAGGGGCTGCGCGATCTGATCCGCTACCACGAGCACCTGGTCGTCCCCGTGATTGAGGCCCACCACGGCCGCGTGGTCAAGAACATCGGCGATTCCTTCATGGCGCTCTTCGACGCGGCCACGGATGCCCTGCGCGCCGGGCTCGATCTCGTGGCCCGCGCACGGGCCGACGGCAAGGCCATCCGCGTCAGCGCCGCCACCGGCGACGTGGAGGAGATCGACGGTGACGCGTTTGGCGACGCCGTGAACCTGGCCGCCCGCATCAACAGCCGCACCCCCGCGGAGGAGGTCTGGTTCTCGGAGGGCACCTTCCACTGCATGAACCAGTCGGAGATCCCCTGGGATCGCGTCGGCATCTTCACCCTCAAGGGCATCGCCGGAGAGGCCTCGGTCTTCCGCGCCGTGCCCCCGGAGCGCTCCTGGCTGCCCGAGCACGTGGGCAACGCCGCCCGCGAGCACGCCCTCGTCGTCCTCAGGCCGGATCAGCCCGTGCCCCAGCTGCCGCCGGACGTGGTGGTGCTGGCCGTGGGGTTCGAGCCTGGCAGCCCCGCGCTGACCGCGGCGGTCGATGCGCTGCCCGTCCTCGATCCGGCCTCGGTCTACCTGGCCGCCTACCCCATCGCGCCCAGCGACCGTATCGCCTGGGAGTCCCAGGGCCACGGCCTCGTGATCGGCACCCCGGTGGCCGTCGAGACGGCCATCCTGGAGCACCAGCGCGTCATCACCCAGGACGGCGGCTCCAACACCATCATCCTCGACACCGGCTTCAACGCGGCCCTGCGGATCATCTACGCGGGGCTGGCCCTGCCCTCCGTGCCCATGTCGGACGTGGTCGGTGGCTACTTCTACGATCTCGTCGAGTACGGCCAGTGGGTGAACTCCTCCGACCAGTCCCTGGCCCGGATCGACGTCTCCCCGGCGGGGGTGTCCCTGGTGGCCACCTCCACCCGGGTGGTGCTCGACGAGCGCCCCCTCCGCCTGAAGGAGCGCGTCGATCTCCAGGAGGGCGCCCGCATCCGCGTGGGCGATCGCCTGCACGTGTTCTGGGCCTCGCCCGCCGAGCCCTACCTCGGTTTCCTGCTCGCGGAGTCTCCCACCAACATCATGGTGGCCGAGGGCCAGCGCGCCATGCTCGGCCGCGAGCCCGCCCATCCCGGCCTCTCCCTGCCGGATCGCCGCGGCCAGGCCAACATCCGCTGGTGCGCCGGGCCGCGGGCGGCGCGCGCGCGGGAGTCCGGCTTCACCCTCGACCGCGCGCTGGCCGGCCGCCACCAGGTGTCCATCACCCCCTCGAACGGCGTCTGCGCCATCGAACCGCTCCACGAGCGCTGCCCGACCTGGGCCTGGACCAGCGGCGGCACCCTCGAGCGTATCTCCCAGCCGACGAGCATCCCCATCGGCGACCACATCATCGTGGGCACCACCGTCATCGCGCTGCAGCGGCCCGCGCGCTGATGGCCCCACCCCTGAGGCAGCCATGATCGACACGGAGGTCCTGATCGAGAAGGCCGCCAGGATCGGCCTGTTCTCCTCCCTGACCCCACAGGAGCTGCGCGAGATCCTGCTGGAGTGCCAGATCGCCCTGTTCCTCAAGGATAAAATCGTGTTCCGCGAGGGGGCCATGGGTGACTCCCTGATGGTCCTGCTGCAGGGCAGCGTCAGCCTGCGCTGCTCACCCGAGCCCGGGGTGAGCGTGGAGCTGGCCACCCTGGAGGAGGGCGCGGTCCTGGGCGAGATGGCGGTGATCGATCCCGCCCCGCGCGCCGCCACCGCGGTCGCCGCCACCAACACGATCCTGCTCATCATGGCCAAGGAGTCGCTCGATCGCATGATCTCGGCCGAGCACCCGGGCGCCTCCAAGGTGCTGCGCCAGGTGCTGCTGCTGCTGGCCGCCCGTTTCCGTGTCATGGAGGATCGCATCGGCGATCTCTTCGCGTCCCGCATCGGCCAGGAGGCCAGCGGTCATCTGGCCGCCTGGCAGCTGGCGCCGGGGGAGTGACATGGCCATCGACCCCATCTACCTCAAGGCCCTCCCGCTGCTGCGCGGGCTGTCCCAGGTCGAGCTGCGCGACATCGCTGGCCGTCTCGATCTGGTCCAGGTCCCCGCCGGGCACGTCCTGATCGAGCAGGGCTCCACCGACACGGGGCTCTACTTCATCCTGAACGGCACCATCCAGGTCACCCGCACCCTCCCCACCGGCCACCGGATCACCACCGCCCGGCTCGGGAAGGGCCACATGGTCGGCTACCTGTCCATGCTCGACGCCCAACCCCGCTCGGCCACCGTCCGCGCGCTCACGGCGGCGACCCTCGCCCTGCTGCCCCGTGATCACGGCCTCGCGCTGCTCGAGGGCAGCGATCCGCTGGGCATCCGGTTCCAGCGCCTGCTGGCGCGCGAGATGATCCGGAGCCTCAGGTTGGCCAACGAGCGGTTCACCCGGGCGGCGAGCCTGCCCCCGGCGGAGTTCCTGAGCCCGGAGAACCTCGACGCGTCGATGGACGAGCAGGGCGCTTAGCGCTCCAGCGCCGCCACCCCCGCGCTGATCTCCACATCGTGGGGCTTGGGCCCCCGCAGGCGCTTGGCCGAAGGCGGGAGGAACTCGACCCCGGCGGCGCGCAGGCCGCGGGCCACGATCAGGGGGGCCGGGGCGCCCTGGCGCTCGCCCTGGGCCACCACGTGGTGCAGCATGGGGACCCCGCCCCGGCGGGCCAGCCGGGCGGCCTCGGGCTCGAGGCAGAGCACGTCCTTGTGCGGGTAGCGGATCACCTGCTTGGCGCCGGGGTGCGGCGCGGAGCCGGGCGCCGTGATGGGTTCGGCCCGCGTGCCGCGCCACATCTCGGCGATCCGGAAGGAGAACAGCCCCTGCAGATCGTCGATCCCGCGCACCAGGGCCGTGCCCACCGCGAACTGGTCGATGGGCGCCTTGGACGCCGTGAGCTGGGCCACGCGGATCTCGTCGAGGCCGCCGGAGGCCAGGATGCGCACCCGCTGCAGGCCGTGTTCATCCAGGGCGCGACGGCAAGCCGCGGACTTCTGCTCGAGGTAGGGATCGGACAGGCGCACCGAGGAGGGCACGCCGCGGCCGTCGAGGAAGCGGGGCACCGCCAGCTCGGGGTCTTCGTCGATGGTGACCTGCAGGGCCTCGGGGAAGTGCACCCGCATGGCCTCCAGGGCGCGGCGCTCGTCGCGGTAGACCGCCATGAAGGTGCCGGAGAGGGCGCCGATGGGGGCGATGGCGTGGGAGCCGGCGGCCTGCACGTTGCTGGTGCTGGAGATGCCACCCACGAAGGCGGCGCGGGAGGCGGCGCGCGCGGTCTCGGGGCAGGCCCAGCGGCGGGCGGAGAAGTCGAGCACCTCGCGCTCACCAGCGGCCAGGGCCAGGCGCGAGGCGCGGGTGGCCACCGCGCTGCCGAACCCCACCCGCTGGATCAGGCTCGACTCCAGCAACACGCACTGGATCAAGGGCGCGCACACCCGCAGGATGGGCTCGCCCGCGAAGAACGGCGAACCCTCGGGCATGGCCCAGACATCGCCGCTGAAGTGCTGGTGCGCGAGGGACTGGAAGAAGAAGTCCGAGACGCGGGCGAACTCGGGCAGCTGGCGCAGCCAGTCCACCGTCTCCGGGCGCAGCGAGAAGTTGAGGACGGTATCGACGGCCTCGTCTACCCCCGCGAGGATGGCGTAGCCGAAGTTCGCTGGGAGATCCCGGGCGTAGAGGTCGAAGGTGGCCTCGCCCCACAGGCCGTCCGCGTGGTAGACGGCTGCTGCGACGAGCTGGTACAGCTCGGTGAGGTTCTCCACCGAAGTGACGGCGCTTGAATCTGGTGATCCCGACATGACCCGGACCCATCCTGGCGGCACGAGGCCCGCCCCACCTACCACGGTGGTGGTCGACGATCACTCCGCGGGCTGGCTCTCCCGAGGTTTCTGCTGGGTCTACCCCAAGGAGGTGGCCGACAGCGGGCGGCGCCCGAGGCCCGGCCAGGAGGTGGCCATCGCGGATCGCCACGGCCGCGCCCTGGGCACTGGCCTTGGAGACGACGGCTGGTTGGCGGTGCGCCGCTTCCGCGCCGACCCCGGCCCGCTTGACGAGCCCTGGATGGCGGCCGCGCTCGAGACCGCCCTGGCCCGCCGGCGCGGCCTGCTGCCCGCGGCCACCACGGCCTGGCGCGCCGTGCACGGCGAGAACGACGACCTGCCCGGCCTGCGGGTGGACGTGTGGGGCCCCCACCTGCACGTCACGCTCGACTCCCCTGCCCTGCGGCCACTGCTCCCCCTGCTGCAGCGCGCCCTCATGGCCCGCCTCGATCCGGCCCGCGTCACCCTCGGCTGGCGCACGGACCCCCGCGACACCGCCCGGGAGGAACGCACCCCCGAGCTGCTCTGGGCCCGCGATCCCGCCGAGGCCGGGCGGGCGGCCCTGGCCTTCGAGCAGGTGGTGGAGGAGCGGGGCCTGCGCTTCCTGGCGCGCCCGGCCGCTGGCAGCGATGCCGGCCTGTTCGCCGACATGCGCGACAACCGCGCCTGGCTCGACCGCGCCTGGGCCGGCCGGCGCGTGCTGAACCTGTTCGCCTTCACCGGGGCGTTTTCGGTCTTCGCGGCCCGCGGGGGCGCCGCCGAGGTGGTGACCGCAGACCTGGCGGCCACCGCCCTCGAGCGCAGCCGCGCCAACCTGCTCCTGAACGGCTTTGACGGCCCAGAGCTGGAGTTCGAGCAGGAGGACACCTTCAGGCTGCTGGATCGGTACCGGCGGAAGGGGCGCCGCTTCGACCTCGTCCTGGCAGATCCTCCGCCCTTCTCCCACGGCCCCGGGGGTGCGTTCTCTGTGGAGCGCGACCTGGGCCGCCTCACCGCGGCGTGTCTGCGGGTGCTCGATGAGGACGGTCTGCTGGTGCTGGCCTGCAACCAGGGCAGCGTGGCGCCGCGCGCTTTCCAGAAGGCGGTGGAGCAAGGCGCCTCCAGGGCCGGGCGGCGGCTCTACCTGCTGCACGGCGGCTCCCAGCCGCCTGACTTCCCTGCCGCGGTGCACTTCCCCGAAGGCCGCTACCTCAAGCTGGGCGTCTGGGCGGCCTCGGGGCCATGCGCCTGAAGTCAGCGGGCGGTCCCGTGGCGCTGGTGCGCCGCGCGCTGGCGCTGCCCGCCCGGGGCCAGCCCCTGCCCGTGCTCACCCTCGAGCACCCCGCCTCCGGCCCGCGGGTCGTGGTGTGCGCCAACCTGCACGGCGACGAGTGCGTCGGGATCGGGGTGGTGCACCGGCTGGTCGAGTCGCTGCCCTCGTCCCTGCTCCGGGGCGCCGTGCGGCTGTACCCGAGCCTGAACCCGGCGGGGCTGCGGCAGGGCTGCCGCGGCTTGCCGACAGGAGGCGCCGACCTCAACCGGTCCTTCCCGGGCGAGGCCCACGGCGATCCCGCCACCCGCACGGCACACGCGCTGTGGAATGACATGCTTGGCTTTCGGCCGGACCTGGTGCTCGACCTGCACGCCGACAGCCCGGCGAGCATCCCCTACGCCATCCTCGACCGCCCCATCAGCCCCCGGGCGCGCGAGCGCACCGCCGCCGTTCGCCGGATGGAGGAGCTGGCGGCGGCCAGCGGCCTCACCGTGGTGCGCGACTACGCCGAGGGTGCGTACCGCACGCATCGGCTCGACCGCTCCCTGAGCGGCGCCCTGCTGAACCACGGCGACACCCTGGCCTTCACCCTGGAGCTCGGGCCGCGCCGCATGCTGCCGCGCCCGGCGGTGGAGGAGGGCCTGGCGGCCGTGCTGGGAGTGCTGACGGAGCTGGGGCTGACCGCGGTCCCGGCGGCGCCGCACGCCAGCCTGGCGCCACCGGGCCCCTGGCGCCGCGACCCTGGCCCGCGCACCACCCGCACCGGGCTGCTCTGTCCGCTGGCCTCGCCAGGCGCGCGCCTGCTCGCGGGCGAGCCGCTGGTGGAGGTGCGCGAGGTCGATGGTGCGCTGGTGGAGCGGCTCTCGGTGACCGAGCCCGCGCTGGTGCTCGCGCTCTCCGAGCAGGGCTGGGCGGAAGCGGGGAGCACGCCCGCGACGCTGGCGGTGCTGGATCGGTGAAGGAAGCGGCACCGACCATTTCGGCCGACAAGGTCGGCCGAAATGGCGGCGCCCCTTTCTTGGGGGGGGGAAGACAGATTCTTCCCCCCCGATCGGGCGCGACACGCGCCCTCCCCCCTATCTTCGCCGCCTGATGGGCGGCGCGGGGCTGCCAGAGCAGCCCCGATGGAGAGCCATAGAGGCTCCTCGAACTGTCGGTGTGCAGGGCTCGTTCTGGTCGGTGCCAAGGAAGCCTACCGCGCGGTGCCGTCCATCGCGCCGCTGAAGCGCAGGATGCCGTCCTCGTTCTGGAACTCCTCGCCGAACGTGACGTGGACCTCCGTGTCGCTGACGGTGCCCGTGTAGGGCGCCTCGTAGCGCGTGCCGTGGTCGTCGAAGAAGAACAGGGTGCCAGCGATGGCGGCGTCGGTGCGCGCGCCGTCGATCTCGAAGTCCACGTCCCAGCTCACCATGTCCCAGAACAGATCCACGTGGCAGTGGCCGCTGCCGGTCACCGCCCAGGACTCGTCCGTGCCGAGGTCGAAGGTCCCGTCGCAGGGGCCCTCGTCGTCCATGTCGTACTCGTTGCTGTAGAGGTACAGGGTGGCGGTGAGGGCGCCGCCGTAGCCGATGGGATCGTGGCGCTCGATGACGGTGATGGCCACGCTGTCGGTGACCTCGCGGGTGCCGACACCCACGGTGACCTCGAGGTCGTAGCTGCCCACGGGCAGATCCGTGACGCTGCCGGTGTCGCCGGAGTAGCTCCAGCCGCCGGGGGCGCTCCAGGTGACGTCACCGTGGGCGAGGGCATCGCCGCTCTCCTCGTCGGTGACGCTCACCTCCAGGGCCACCGCATCGCCCTCGGAGAAGCTGGCGCCATCCGTGGGCGAGACGATCTCCACCTTGGCGTGGGCGTTGGCCTCCGGGGTGGAGGTGTCGTCGTCGCCAGCCGTGTCGTCCTTCCCGCAGCCCCCCAGGGCGAGCAGGAGCAGGGCGGCGGGGGCCAGGGTGCAAAGCGGGATGGACATGACTCGTTTCCTCCGGGAGAACAGCGGGAGGATAGCACAGGCGCGGGGCTAGGCGCGTGGCGCCCCGGCGCCCAGCAGGAAAGCCTGGAGCAACAGCAGGCTGCGGCCGAGCACCTCGGCGGGCAGGGCATCGGGCGCGGCGGGCGCGGCGCCCAGATCCACCACGGCCACGGGCCGCCGACCGGAGGGCGGCACGGCGGGCTCGTCCAGGCGCTGGCGAGCCCAGGGCGCACCTTCGATCCCAGCAGGCCAGACCTCGCGATGGAGCCGCGCGAGCATGGCGTAGGGCGTGGCGCGCTTCAGCTCGGTGTCCAGGGAATCCTGGCTGAAGTGCTCCGCCAGCCAGGCCTCCCGCGCGGCGACGCCGAGCCCCTCGGGCGCCTCGCCCTCCACGCCGGCCAGGGGGCTGCCCACGAACAGCGCCCAAGCCACCTGGTCACGCAGCGCGGGGCTGGCCTCGAGGGCGGCGAGCAGGCCGGGCCCGGCCGGGCCAAAGGCCACCAGGGCCAGACGCTGGGAGAGATCGGTGACCTCCGCGGCCAGGACCTCGGCCAGGACCTCGGGCGCCTGCCCCTCCCAGCGCAGGACCCGCGCCCCGGCTGCCCCCTCCAGCGCCGCGGCGATCTCCTCGGCCGCCTCGCCTTCGGGCGCCACCAGCACCACCCGCAGGTGCCCCAGGCGGCGGGCCAGCGCGGCGCGCACGGGCTCGTCCCAGACGGCCAGGCCCTCCCAGGTGCAGCCGTGGCCCAGCCAGGCCGCGGGTGCCCACTCGGGACCCAACGCGGCCGGATCGGAGAGCAACGCCTCCTGGGCCGTCTCGCAGGTGAACATGCGCGCGACCCGCGCGGGGCCGGGCTCCAGCTTTGCGAGCTCGTCCACCAGGGCGCGCTCGCCGGGCAGGGCCGGTACCGGCAGGGCCGCCGCCGGATCCTCCAGCTTCTCCCACCCCCGGCGCCCCGCCGGGTGGTACAGCACCCCGCGCTCCACCGCGGCCACCCAGGCCTTCTCATCGCCTCCGGCACGCTCGGTATGGCCCCACAGCAGCGTGGCCTGGCAGAGCTTGAACAGCCGCTCCGCGTCGAGCGAAGGCGGACGCCGACGCCCGAGAACGGCGGCCATGGTGCCGAGCACCAGGGCGCCGGCGAAGAGGCTGATTTCGACGAGCATGGGGACTCCGGAAGAGGCGTCAGGGGAACTATCAAGAGACAGCGCCTCCGCGCCCGTTGGGATATCCGCCCCAGGACGATCAGAAGGCACCCCCCATCGCACCCATCCAGGCCCGTCTCGCGCGCTTGATCCCGCTCCGGGGCAAGGGAGGGCTGCCGGTGGTGGCGCTCATCCTCGGCGCGCAGGTCTTTCTGGTCCTGCTCTTCCTGGTGGACTGGCGCCTCTCGGTGGCGGCGGTGTTCGGCATCGTGCTGGTCGCGGTGGTGCTGGAGCGCCCGGTGTGGGGCATCGCCCTGCTGATGATGGCGCGCCTGATGGACACCTCGCAGAACGCGTTCATCCGCATCGGGCACACCGCCATCGGCACCTTCGAGGTCTTCCTGCTGATCGCGCTGTCGGCCTTCACGGTCCACGTGGTCCGCCACCGGCGCCCCCTGCTCCTCTCCTGGCCCTGGCTGCCGAGCCTTGTCTCCTTCGTGGTCTTCCTCGTGGTGTCCCTGGCTTGGTCGGCGGACCGCGGGGACGGCCTCTCCGAGCTGATCAGCATGGGCGTGGTGGTGACCAACACCATCCTCATCCTGAGCTTCGTGCGCACCCCGAGGGAGTTCACCTTCGTGATCTACGCCTGGCTGCTGGCCTGTGTGCTCATCGGGGTCTACTCCCTGGGCTCCGACGCCATCGGGGTCGGCGACTCGGGGCCCTGGAAGGCCGCGGAGGGCGGCGGGCGCGAGACCGGCCTCGGGCAGCAGCCCAACTGGTACGCCATGAACCTGAGCTTCATCATCCACACCACCTTCGGCCTGGCCCTGGTCCAGCGCAGGGTGTGGCTGCGCTGGCTGCTGGTGGCCGCGGGCCTGTTCGTGTTCTTCAACATGCTGCGCTCGGGCTCGCGGGGGGCCATCTACTCCGTCATCATCGGGGGCGGGCTCACGGCGCTGGCCATGCCCTTGTTTCGCACCTGGTTCCTGCGTTTCCTCGTGGTCGTGGCCGTCCTGTTCCTGGCCGCCACCACCCTGGACTGGGGCTCCACCTCCCAGGCCCTCAACCGCATCGCGCTCAGCGTCGGGCGCACCTGGAGCACGTATCGGGCCCAGAACTGGCAAGTCTGTGTCCAGATGTTCCTTGACACCTACGGGCGCGGCGTGGGCGCCGGCGGCTACCTGACCCTGCTCGAGAGGTACAACTGGTTCATCTACAACTCCGACTACCACTACCCCCACGGCATCTTCTGGGGTCTGTTGGCCCACTACGGGCTGATCGGCCTCGGGGTCTTCGGCTGGCTCGGGGCCACCATCCTGCGCATGGCCCGCGACCTGACCCGCTGGACCAGGGGCAGCGCCCTGGAGGTCTTCGCCTGGACCATGCCCGCCACCATGATCGGCTACGCGGCCTGGTCCTTCGTGGAGTTCGAGTACAACGAGAAGCCCTTCTGGGAGTTCCTCGCGCTGTTCACGGCGCTGTACCTGATGGTGGCGCGCGCGCGCGCGGCGGGCCAGCCCCTGCCCGTGCTGCCCGGCGCCGGGCTCATCCCTTGGCGACGCCGCGATGTCGCGCCGGCCGAGCCCGCCACGCCCGCCGGAGGTGAGGCGTGAGCTGGCTGCTGCTCCTGCCCGGCGCCCTCGCCACGGAGTGGACCGTGGGCAGCGGCGGCGACTACCCCACCCTCGGCGAAGCCCTGGCCGTGGCGGTCGCCGGCGACACGCTCTCGGTCCTGCCCGGCACCTACGCCGAGCGCTTCACCCTCGCGCAGCCGGTGACCATCCAGGCCGCCGAGGGCCTGGGCACGGTGGTGCTCGACGGCGCCGGGCTCGACAGCCCCCAGGTGCTCCTCTACACCGGCACCCTGCGCGAGCTCACCCTGCGGGACGCCCCCGGCGTCGCCGTCTCCATGCTGGGCAGCGCCCGGCTGGATCGCTGCGTGATCGAGCGCCCCGGCACCGCGGGCGTCTCCATCTGGGGCGGCGCGCCGGTGCTCAGCGAGGTGGCGGTGCTGCAGGCCCGGGTCACCGCCTTCCAGGTCCTGGCCGGCGCCCCCACCATCGCCCGCTCCATCGCCGTCGATCCCGGCGACATCGGCTTCTCCCTGTCCTCGGGCGGCGCCTACGACAACCTGGTGTCCTTCGGCGGCCGGGTCGGCTTCCAGGTCCAGGTGGGCGCCACCCTGTCGCACATCGCCGCCTTCGACGCGGCGCAGGCCGGCGTGCTGGCGTTTGCGCCCGCCACCCTGCTGGGCGCCCTGCTGGTGGATGATGCCGTGGGGCTCGACTGCCAGGGCTGGGGGGTCGTGGTGCGCGACAGCGCCTTCTGGGGCGGCACCGAGCTCGCCGACTGCGATCCCGCCGGCCTGCACGACAACCTGTACCAGGATCCCGAGCTGCGCACCTGGCGTATCGGCGCCCGCCCTCCCCTGGTGGACCTGCGCCCCGCGCCCGGCTCCCCCCTCGAGGACGCCTGCGCCGGCTTCGACCCCGACGCCACCCCCGCCGACATCGGCCCCATGGGCGGCGAGCGGGCCCTGTGGACGGACTCGGACGGCGACGGCCTGCCCCTGCTGTTCGACTGCGACGACCGCCTCGCCACGGTCCACCTGCACGCCGTGGAGCAGCCCAACGGCTGGGACGACGACTGCGACGGTCAGATCGACGAGCCGGCGGACACCGGCGCGCCGGACACGGGCGACACCGGCCCCGGCCCCGAGGGCCGCGACCTCGACGGCGACGGCTGGACCGCTCTCGACGGCGACTGCGAGGATCACAACCGCGCCACCTGGCCCGGCGCCCCCGAGCTGGTGGATGGCGCCGACAACGACTGCGACGGCGAGATCGACGAGGGCACCTGGGTCCATGACGACGACGGCGATGGGTTCTCCGAGGCTGACGGCGACTGCGACGACGCCGACCCCGAGCGCTCGCCCGGCGCCGCGGAGCAGGGCGAGGACGGCGTCGATGACGACTGCGACGGCGCGGCCGACGGCGCGGGCGCCCAGGATCGCGACGGCGACGGCTGGACCGTGGCCGAGGGCGACTGCGACGACACGGATCGCACGGTCCACCCCGAGGCAGTGGACGGGATGGACGGGGTCGACTCCGACTGCGACGGCACCACCGACGACGACTACCTGGCCCAGGACGCTGACCACGACGGCGTCACCGTGGGGGCCATGGACTGCGACGACGCCGACATCTCCATCTCCCCCACCAGCCCCGAGCGCGCCGACGACGGCATCGACCAGGACTGCGACGGGGTCGATCTGTACGACGTGGACGGCGACGGCGAGCCTTCCCCCGCCGCCGGTGGCGAAGACTGCGACGACACCCGCGCCGAGGCCTACCCGGGCGCCGAGGAGCTCTGCAACGGCCTTGACGACGACTGCGACGGCCGCCTGGACGAGAACTGCGACGACGCCGAGCTCGATGGTCCCCACGGGGACACCTGGCGCTCGGCCATCCACGATGGATGCAACTGCCACAGCGGCGC
Source organism: Pseudomonadota bacterium (assembly GCA_043814015.1). Lineage (GTDB taxonomy): Bacteria > Myxococcota_A > UBA796 > UBA796 > JAFGLY01 > JBDRKM01. Next base: position 53,563 of record JBDRKM010000484.1, read on the forward strand.
CGACGGCCCCAGGGGAACCACCCTCGTCGCCCTGCTGGGCCTGCTGGGCCTGACGGCACGCCGCCGCCGGGACGGACGAGCGAGGTAGCCATGCCGGACTACATCACCCCCGAGGGGTACGCGCGCATCTGCGCCGAATTCGATCAACTCCTCCGTGAGGAGCGCCCGCGCATCACCGCCGAGGTCGCCTACGCCGCCTCGCTCGGGGATCGCTCGGAGAACGCCGAGTACATCTACGGCAAGAAGCGCCTGCGCGAGATCGACCGCCGCCTGCGCTACCTGCGCAACCGCCTGGAGTCGGTGGAGGTGGTCAACCCCGCCGACGTAGCCTGCGCGCGGGTGCGCTTCGGAGCCGAGGTGGAGACGGAAGACGACGCGGGCGAGGCCCGCACCTACCACCTCGTCGGGATCGACGAGACCGACGCCAGGGAGGGCCGCATCAGCTACCAGGCGCCCCTGGGCCGCGCCCTGCTCGGCCGCGAGGCGGGCGATGAGGTGACCCTGCGCGCCCCGGGCGGGACACGCACGCTGGTGATCACGGCGATCAGGTACCCGTAGGACGGAATCTCCCCCACCACTCCGGGGGTTGCAGGGTCGGGCTCTCCCAGCCTGGACCCTGCGCCTGGAGGTGGTGGAGCAGGAATCCTGACCCGGGTGGTGGCACGATGCCTGCTGGGAGAGCTCCCCCACCATAGAGGCGGTCACCCGCCAGCGCGAGGCCCACGAATGCGGCGTGGACGCGGATCTGGTGGGTGACCCCGGTCTCGATGCGCGCCTCCCACAGGTGCTCCCCCTGACGGATCAAGGTCGTGCGTGCCGGATACCAGCGCCCCCGGTGGGGGGTGTCCTGGCCACGCCGCGCGATCATGCGGCTGCGACGGCGGGCGTCATGGGCGATGGGCAGATCCACGCGGTGATCGCTCCAGGAGACCTCCTTGAGGCTGACCAGCAGGTAGCGCTTGACCAGGCGACCCTCAGCGAACTCCGCCCGCAGCGCCGCCAGGCGCTCCGGGCTCTCGCAGGCCAGCACCAGCCCACTGGTGCCGGTGTCGAGCCGGTGTGCGATCCCGCCCTCGAAACCCGCTGGCCAGGGCAGCGCGCCGAGCTCCGGCCGCAGGGTGAGCCACGCCGCCAGCAGGCTCGGCCCAGCGCCCCGGTGTGGCGGGAACACGGGGAGCCCGGCGGGCTTGTCCAGGAACACCACCCCCTCACGGGCGCCGACGACGCAAGGGGTGGACGCGAGGGGCGTGTTCATCGGGGAGCACTAACAAGAAACAGCTCGGGGCAGATGGATCTCGCGCAAAGACGCCAAGCCGCCAAGATGTCCGTGGCTGGCGGGAATCGCCGAGGCGAGGCGTGGCCTCGCAGGATCTCACGCAGAGGCGCAGAGACGCTGAGAGCCTGCGAGC
>JBDRKM010000485.1:0-14836 GCA_043814015.1 Pseudomonadota bacterium
CCGCCAGCAGCATCGCCGCCAGCCCCGCCAGGGCGGCCATGCCCAGGCGCCGGGCCGGCACGCGCCGCTCGTGGGGCAGCCAGCGGGTGGCGTGATCCAGCCCCCCCAGCACCAGCATCCCCAGCTTGGGGTTGGCGCTGCCGTAGCCCTGGTAGGGCTCGTCCCAGCGCGGATCCCGGCAGGCCCCCGCGTCGCCCCCCAGGCAGGCCACGTACTGCTCGGCCTGCATGGTGGCGTAGGCCCCGAAGCCGCGCTCGTCCCCCAGCAATTCCACCGGCGCCGTGAGCGCTGTGGCCACGGCCAGGGCGAAGGCCGCCGCGAAGGCGATGGGCAGGCTCCAGCGGGGGGACATGGACGCTCCGCGCGCGGTTCCGCGGTTGCCCTATCCCGTCGCTCCACCCCCCGACTTTCCAGGTAGACTGTCCCCACCCCGCACCCCCGAGGAGATCCCATGCGCCTCACCCTGATCCTCTCCCTGCTCACCCTGTCGCTGGCCACGGCCTGCGGCGAAGAGAAGGACGACACCAACCAGCCCGAAGGCGACGCCGACGCCGACACGGACGCCGACACCGACACCGACAGCGATGCGGACGCCGACGCCGACACCGACGCCGACGCCGACAGCGATGCCGACGCGGACGCCGACAGCGATGCCGACAGCGACGCGGATGCGGACGCGGACACCGACGCGGACACCGACCCCAACGTCCACGGCCGCATCGTGCACAACCCCTGCTCCCCACCCCGCGAGGTGGCCATCTGGTCGGTGCTCTCCGGCGAGGTCGCCTGCGACCCCGGCTGGGACACCGGCGGCGGCGAGTGGAAGGACACCGAGGTGGCACGCCCCGGGGTCAGCTACTCCAGCACGTTCGAGGCCACCCTGGCGGCCGGCGACTACGGCGTCATCGGCTACACCGGCACCTGCTTCGGCTGCGCGGCCTTCACCGTCAACGAGGGCGAAGAGGTCGATGTGGACCTGACCATGGACTACCTCGACATGGCCGACGCCCCCTACCTCTACCTCTACCCGAAGAAGCCCACGGCGGTGAACGTGCGCATCTTCGACCCCGACCGCATCACCGCCGCCGACCCCATCTACCCCGACGAGGGCTGGGACGTGCTGGCCACCCCGGACGGCCAGCTCCGCACCGCCGAGGGCCCGCGGGACTTCCTGTTCTACGAGCTGCTGCTGGAGAGCAACCAGTTCCAGTACGCCGAGGGCTGGTGCACCGACGGCGCCCACGCCCAGGCCAGCATCGAGGACGCCATGCAGGATCTGGGCTTCCTCCCCAACGAGATCGCCGATTTCACCACCTTCTGGGACGATCAGTTCCCCGACGCGCAGCGGCTCACCATCTACCCGCAGATCAGCACGCTGTACAAGCTGCCCATCGAGCCCGCGCCCGACCACCTCCTGCGCGCCATCTTCGTGGTGGCCAAGGGTTGCCGCCGTGTGCCGACGCCGAACCTGCAGCCCGTGCCGCGCACCGGGTACCACGCCGCCGAGTGGGGCCTGATGTTGCTGGACGGCCTCGACCGCCCCACCCCCCTGCTGCCCACCTGGATGTAGGAGGCCTCCATGCGCGCACTCCCGCTCCTCCTCCCCCTCCTGCTCGCCGCCTGCGGCGAGGAGAAGGACGACACCCAGGCCCCCGAGGGCGACACCGACGCCGACACGGACGCCGACACCGACACCGACGCGGACGGTGACACCGACGCCGACACCGACGCCGACGCCGACACCGACGCCGACACCGACGCCGACGCCGACACCGACGCGGATGCCGACGCCGACACCGACGCCGACACCGACGCCAACCTCCACGGCCGCATCGTCCACAACCCCTGCTCACCGCCCTCGGATGTGGCCATCTGGTCGGTGCTCTCCGGCGAGGTCGCCTGCGATCCCGCGCTGGACACGGGCGGGTTCGACTGGAAGGACACCGAGGTGGCGCGCCCCGGGGTCAGCTACTCCAGCACGTTCGAGGCCCTCCTCCCGCCTGGCGAGTACGGCGTGATCGGGTACACCGGCGACTGCTGGGGCTGCGCGGCCTTCGCCATCACCGAGGGCGCCGAGACCGACGTCGCGCTGTCCATGGACACCACGGGCGGAGACTGGGCCCCCTACCTCTACCTGTACCCGCGCAGGCCCACCGCGGTGCAGGTCAAGCTGCCCGACCCCAGCCGCCTGCGGCTGTCCGAGCCGGCCTACCCCGACGACGGCTGGCGCGTCATGGCCCACCCCGACGGCAACCTCATGACGACGGAAGGCCCGCGCAGCTCCCTGTTCTACGAGCTGGATCTGGACCCCACCGCCTTCCAGTACGCCGAGGGCTGGTGCACGGACGGTGAGCAGGCCCAGGCCAGCATCGAGCAGGCCATGGCCGACATGGGCTTCTTGCCCAACGAGATCGCGGACTTCGGGGAGTTCTGGGACCCGGTCTTCCCGGCCGCCGTCAACCTCACGGTCTACCCGCAGACCGAGAGCCTGTACGCCCTGCCCATCTCGCCGCCCCCCGAGCACATGCTCCGAGCCCTGTTCGTGCTGGAGCCCGGCTGCCGCCACGTGGCCGCGCCCGCCCTGAAGAAGGCTCCGCGGAAGGGCTACCACGCCGCCGAGTGGGGCGTGGTGATCCTGCAAGGCCTGGACCAGCCGCCCTCCCCGGTGGGGTTCGACGGGCGCTGATCCGCCGCGTCAAGGCAGGTCCGGGTTCGGGTTCTCCCAGTCCACGGCGACATCGCCGATGCTGCCCTGCACGTTGTGCAGGTTGCCCGACCAGTGGGCGGTGTACGCCACCTCCAGCGGCTCGCCGTCGTCCAGGGTGACGGTGCCTGCGAAGGTGTGATCGGACATGACGTAGTCGTAGTACTCGTAGGTCATGGCCCAGGTGGCCGCGCCGGTGACCTCGCAGGAGGGCAGCACCAGCGGGGCGTAGTCCACCGCGAAGGTCCAGTCCCAGAGGTAGACGTAGCTGTCCTCGCTCCAGGTCAGGGTCCAGTCCACCTCGATGGCGCCATCCAGGCCGAAGTCCTCCCCGCCGGCCGCGGGCAGGGCGAGGCTGCTGCTGCCGGTGTAGCCGTCGCCGGGGTTCCACAGGTCGATGCCATCCTGAGCCTCGATGCCGTCGTAGATGGCGTTGTACACGCCTTCCGCGTTGGCGGTGGCCAGCTCGCGCAGGGCGAGGGCGGGATCGGCGGGATCGGCCGGGGTGCAGCCGAGGGCGAGCAGCGGGACGACGAACAGAATGCGCATGTCTACCTCCAGGCCGCAGGGTAGCCGCCGGAGGTCCGAGCCGCGCCCCCAATCAGCGCACTTCGTCCACGGAGGTCTCCAGGACGTCGTTGAAGTCGCGGCGCAGCTCGATCATCGGATGGATGACCATGCTCTTGCGGTCGAGCAGCAGCACACCGGGAGGGCGAACCAGCTCGCCGGCCACGTCCAGGTCCTTCTCGAAGTCGATGTGGGAGACGGCCGAGACGACGAACCTGCGGCCACGGGCGGGCGCGGCTTCGTCCTCGTCCTGGGCGAAGGCGGGGGCGGCGACGAGCAGAAGGATGGCGGACAGAGCGAGGCGGCGCATGGAGGGCTCCAGGGTGGGGTGCGCCCCTGTTGACATCCGCTTGACCCTGCGGTTCCCGCCCGCCCCACGGATTACGCTCCAGCCTCCCTTCGGAGACCCGTCATGCCCCTGCTCCCCCTGCTCCCCCTGCTGCTCGGCTGCGCCCACCACTGGGAAGGTGACCTCTACATGCAGAGCGTGGGCGCCCAGCGCAGGGCCGCCCCGGCCCCGGGCGAGCACCTCGAGCTGGGCCTGCGCGACCTCGACGGCCGCAGGATCCACATCCCGGATCCAGACGGCCGCTACGTGGTGATCGAGCTGATCCGCTCCGCCGACTGGTGACCCTGGTGCGTCGCGCAGTTGCGCGAATACGACGCCGCCGCCGAGGCCTTGAGGGACGCGGACGCCACCGTGGTGATCCTGACGACCGATCCGCTGGCCGTGCTGCGGCAGGCCATCGCCGAGCAGGGCTTCGGCGCGACCTTCGTCCTGGTGGACAAGAGCTTCTGGATGAAGTGGGGCTTGTACAACCGGCTCTCCCGCCGCATGCCGCACCCCACCACGCTGGTGGTGGCCCCCGATGGGCGGGTGGTCTTCCGCGAGATCCACGTCAACTACACCCAACGCTCCTCGGTTTCGGCCATCGTCGATCTGGTGCGGGCCCATCCCGTCGCACCGGTCGCGGCCGCCCAGGTGCCGCCTCCGCCCCGCGAAGCCGAAGAGCCCGACTGGGACCACGCCATCGCGGTCCGCGCCCGGCTGGAGGGCGGCATGCTGGTGATCGAGGCCGACGTGGCCCCCGGCTTCCACGTCTACGGCGCCCGGGAGGACATCTCCCGCCCCCTGGCGGTCTTCGTGGACCAGCTCCCCGAGATCGTGGTCCCCATCCCCGACGGCGAGCAGCGCACCCTCTCGGAGGCCCTCGGCCCGGCCTGGGTGCTGGAGGGCGCCCTCACCCTGCGCGCGCTCCTGCCCGAGGGCGCCCCGGACCACCTCAGCGGCGTGCTGGACTACCAGGTCTGCACCGACACCATGTGCACCGCGCCCACCAGCGCCGGTTGGGAGGTGGGGCGGTAGCGCCTACTCGAAGATGTCCTTGGGCTCGACGTCACGGCGCGCGTGGCTGGTGATGCGCCAGTCACCCTCTTCCAGGGCCAGGTCCACGATGAAGGCCCAGGCCTCGGCGTTGTTGGCCCGCAGATCGAGCGCGGCCGGGTTCAGGCCCTCCAGCAGCATGGCGTTGAAGCGCGCCTCGGCGTGCTCACCGTCGGGGTCGAACTCGACCTCGATCCCGCCGAGGATCACCTGGATCGGGCCGCGGGACTGCAGCTCGCGGAACAGGATGCCGCGCACGGCGGCGGCGTTGAAACCATCCTCGTCGAGGTAGGCCGCGGAGATGGGGGCCATGGCGTGATCGAGCCGGGCCTCGCCCAGGCCGTCGGCCACCTCCTGGATGGCCGCGCGCACCTGCTCTTCTGGGCTCTTCGGGCTGCAGTCCGGCAGGTAGAACCAGCCCAGCCCGAGGAGGACGAAGCCGAGGGTCAGCCAGCGGAGGGAGGATTTCCTGGACATGGCCATTCCGCGACGGGATACCTCCGGGGGGTAGCACACCGGAGGCCGCCATGCCCCTGGATCACCGCGCGGGCCCCGATGCGGTCTGTCGTTGGCTGGGCGCATGGATCACCGGCGGCGCGAGTTAGGCTCCAGACGACCGGAGGTTCCCCCATGCGCCCACTCTTCCCGCTCCTGCTCCTCGCCGTCGGCTGCCCCAACAAGCCCGACGACAGCTCCACCTCGGCCATCTGCCACGGCGGCACCCACTGGACGGCGGGGCATGTCGCCTTCCGCGACGCCACCGCGGACTGGGGGCTCGATGTGCTGAACCCCGAGGCCACCCGCATCAGCGCGGTGGACTTCGACGGCGACGGCTGGACCGATCTCGCCCTGCGCCGCGCCACCGACGCCGCCGACGACTTCTCCGCCGGTGGCACCCGCAACGCCTGGCTGCTGAAGAACACCGGGCAGGGCGGCTTCGAGGACGTCACGGAGAGCTCCGGCGTCCGCCAGCCGCGCCTGGCCGCCTCCACCTCGCGCGGCGGCCAGGTCTGGGCCTTCGCCGACGTGGACAACGACGGCGATCTCGATCTGTTCACCGCCATCAGCGACGGGAGCGACGCGGTGGACGAGACCTCCGAGATCCTGCTCAACAACGGCGACGGCACCTTCGCCCTGGGGCCCGGTGGCGACGATCTGCACTACGACGGCGACACCACCCCGGCCTCGGCGGCCTTCACCGACTACGACCGCGACGGCTTCGTGGACCTCTGGGTGCCCGAGTACGACATGGCCCAGGACCGCCTGTACCGCGGGAACGGCGCGGGCTCCTTCGACGATGTCACCTACGACGCGGATCTCAACACCAAGGCCTGGACCGACGTGGACAACCTCAACGCCGGCCTCTGCCACAGCGTCGCCTGGTCGGGCCTGGCCTGCGATCTGAACGGCGATGGCTGGCCGGAGCTGATGTCCGCCTCCTACGGCCGCGCCCCCAACCTGCTCTTCCAGGCCGACGGCGACGGCACCTACACCAACCGCGCCGTGGACTCCGGCTACGCCTACGACGACCGCGTGGACTGGACCGACGATGAGTCCGCCCGCTGCTGGTGCCACCTGCACCCGGACGACGAGGACTGCGAGGGCGTCCCCGAGCCCAACATCACCTGCAACAGCGACGACGACGCCTTCCGCTGGGACCACGCGTACAGCCGCGAGCGGTTCCGCCTCGGCGGCAACAGCGGCGCCACCATCTGCGCCGACGTGGACAACGACGGCTGGATGGATCTCCTCACCACCGAGATCGTCCACTGGGACGTGGGCTCCTCCTCCGACCCCTCCGAGCTGCTCATCAACCGGCGGCAGGCCGACGTCGCGTTCTCCCGCCCGGGCAACGAGGTCACCGGGCTCACCCGCGAGCACAGCTCGGTGGACTGGAACGACGGCGACATGACCGGCGCGGTCTTCGACTTCGACAACGACGGCTGGCCCGACGTCTACATCGGCTCCAGCGACTACCCGGGCGCCCGCGGCCTGCTGTGGCAGAACCAGGGCCAGGACACCTTCGTGAGCGTGGATCCCGGCGAGGGCATCGACCATCACCGCTCCCACGGTATCGGCGTGGCGGACTTCGACCGCGACGGCGATCTCGACGTGGTGGTCGGGCACTCCAGCGCCCGCTGCGACACCGACTGCTACGACTCCTTCAACGCGCGCTTCTTCGAGAACATCACCGGCGAGGATGTGGGCGAGCAGGGCAACTTCGTGGCCCTGCACCTGCAGGGCACCGCGGCCAACCGGGCCGCCATCGGCGCCCGCGTGCAGGTCACCGCCGGCGGCTACGTCCAGACCCAGGAGGTGGGCGGCGGTCACGGGCACTACGGCGCCCAGCACGATCTCGTGCTGCACTTCGGCCTGGGCGCGGCCTGCGCGGCCGAGGTCACCGTGCGCTGGCCCGACGCCGAGCTCAGCGAGCAGACCTTCACGGTGGGCGGCGGCTCCCGCTACCTGGTGGTTCAGGGAGCCGAGCCGGTGGTAGAGTGAGCTTCCTGCCTACACGATCCGAGGAGTCCCCATGTCCCGCTTCGCGCTCTTGATCCCGCTGTTCGCCCTGGCCTGCGACCAACCCGCACCTCCGGCCGCGCCGCCCCCCACCCCCGAGGCCGCCACGCCGCCTCCGGGCCCCGAGGCGCCGCCCGAGGCCGCCCCCGCGCCCGCCGCCTTCGCCTTCGAGGGCGAGCACGCCATGGCCATGCAGGACGCGGCCAAGGCCGCCGACGCCTGGCTGAACCTGGCCGACGCCGCCAACGGCGCCGCCACCTGGGACGCCGCCGCCGGCTACTTCCAGGACGCCGTGTCCAAGGACACCTGGACCCAACAGCTCACCGCGGTCCGCAGCCCGCTGGGCGCGGTCCAGAGCCGCCGCCTGCAGGGCGCCACCTACCAGACCAGCCTGCCGGGCGCGCCCGATGGCGAGTACGTGGTGCTCCAGTACGAGACCTCGTTCGAGAACAAGGCCGAGGGCTTCGAGACCGTCACCCCCATGCTCGACTGGGACGGCACCTGGAAGGTGTCGGGGTACTTCGTGCGCTGATCAGCAGGGGTCGTTGGCCGCGCCCGGCGTGCCGAGATCGCCGTGGCCATAGGGGGTGGCGCCGTTGCACCATGAGGCGCCGCTGTCGTTGCTCGCCGCGTCCAGCAGCAGGGGGCTCAGGGTGCAGGAGGCGCCCACGGTCACGGGGAAGGTTCGGTCCCAGACCACCTCGTCCACCGTGACGGAGTCGGCGTAGAGCCCGATCTGGCCCTCCTCCCAGCCCATCCAGGACCAGCCATAGGCGTGGTCCGGAATCACCCCGCCCATGGCCCGCGGGTCGTCGGAGATCCCGAACACGCCGTAGTCGCCGGCCGGGATGACCAGGGTGTCCCACACGGTGATCGCGTCCTCGCCCACCATGAGCTGCAGCCCGTCGAGGTAGACGTCGGTGGAGAGCGTGTTGTAGACCTCGAACCACTGGGCTTCCTCGCCGCTGGTCGCGGACATGACCATGAACTCGGTGATCACCAGGTCGCCCGCGGCCAGATCGTCGATGTCCAGCAGGGCGCTGCCCGTGGCGTCCGCGCCGTCGCAGTCGCCGTCCACGCCGTCGCCCGGGACGTCGAGGGCGGTGGGCCGCACGCGGGCCGCGGTGTCGTCGCAGTCGGTGCCCCCGTAGGCGTCGCTGTCGAAGCCGTCGCCGTCCTGGTCGTAGTCGGACGCGCCGTCGCAGTCGGAGTCCACCCCGTCGTACCAGGCCTCGGTGGCGCCGGGGTACACGCTGGCGTCGGTGTCATCGCAGTCGGTGGTGACGTCGTAGCCGTCACCGTCCACGTCCGGCGGGCAGAGGTTGTCCGTGCCGGGGGTGCCCAGATCGCCGTCCCCGTAGACGGTGTAGGCCTCGCACCAGTTGGCCATGTCGTCGTTGCTCACGGCATCCAGCGCTTCGGGGTCCAGCGTGGCCGAAGCGCCCCAGACCTCGCAGACCTCGTGACTGAAGACCACCTCGTCCACGGTGAGGGTGTCGCTCGACACCCGCAGCTCCGTGAACAACTCCCCGTAGAAGAAGTCGAGGATCTCGTGGTCCACCGTGACGCCGCCGTTGCTGCGCGGGTCGGCGTCGCCGCCAAAGATGACGTAGTCATCCGCGGAGACCACCAGGGTGTCCCAGATGGTGGTGGTGGTGTAGTCGTTGGCCACGGTCAGGCCGTCCAGGTACACGTCCTCGCCGGTGGCGTTGTACAGCTCGAACCACCCGGCCCCCTCCCAGCCGTACTGGGGGAAGAACATCACCTCGTCGATGACGAGGTCGCCCGCGGCGAGATCGTCGATGTCCAGCATGGAATCGCCCGTGGCGTCGGCACCGTCGCAGTCGCCGTCCACACCGTCGCCGGGCACATCGAGGGCCGTGGGCCGCACGCGGCGGGTGGTGTCGTCGCAGTCGGTGCCGCCGTAGGCGTCGCTGTCGAAGCCGTCGCCGTCCTGGTCGTAGTCGGAGCCGCCGTCGCAGTCCTGGTCCACGCCGTCGTAGAAGACCTCGGTGGCGCCGGGGTGGACGCCGGCGTCCCCGTCGTCGCAGTCCGTGAGCGTGGTGTAGCCGTCGCCGTCGGCGTCTACAGGGCAGCCGTCGTTGGCGGCTCCGGGCGTGCCGACGTTGCCCGAAGACCCGTAGGTGCTGCTGCCGTAGCACCAGTTGGCGCCGTCGTCGTTGGACACGGCGTCCAGCAGGGTGGGATCGAGCTGGTGGGAGGCGCACTCGTACCTGTCGAAGCCGCGGGAGAGGTCCACCTGGTCGATGAGGCCGCGGGAGCTCCGCAGGCTCAGGGGGATCCCCTCTTCGCCCAGCCAGAAGCGCCCGCCCCAGGCGATGTCCACCGGTGCGCCGCCGTTCTGCCGCGTGTCGGTGGTGTAGCCGAGCACCACGAGGCCGGCGTCGGGCAGGACGTAGGAGCTGGGCTGGGTCCAGGTGTCTTCCGCCTCCAGCTTGAGGCCGGCGAGGTCCACGGCCTGGCCCGCGACGTTGGTGATCTCGATCCACTGCCCCATGATCCACTCGGTCTCGCAGGCGTAGAGCATGATCTCGGAGAGGACGAGGTCGCCCGCGACCAGGTCATCGACCCCGAGGGGGACGTCCGTGTCCGCGTCGGTGTCGGCGTCCGTGTCGGCGTCGGCGTCGGCGTCGGTGTCCGCGTCGGCGTCGGTGTCGGCGTCCGTGTCCGCGTCGGTGTCGGCGTCCGTGTCGGTGTCGGCGTCCGTGTCGGTGTCGGTGTCGCCCTCCACGAGGGGGCCGGTGTCGTCCTTGTCGTTGCAGCCGAGCGCGGCACTCAGCAGCAGGACAGAGAGGGTGGAGCGGGTGCGCAGGGTCACGGGGGCATCCTCCTGGGGGCCCCGAAGTATAGCGGTGCGCCGGGCGACCCGCGCGCGATGCCGTGGCACCCTGTGACGCATTCTGACTTGCGGGTCGGCAGAACCGTGGCCAGGCTGAAGCTGGACTCCGAAGATGGAGGCCTGAAGACCATGGAAGGCAGCGCCAACCCTCGTCCCTCCCCACACTTCGCCTTCACCGTGGGCCAGGTGGTCCGCCACAAGGAGCAGGGCTTCCGCGGTGTCATCGTGGACGCCCACGAGCGCTTCCGCGGGAACCCCGACCAGCTCGAGCTCCCGCCCGCGCTCCGGCAGCGCGTCCACCTGCCCTGGTACGAGCTCCTCATCCACGGCCAGCCCACGGTGGCCTACCTGCCCGAGGACGCCGTCGAGACCGACCTCTCGTGCATGCCCATCGCCCACCCGCTCCTGCGCATGTTCTTCAACGAGTTCCGCCACGGGGCCTACACCGTGGGCGGCGAGGAGAACTGACCCGGGCGCCGCGATCAGGGTCCGCACGCCCCTCCGGGCCGGTGGCGTGACGAGATCCTGCGATTCGTCGCTTTCCATGTTAGCTGCGCGCCCCTGGCACGCGCCTTGCTGATCCACAGGCCGAACGCCACCCCCGGAGCCCCCATGACCTTCCGCACCCTCATGAGCACGAGCCTCGCGGCCGCCCTGCTCGCGAGCGGCTGTGCGGAGTACGACGCCTCCCTCGAGGCCCATGACGGCGTCGCCGACGAGTACATGCGCCTGGACATCTACCCGTCCGAGCACAACGCCGACCTGCTGCCCGAGAGCCACCTGGTGGATGGCTGGTGGCTCGACGGCGACGACCTCACCCTGCAGATGAGCACCCCCGTCCAGATCGGTGGGGTGATCTCCGGGGCCGCGATGGAGCCCGTGGACGGCGCGGACAACGACCGCGACCTGCCGGTCTCCGCGCGGGTATCCGCCTGGGTGGACGGCGAGATCCAGGGGGCGACCGCCACCTCCGACGCCTTCTCGGGCCGCTTCTCCATGGAGCTTCCCCCGGCTTCCTCCTACGCGGTGTCCGTGGTACCTGCCGACGGTTCAGGGCTGCCCTTCCAGGTGCTCACCGGCCAGGACCTCTCGGCCGACACCGACGGCTGGAACATCGCCCTCACCGACGGCCTGCACCTGTCCGGGTACGTGCTCGACGCCGACGGCCAGCCTTCCCCCGGCGTGACGGTGCGGCCTGTGCACAGCGCCACGGGCGTGGCCGGATCGGCCACCATCAGCGACGCGGACGGGGCCTGGTCCCTGCCCATCGCCCCCGGCGCCTACGATCTGCACTTCACCCCCCCCGACGGCACCCTCGCGCCGACCGCCACCATGGCTGTGGAAGGCGACGACGGCGACGACATCGCGCTGGACTGGGTGCAGGGCCCCATCGAGCCGGTGGCGGCCAGCGGGCGGGTGATGGACGCAGACTCCCATCGGCCCGCGGCCGGGACCATCCTCCACTTCAAGTCGAACGACATGCCGCAGCACCCCGACGCCACCCTGGAGGTCGAGGCGGTCGCCGACGAAGCCGGCGCCTGGTCCGCCGACCTCCTCCCCGGCGCCTGGCAGCTGACCCTGGTGCCGCCCGCGGCGCTCTCCCTGACCCCTCAGCGCGACCGTTTCACCCTCGCAAGGGGCACCGCCACCACCGACCGCGGCATCAGCTGGCTCGAACCATGCGTGACCGTCAACGCGATGGTCCGCGATCCCTCCGGCCAGCCCGCCGCAGGCATCACGGTGGTGGCCAGCGAGGACACCATCTCCGGGCGTACGTTCACGGCCACCACCGACGCCACCGGCGTTCTGACCATGACCGTCCCGGCCGCAGACCTCCACCTGGTCCTCACCCCCGCGGACCTCGATCTGGCGGTGACCCACCTCGACGTGGACGGCGCCGCCTTCCCCACGACCCTCTACATGAGCGTGGGACGCCTGCTCACAGGACTGGTCGTGCACGACGGACAGCCGGTGCGCGATGCCCTCCTGGAGGTACGGGACGGCCACACCGAGCGCCTGTGGGCCAGCACCCTGACCTCCGAGGACGGCTCCTTCGAGCTGCGCATCGCGTCGGACGCCGCGGACACCGCCCCCGCGGAGGACGGCGAAGCAGCGTGGGACACCGCCGCGATGGACTGACCCGGCGCGCTTCGAGCCACGCGGATAGGCTCCCGGGACCCCGAGCGGAGGTGCCCATGAGCCAGCCCCACCCCCCTCCCACCACCGGACGGCGCGATCAGGCCTGGTGGGACGCGCGCTACCGCGAGGGTGAGCGTGGCTGGGACAAGCCGGTCCACGCGCCCCAGATCGAGGCCGCCGTGGCGCGGTTTGGGCGCACGAGCGGGCGCGTGCTCGACCTCGGCTGCGGTCGCGGCCGCAACAGCCGCTTCCTCGCCAGCGTGGGCTTCTCCGTGCTCGGGGTGGACATCTCCGGCGAGGCCATCGCCGACGCACGGGCCCAGGCGGGCGCGCTCGACTGCGCCTTCTTCCGCCTCGACGTCCTCAGCGATCCCATCCCGGACGGGCCCTTCGAGGCCGTGTTCGACTACGGCTGCTTCCACGTCTTCGACACCGACGAGGACCGCGCCACCCTCGCCCGGGTGGTGGCCGGGGTGCTCGCACCCGGCGGCCTGTGGCTCGCCACCATCGGCAGCACCGACGGCCCGCCACGCACCCAGGGGCCGCCGCGGCGCAGCGCGCGGGACGTGGTGCTGGCCATCGAGCCCCGCTTCGAGATCCTGGAGCTGGTGCGCGGCGAGCTCGACGCGGGCGAGGCCCCCCCGCGCACCACCTGGCAGGGCGTGTTCAGGAAGCGCTGATCAGCGCCCGAATCGTCGGCTCTGCCGACGAAGCCGTCAGGTATCAGCGGTCAGCTATCAGCTCATTCGAGCGGCAGCCGGCTTTGCGCGCTTCACCTGCAGGGTGAACAGGCTCGAGCCGGGTGAGTCGCGAGGAAGGTGCTTGCTGACCCCTGATACCTGAAAGCTGACGGCGCTGTGTCCGACGATTCGGGTCAGCGCGCCAGCAGCAACGCGAGCCCGAAGAGCGCCAACACCAGGCCCACCCCGATCCAGAGCGCCGCGCCGAAACCTCCGCCGGGGACGGCGATGTCGGCGCCGACCTCGGCGAGCCCGAGCCAGGTGTCGTTCAACGGCCCCTCGCGCACCTCGACCCGCACCAGGAGATCACCCGGCCGCTGGCCTTCGCCCGCGGCGCCGCGCGCCCGAAGCCTGAGCACAGCGCCGTCGGGCAGACCCTCGGGCAGCCGCAGCAGGACCTTCTCCCCGGGCTCGCCCGGAGCCTCCACCCGCCGATGCCGCGCCCCTCCCCCCGGCAGCTCCCGCGGCACCCGCACCCAGGCACCCTCCGCATGCCCCAGCGCGGCCGGCGGCACCTGCACGGCCCAGTGCAGGTCTGCGCCCTTGGCGCGGAGCCGATCCTCCTCGGGAAAGACGCTGCCGAGCTGGGCCATGGGGAGAACTCCGGGGGAGGAGTATTCCGCCGGGGCTCGGGAATCGAGCGGACGGCGGCCCAAGGGGCGCCTCATCCGCCACACGTCGCTGACGCCTGTGACGACACCGGCTCCTGGGGTCTGACACCCTTGTCCATGCCGTCGTCATGCCGCGACCCCGTGAAGCTCCGCCTCCCGGACGACCGGCTCGCGGAAGTAGCGGCTCAGGAGAGATGATCCCCGGTGCCCGACACCCGGCCCCCAAGCCCGTCCGCCGGAGAACCCCCTCGAACCATCCATTTCTGCCGGAGAACCCCCTCGAACCATCCACATCGCCGCGCCAGGCGCTCCAGCGGGCTTCGCATGAGGATGCAACCCGGTGTAAATGGGCGTTGCTTGGTTGAGGGTCCGCGGGCGCAGCGCCCGGGTGGCAGCCTGGGGCCCTCTCTCCGGCGGAATTGGTGCGTTCAGGGGCGTTCTCCGGCAGGATGGAGGGACGGTGCGGGCGGCGGCGAGGGGGGTAGGGACCGGCGGGAGCATTTGCATCGCGGAATGCTTGATTCCTAGTGTCTGACACCCGCTGTCCGCTGTCCGAGGTGCTCGCGGGGGAATTGAACCGCAGAGGCGCAGAGGGCGCAAAGAAGACGGCGGCTGCCGGCAATCGTCTGGAATGGGAGTAGCGTTGTCGTCCTGGAGGGCTGCCGCTCCGCGCGCGGACCGTTGGCGGCTGCCGAGCCGGGTGCGTGCCAGCGTGCAGCGTCCCGAGCCGCGGTCCCAAGCCGCATCAGCCCGAACCACGGGTTCGTCCGTCACCCGATCTCACGTGGGTCGAGAGCGCCTCGGATTCGGCGCAGTTCTTTACGCCTTTGCGCCTTTGCGCCTTTGCGGTTGGTTTCCTGGCTCGTGGAGCCGCGGCCCCCGCGGCATGGGGAACGATATAGAAACGGCGGGCCACGGGCCACGGGCCACGGGCTACGGGCCACGGGCTACGGGCCACGGGCTACGGGCTACGGGCTACGGGACGCGAGAGTCGGCCTCGAACCGCTGCTTCATGGCTCCGTGAGCCGCGCCCTGCGCGGCATGGGTGACTAACCAGAAACAGCTCGGGGAGCGGCGGCAGTCAGCTATCAGCCATCGCCAGTCAGCCAGCCAGCAACAGGGCCAGGAAAACGCTCGGACTTGGAGAGGAATGCCGGGCGGAGCCCGCCTCGCTGCGTGCCCTGTACTACTACTCGCGAAGGTCCTCTCGGCACGAGAGGATTTTCGCGAGTAGTAGTTCACGCGCCGCAGGCGCGCGCGCCAATAGGGCGCGGGGAGGGGGGAGCGTCAGCGATGCGGGGGGAGGCAGCC
>JBDRKM010000486.1:0-9240 GCA_043814015.1 Pseudomonadota bacterium
GCCGCCACCAGGGCCCCGAACAGGCCGAACTCCAGGTTGGCGTAGAGGCACAGCGCACCCAGCAGCCCCGCGCCCGCCAGGCGCCAGCGGCCCCCGCGGGTGACGCCGTCCCACAGCAGCAGCCCGAACAGCACCCCCAGGCCCAGGAGCACCTCCTCCGTCTGCCCCTGGAGCAGCTGCCGGTACAGCGGGCGGCACAGGGCCAGGCCACAGGCGCCCAGCAGCATGGCCCCGAGGGTGCGGGAGGCGCGCGCGGCCAGCAGGGCTCCGGCCAGGGCGGTGAGCGCCAGCGAGAGCAGGGTCAGCAGGTTGACGGCGCCGGCCGGATCCAGCCCGAGGGCCAGCAGGGGCCAGGAGAGGGCCACCAGCAGATGGCCGCCGCAGTGCAGCAGGTGGTCTGCGCCCATCGGGAACTGGACCCGGGTGGAGGTGAGCAGGGGGCCGCCGGCGTGGATGGCCTGGGCGAGGTCCCAGTAGTGCCAGGCGTGGCCGATCTGGTCCACGAAGCCGTACAGCCGGCCCGTGAGCGGCCAGGGGGTCGGTGGGGCCAGGAGGGCCGCCAGGCCGAGGGGAGCCAGCGCCGCGGTCGCGACGTGGAGCGTCCGGTGGCGCTGGCGGCCAGGTGGCGGAGGACGGGCCATGGTGTTCCCGCGGGGGCGCCCGCCTATCCGAGCAGATCCACCGCCAGCAGGGCCAGCAGCTCGGCGAAGTCCACCAGCTGCTTCACGGGCACGTACTCGTCGGCCACGTGGAAGGCCTCGTCATCCCCCGGGCCCCAGCCCACCGCGGGGATACCACCGAGGTTGAAGGCCTTGGCGAAGGTGCCGCCGCCCATGCCGAAGGCCTGGGGTACGAAGCCCAGCACGGGCTCGGCGCAGCGCTGGATGGCGTGCACCAGGGGGTGGTCGGCGGCGAGGGCGTGGGGCGGGGCGTCGTGCTTCACGGCGAAGGCGAAGCGCCCGCCCGCGTCGGCCGCGAGGTCCTCCAGGAAGACCACGATGCTGGCGGCCGTCATGCCGGGCACGTAGCGGATGTCGAGGGTGAACCGGCACTCGCCCGGGACGATGTTGGCCGCGGCCCCGCCGTGGATCAGCCCGAGGTTGATGCTGGGGTGGCCGAGCACGGGGTGCTCCTCGTGGGGCAGGGTGCAGGCCTCGATCAGGGAGATGAGCCTGGCGGCCAGGTAGACCGCGTTGACCCCGCGCTCGGGCGTGGAGCCGTGGGCTTGCCTGCCGAAGGCGGTGACCTCCACCTCCATTCGGCCCTTCTCCGCGATGTCGATGCCCTCGAGGTTCTCGCCGATGTCGGGGATCACCGCCAGGTCGGGCGCGAGCAGCCCCTGCTTCAAGAGGAAGCCGATGCCCGGATCGGGCTCGCCCTGCTCGTGGTGCTCCTCGGCGGCGATGACCGCCAGCTGCAGGCGGCCGCCGAGGGTGATCCCGGCGTCGCGCAGCAGCTTCATGGCGATCACGGTCGAGGCCAGGGGGCCCTTGTCGTCCAGCACGCCGCGGCCGTAGAGCATGCCGTCGCGCTCGGTCACCACGTAGGGATCGGTGGCCCAGCCGTCGCCCGGCGGCACGATATCCGAGTGCAGGCCCACCGCCAGCACCTTCCCCCCCTGGCCCATGGTGGCCAGCAGGTTGGCGCGCCGCGGGTGCAGGGCGTGGACCTCGGCCGGGATGCCGAGGGCCGCGAGGTGCGGCAGCAGCACGTCCACCACGCGGGTCTCCTCGCCGGGGACCTCCTGCCCGGGGCACTCGTCCAGGCGCGCCCTGCCCGCGTTGACCGTGCGCTGGGCCACCAGCTCGGTCAGCAGATCGATGATGTCGCGACGGTACTCTTCGCGGTGTGCGGCGAAGTGGGCGCGGACGCGGTCCTTCATGGCGGGCTCCGGGTGCGTGGGGGAGGTGAGGCTTAGCGCGCCCTGGGGCGGGCCGCCGTCTCCGGTGCGGGGCTCCGCCCGCAACCCAGGGTGATCGCACCGGCCCGACCAGAGGGCCCACGACAGGATCGAGATGGCGCCGAGAGCACCTATCCCCCCCGATCATGACGCCCCAGCCCACCTATCCCCCCCTTTGACGACGCCAGAGGGTACCTATGCCCCCCGATCCTGACACCCGGGGCAGGTATCCCCCCCAATCCTGACGCTTCGCGTCGATCCTGGGGGGCATGGGTTCCGCCACCCAACAGGATCCATGGGCATAGGTCCGCCTGCGGCACCGACCAAATCAGCCGACAGTCCAGGGCTGCCGGAGAGCTGTCAGCTATCAGCATTCAGCCGTCAGCAAGATGGTTTTCGCTGGCCACTTCGAGAGCGGCCGGCGCCCGACCTGTGTTTCGGCAGCTTCGGCCGTAGCCTTCTCGGTATCGAACTTCGTACCTCGTTCATAGCTGATTGCTGACCGCTGACCGCGGACCGCTGAACGCTCCCGCGCTCCTCGTCAGCCACCGAGGCCAATGGCGCGTGGTAACGGCGCGGAGTGCCGGCAGCCTCCAGCCTCCTGTCGCGCCGTTTCTTGATAATCCCTCCCCATCCCCCTCCCGGAGCCCCCATGCCCGTCGTGACCTGGCCCCGCCCCTTGTTCCAGCCCGGCGGGTTGCCCGCCGATATCGTCTTCCAGGTGTTCTCCGCCGGTCTGCCCGCGGATCCGCCGCCCATCTCCCGGGAGCGCCACGGGCTGCCGGCGGGCGAGGCGCCCGAGGGGATCTTCTTTTCGGAGGTGCCCCGCGAGGACGCGGAGGGTTTCTTTCAGTCCTTCGCGCGCGCGCCGCTGTTCGGGCCGGCCCAGGCCGCCCTCGGCGCTGAGCTCGGCGAGGTGCTGGGCGCCGCCGTCTGCTACGAGGTGGCCGGCGAGGCCCCCGAGCCCGAAGATCTGGCCTATCTGCAGCACGCCTGGGGCGTGGTGCGCTGGCTGTGCGAGCAGGGCGCCGGGCCCGTCTACGACTTCCATGCCCGGCGCTGGTGGCGACGTGCGGAGATCCTCGCGTTGCCCCTGGAGCGCCCCTTCGAGCTGGACCGTGAGGTCAGCATCGAGGCGGTGGAGACGGGAGATCCGGCCCTCGGGCGCCTGCTGGTCACCCGGGGGCTGGCCAAGTTCGGCCGGCCTGACCTCGTGATCGTGCGCGCCAGCGCGGACGACGAGGCCCGCATCCTCGCCCTCGCCAGGGCCATGGCGCTCGGTCTCTGCCTCGATGAGGGTGAGCTCGAGGGAGAGGACGGCTCCAGCCTCACCATCAGCGCCTACCGGCTCGGCGGCGATCTGCCCGATCTCGACATCATCAACGACGCGCTGGTGGTGAGCCGCGGCGAGGGGTAGGCGCGCCAGGCGAGCTGCTGGTCACAGCGCCGCCAGCACCGCCTCCGCCGTGGTCCGCCCCGAGTGGACCGCGCTCTCCATGCTGGGGAAGTCCAGCTCCGAGCGGATCCAGTCTCCGGCCAGCCACAGCCCTTCCAGCGGCCCCTTCGGCCAGGGCTTGTGCCTGAGGGAGCCGGGCTCGGCGTTCCAGTAGCGCTGGTGGGGCAGGCGGTTGCGCACCACGCGCCAGTCGAGGATCCCCGCGTCGTCAAGGTGCTCGTATCCGCGTACCCGCCGCAGGCCGGCCATGGCCAGGTCCAGCAGGGCCGGCCCCTCCAGCCCCTCGAAGCCGGTCTCCTGGCCCACGAAGTGCAGGCAGGCGCCGAAGCGGGGATCGTCGCGGTACTCGGCGTAGTTGGGCTTGTTGTCCACGCAGAACTCCAGCGGCGGGGGCAGGCCCAGGACCACGGTGCGGTGTTCGGGGTGGGCCATCCGGCGGTGCCAGACGTGCAAGCCGAGGGGGGCCACAGGCCTGAGGCGGGCGCAGCCGGCCAGGGCGGGGTGAGCCTCCAGGCCGGGGGAGCGCGCCAGCACCACGGCCAGGGCCGCCGGGGGGATGGCCAGGATGACGGCGTCAAAGTCGCGCATCGCGACGACATCGGCGGCGTGGCAGGGCTCGTCGTCGTGCGCTGGGCAGTCCGCGGCGCCCACCAGCAGCCCGCGCAACCGGTGTCCCTCGCCCTCCAGGGCCACCAGCCGCCGGCCGCGCTGGATGGTCCCGCCGAGCGCCTCGATGCGCCGCGCCACCGGCTCCCACCACAGGCGGCTCATGCCCCCGGCGGGGAAGCGCGCCTCGCTGGTGAGGTAGTCCCGCCCGGCGCGCTGGATGGTCTTGAGCATGGCGTAGGCCGAGATCTCGCCGGGCCAGTTGAGCTGCGCGTCGCGTGTGGCGCGAAACGCGTTGGTGGCGAAGATGCTGGCGGGCAGGCCCTGCTCGGTGCACAGGGCGGTCAGGCAGAGGTCGTCCCAGTCCTCGGGCACCCCGGCCAGCACCCGCGGGGCCAGGCGCACCAGCAGCGCGGCGAAGCCGATCTTCTCGCGCAGGGTCCAGCCCGTGTAGCGCAGCCCGTCCACCAGGGTGCCGAGGGTCGAGGGGCCGAGGTGCAGGTGGTGGGCGCGCCGATCGCGGTCCTCCCAGATGGTGAAGTGCCCGCCGTTGGAGACGGAGGTGGCGCGGTGATCCACGCCTGCGCGGGCCAGCAGCGCCGGCAGCTCGCGGTAGAAGCCCATGGTGATGTGCTGCCCGTTCTCCAGCACCCGGCCATCCGCCAGCTCCCAGGATGCGGCCTTGCCCCCCAGGTACGCCCGCTCGTTCAGCAAGGTCAGCTCGATTCGCCCTTGCCCGAGGTCCAGCAGCCGCTCCGCCGCGGCCAGCCCGGCCGGCCCTCCACCCACCACCAGCACGCGCGCCATGGCACCGACCTCCTCGGCGCCGGCAGGGCGCCCGCGGGGAGGGAGCGGGCAGGCGCCTGGATGTCACCGAATCGGTGCCAGCAACCTCCGCGCGATCTCGGCGAAGTCGGCCACGTCGTGCCCGTAGCGCCACGCGGTCAGGCCGGCGCCGCGGGCCCCGCGCACATCGCTGCCGAGGGAGTCGCCTACGTGCACGGCCTCGGCGGGCGCCACCCCCAGGCGGTCGCAGGCGAGGTGGAAGATGCGCGGATCGGGCTTCTCGATCCCGACCTCCGCCGAGATGACCACCGTGTCCACGAGGGCATCCAGGCCGAGGCCCTCCACGATGGCGCGCGTGCGCGTGTCGGCGTTGGAGACCACGCCCAGGCGAAAGCCCGCGGCGCGCAGCGCCCCGAGGGCGGCGGGGAGGGTGGGATCGAGCCGGTAGGCCCCGGGATCGCCCATGGCGGTGTAGATCCGCTCGAAGTAGGCCTCTTCCCCGCAGCCGGTGCAGCGTCGCACCACCTCGCGCCAGAACGGGCGGCCGTCCCCCGACATGGCCTGCTCGTCCTGGACCGCGGCCAGGGCGGCGTGGAAGGCGGGCTCCAGCACGGAGACGTCCTGCTCCACGCCGAAGTCGCGCCCCAGGGCCGCGTAGGTCTCGCCCACGGTGCGGCGGGTGAACAGGGCGGTGCCGTACAGATCGAGCAGCAGGGCGCGCAGGGCCACGCGCTAGGCCCCGCAGCCACAGGTGCACCCGTGCAGATGCACCAGGCCGTCGGCGCCGGCCACGGGGTTTCTCAGCACGCCGATGCCCTCGATCTCCATCTCCACCACCTGGCCGGGCTGGAGGAAGGTGGGCGGCGTGCGGGCCACGCCCACCCCCTGCGGGGTGCCGGTCATGATCACGGTGCCAGGCAGCAGCGTGCTGCCCTGGGAGAGGAAGGCGATCAGCTCGGCCACCCCGAAGATCATGTCGGCGGTGGAGGAGTCCTGCACGAGCTCGCCGTCGAGGCGGGTGGTCAGGCGCAGGGCCTGGGGATCGGGCAGGTCGTCGGGGGTGACGATGCAGGGGCCCAGCGGGCAGAAGGTGTCGAAGCTCTTGGCGAAGCAGAACTGCCCGAGCTTCTTCTGCCAGCGCCGGGCTGAGACGTCGTTGCCCACGGTGTAGCCGAGCACGTGCTCCAGCGCGCGGGCGGCGGGGACATCCCGCGTGGTGCGGCCGATGACGACGGCCAGCTCCACCTCGTAGTCCACCTGGGGTGGCTCCGCGCAGCAGGCCGGGATGCGGATCGCTTCCTCGGGCCCGATGACCGAGACCGGGCTCTTGGTGAACATCATGGGGGCGGGCGGCAGGGCCTTGGCGGTCTCGGCCGCGTGCAGGCGGTAGTTGAGCCCGATGGCCAGGATCATGGGCGGACGGATGGGGGCCAGCAGGCGCCGGACACCCACCCGGGCGCCGCCCGGCTCCAGCCCGGTGTAGGGGTTGCCGAGCAGCACTTCGGCCTGGCCGCCACCCAGCTCCCGTCCCCACTGGACGCGACGACGGTCGTCCTCGAAACAGATGATGCGCATGGTGCAGCCCCTACAGCGCTTCCAGCAGCCCGCAGGCCGGCTTCAGCCCGCCGTTGCAGGCCTGCAGCAGCTTGCGGCGCGCCTCCTCCATGTCCAGCGGCACCTGGATGCCGTTGGCGAACAGCACGCCGAGGACCATGCAGGCCTGGGCCTCGTCGGCCTCGCAGCCCTGGCGCGCCACACGGACCAGGCGCGGGGAGGGCTGATCGAGGTTGTAGAGCTGGCGGGCAGCCTCGGCGCAGGCTCTGGCGTGCCCGAGGTCGCAGGCCTGGACGAGCAGGTCGATGGCGGCGGCGGGGGCCATCTCCTGGGTGGCGCCGGTGGCGCGGGCCAGCTCGTAGCAGCCCAGCCCGCTCTGGGCCGCGCAGGCTTGGCTGAACAGCAGGTGGGCCCGGGCGGGATCCTGCGGCAGCCCCTCGCCCGCGGCCCAGGCCTGGCCCACGGCGACGCAGGCATCGCCATCACGGCCATCGCAGTGGCGCGCCAGCCCCACCAGCGCCTCCCCGGTCCCCGCTGGCAGGGAGAGGGTGATGGCGCCTGGCGGGGGCAGGCAGTCCATGGTCACCGGGGCGGTGGTGGCGTCGTCTCCAGGTCGCACCTCGACGGTGCCGCTGCAGTCCTCGTCACCGCGGACCGCCTCGAAGAGGAAGGTGTCGCCGGATGCGGCAGGGGAGAGCTGCCGGATGGTCAGGCCCTGGGCCTCGAGCGCCTCCTGCGCCACGCGGGATTTGCCGCACGCGACGAGCAGCAGGGGGAGGGAGAGCGCGGCAAGCACAGCGGGGCGACGCATCGGCTCCTCGTTGACCGGGGCGCGCATCATCTAGCACGGGCGCGCGGGGGAGGGGAGCGGCGGCCCGGGGGCGGCTATGCTGTGGGTGTGGCGCTCCACCTTCTGCCCAGAAACGTCCTCCTCGTGTCCGCACTGGCCGGGCTGCTGGGCCTGCTCGTCTCGCGGGGGGCGCTGGCCGCGGTGCCCCTGATCCTGCCCGATGGGGAGCCCAACGAGCCGTGGCGCGCCGCGCTACCCCTGGGCGGCCAGATGGCCCTCGACCTGGGCCTGCCGCGCGCGCCTGGCGCTCCCTGGGTGGAGCTGGAGCGCACCGTGAACCCGGCGCGCTGGCGCCTGCGGGTGCGCGACGAGGCCGGCGTGCTGCACGAGGTGGAGGTGGCCGTGCCCGCCGACGCTCGGGCCCGCGAGGAGGTGGTGGCGCTGGCGGCCTCCCTGCTGCACCCGGTCGGGGGTGGCCTGGGATTCTGGCCTGGCACCACCCGGGAGGCGGCGCAGCCCCCACCGCCACCTGTCCTCGCGGCGCCGACCCCGGCGGTGCCCGCGCCGCGCCTACCGGCTGCTGTGCAGCCCGTCCCGGCGCCCGTGGCGATGGAGCCCGCACCGCCCACCGCCGTGGTGGAGCTTCCTGCGGAGCCCTCCCCGGCGCCCGCCGCCCCCACCGGGCCAGGCGAGCCCATCGCGCCTGCCGCGCCGCCCGTTGCCGCGACCCCGAGGCCCGCCCCCGCGCCGGCGCCGCCCGTCTCGCCGCCTCCCACGCCGCGGGTGGTGTTCTGGAGCCGCCTGGCGGGCAACGCCGATCTCGGCCTGGGGATCGATGGGCCCACCGCCGGGGGCGGCGTGCAGGCCGGGCTGCTGCTCCGCCGGGGCTTGCGCGCCGGGGTCGGCTTCCAGGCCGAGGGCCGCCAGGTGTTCGAGGTGGCGAGCCTGCCGGCCGAGCGCCGGCCGGCCCAGCGCGACACGGACGTCTTCGGGGTGCTGCTGTGGAGCCCTGCCTGGCGCGTGGCGCCCCTGCTGGCCGTGCGCGGTGGCTGGACCGTGCGCCGGGCCTACGTGCGCGAGCGCGGCGCCCTGGGGGTCTGGACCTGGCAGGAGGTGGTGGACGAGGACGGAGATGCCCTGGCCCCGCTGCCCTTCGCCGGCCTGGAGGCGGGCGTCTGCCTGCCCCTCGGGGCCTCGCTGCACCTGGAGCCCTACGGGCAGCTCCAGTCGCTCCTGGTCCGGTCCATGGACTCCGCCACCTTCGCGCCCGGGGCTGAGGCCAGCTTCCCGCGTTGGTCGGCCCACATCGGCCTGGCCTTGCGTCTGGAGCCGGGAACGTGAGGGGTTCCCTGGTCCCGGGTGATCGTTTCTCGGCCTCGCGGGCACGGTGGTGGTGATGGAAGCCCGATGGAGCGATTCCGAGCTGGTGGCGGCCGCGATGCGCGGCGAGCCAGCGGCGCGCGAGCGGCTCGTCGATGTCTGGCTGCCCCTGGTGCTCGGCTGGTGCGCGCGCCTGGGCGGCCCACGGGTGGATCCTGAAGACGCCGCCCACGACACGCTCATCGTGATCCTCGACCGCCTCCCTGGCCTGCGGGAGCCGCGCTGCTTCCCCGCCTGGGCCTTCGGGGTCACCCGTCGGGTGCTGGCCCGCCACCGCCGGCAGGCCTGGGTGCGGCGCTGGGTGCCGGGCTTCGTCCCCGAGGCCCCCGACCCGGAGGCCACCCCCTACCATCGGGCCCGCCTCTCCGAGACCTCCCGCCGCGTGCAGGAGGCGCTCGAGCAGCTCCCCGCGGAGCAGCGCGAGGTGCTGGTGCTGTGCGACCTCGAGGAGCGGACCGACCTCGAGGTGTCCGCGCTGCTGGAGATCCCCCTGGGGACCGTCAAGAGCCGGCTGCGCCTCGGGCGCGCCCGGTTCCGCCGTATCGCCGAAGAGACCTCGCTGGCCTCCCTCGCCACGGAGGCGGCCGGCGGAGGAGGGAGCCCGTGAAGCCCTTCCGTGCCCTGCTCATGCGCTTCGCCCGCGAGACCGCTCCCGGCGAGCACGCCCGCCGCCGCGTGCGACGCCGGCTCGACCACGAGCCAGAGGACGAGCGGCTCGGTCGTGTCCTGCTGGCGCACCTGCCGGCCGCCGCGCCGGGCGCCGAGGCC
>JBDRKM010000487.1:0-39254 GCA_043814015.1 Pseudomonadota bacterium
AGGAGCCGGACCACCACGCCGGTGATCCTGGTGGAGAAGACCGACCGGCTCTACCGCAACCTCAAGGACTGGGTCACGCTCGACGAGATGAAGGTCGAGGTCCACTTCGTGAAGGAGAATATCGTCATCGCGGAGGAGTCCCGGTCCTCCGAGAAGTTCATGCACGGCATCAAGGTGCTGATGGCGAAGAACTACGTGGACAACCTCTCCGAGGAAGTCCGCAAGGGCATGGACCAGAAGGCCGAGGAGGGGCACTGGCCCAGCTCGGCGCCCTTCGGCTACGTCAACCGCCGCGAGGGGGACAAGAGCTACATCGTGCCCGACCCCGAGCGGGCGGTGCTGGTGCGCAACCTCTTCCAGCTCTACGCCGACGGCATACACGCCGTGGCGGGCCTGGCCGAGTACGCGAAGACCACCGGGCTCCGAGGCCGCCGCGGGGGCCGGCTCATGCCCAGCCAGATCCACAACATCCTGCGGAACCCGATCTACTCGGGCGAGTTCTTCTGGGCCGGGAAGCGCTACCAGGGCCGCGACCCGGTGCTGGTCTCCCGGGACCTGTGGCAACGGGTCCAAGACCGGCTCGACGGCCACCCGGACACGCGGCCAGCCCCCCGCAGCTTCGCCTTCGCCGGACTGCTCACCTGCGGCCACTGCGGCGCGGCGGTCAGCGCCGAGATGAAGAAGGGCAAGTACGTCTACTACCGCTGCGCCCAGCTCTGCACGAAGGACCAGCACACCTACCTGCGCGAGGAGAAGCTGGCCGAGGCCCTGGCCGAGCAGGTGATCAAGCCCCTCACCCTCCCCCCCGGCCTGGCCGAGTGGGCGATCACGGCCCTGCGCTCCTCCCGCGACGACATCCAGCGGGAGACCAGCCAGCGGATCGATGAAGCCCGCGCCCGGTTCGACCGCACCCGCCGCCTGATCGACGCTGCCTACGAGGACAAGCTGGAGGGCAAGATCAGCGGCGAGTTCTTCGAGCGGAAGCGCCAGGAGTGGGAGACCGCCATGAACGCGGCCCACGAGGAGGTCCAGCGCCTCACCCGCGCCGAGGGCTCCGCCATGGATCTCGCCATCCAGGTGTTAGAACTCGCAAACCGCGCCTATGACGCCTACATCCGTCAAGGACCCCACGAACAGCGACGGCTGCTGAACATCGTCCTTTCGAACTGCGAATTGCGATCCGGCGAGGTCTTTCCGACCTACAAAAAAGCCTTCGCCATCCTGGCGGATCTCGCACGGTCCGCAAAGAAGGAGACCCCCGGATCGGGTGATCCGGGGGCCTCTCATACAGAATGGTCGGGGCGACTGGATTCGAACCAGCGACCACCTGCTCCCAAAGCAGGCGCGCTACCAGGCTGCGCTACGCCCCGGGCATCCCCCCGATTACCATCGCCCGCCGCGACCGGCAATCCCTCCCCTCACCCCTTCCACCCAGGGCCCCAGGCCTCGCTGACGGGCAGGGGCCAGTCGATGGCGTGCTCGGGCTCGTAGCGCAGGGTGGCCTTGGCGCGGGTGCCGTCCAGGATGCCGCTGTAGGTGAAGCGGCGGCGGTTCATGCCGAAGCGGAAGTCGTGGCCGGTGACACGCCGGCGCCAGGCGTAGATGGGGGTCATCCACTGGCCTGGGACAGGCACACCCACCCGGCCCCACTTGAGGATGGCCGAGGACAGGGGCAGGGTGTCCTTGCCCGGGATGTTGAAGACGCCCTGCACGTGGCCCTTGTGGCACAGCTCCATGGCGCGCACGAAGTCGCGCACGGACAGGACGTTCATCATGGGGTTGTAGCCGAGCGGCCGGAAGCAGATCGGGGACTCGAGGTAGTCGTGCAGCTGGCTGCCGCAGCCGGGGGCCAGCACCTCGGCGCAGCGCAGCACGGCGATGCGCAGGCGGGAGAGGCCCATGGCGGCACAGACGGTGAGGTCGGCCTCGACCCGGTCGCGGATCCACTGGGGTGCACCCGCGGCCAGGTTGAGCGGGTGGTCCTCCTCGATGAGGGCCGGAAGATCCGCCTGGATCTGGTAGACATCGGCGAAGGAACGGTAGATCAGGCGCCGGATGGTGGGGTGGTGCTCGGCCAGGGCGAGCAGCTGACGGGTGGACTCGACGTTCAGGGCACGCACGTGGCGACCCTCGCCCCCGGCGCTCTCCACCTGGGCGGTGTGGAAGACGGTCTCGACGTGCAGGTCCCGCGCAGGGCCGAACAACAGGCGCCGGATGTCGCGGCTGCGGGACAGATCCACCTGCAGGTAGGTGAAGC
The DNA here is from genome assembly GCA_043814015.1 of Pseudomonadota bacterium. Taxonomy (GTDB): domain Bacteria; phylum Myxococcota_A; class UBA796; order UBA796; family JAFGLY01; genus JBDRKM01. The sequence continues at coordinate 2,258 of JBDRKM010000487.1, forward strand.
GGGCGGTCTGGGAGAAGGGCAGGGCCGCCTCGGGCGCCTTGAGGCCCACGGCCAGGACGTGGTCGATCTCGTCGTCGGCCAGCAAGGAACGCACGAGGCGCTCGCCCAGGGGGCTGGAGGCCCCGGTGACCAGGACGGCGCTCACTTGAACACCCCTTCCCGCTCCCGCAGGCCCTGGTTCACGAGGGCCTGCACGCAGACCTGCACACGGCGCGCAGCTTCTTCCACGACCTCCGGGTCGTCCGCCTGGCTGCGGCGGTAGTCGCGGTGCAGCGCGATGGGCTCGCCGTAGCGCAGATGGTAGCGCACGGGCAGCGGCACGGGGGAGAGGGTGATGGGCAGGTAGGGGACGCCGAAGAGGCTCACCCCCTCGATGCGCGCGATCTGCGGCATCTGCTCCTCGGCGCCGACGATACCCACGGGCACCACGGGCACCCGATGACGGATGGCCAGCTCGGCGTGACCCACCCGGAAGGGCTGCAGCCGGTAACGGTCCTTGAAGTTCTTCCCGATACCGGGCACGCCCTCGGGGAAGATCATCATCAGGTTGCCCGCCTCCAGCAGCTTCCGCACGTTGCCGCGGCTGCCGGCCACGACCCCGGCCCGGGCGAAGAGGGTGCCGACGATGGGCAGCATGGGCACGAAGTAGTCGGCCACGGCCCTGGGCACGCGCGCAGGCTCGGTGTGCCGCACGACATCGGTCCACAGCATCATGCCGTCGATGGGGATGGTGCCCGAGTGGTTGGCCGCGAGGATGGCACCGCCCTCCACCGGGATGTGCTCGGCGCCCTGCGACTCCACCCGGAAGTAGCGCTCGTAGAAGAAGCGCGTGATGCCGAGGCCCATGGCCACGTAGGCCGGGTGCAGGCCGAAGGGGTCGTAGCCATGGCCCGCGTCCTCGAAGCGCAACCCGCGGGCGTGATCGTAGAGGCCCTCGCTGAGCATGCGGGCGGCGAGCTGCGATGCGAACGCGGGAGACAGGAGCATGGCGCGAGCCTGTGTGCGAGGTGGGGCGAACATAGCCCGCGATGTCGCTCCTGGCGCAGAGCCGGGCGCCGCCCGCGGCCATCTTTGCGCCAGTGGCGTGCCACTGCCCGCGTTTTGACCGCGGGGCACCCGGCGACCCTCGCACGGGAGCCTACCAGCCGCGCACGTCCTCCTCGCGGACGGTCCAGGCACCACCCCGCGCGACGGCCTCCTCGGCCAGGCGGGCGAGGGGCCGACGCAGGGACCAGGCGCCGTCGGCGGGCTCGCGCTCGGCCATCTCGAGCATGGCCTCCACGGCGCCGTCGCCCACCTCGACGGCGCAACCGATGGCGGCGAGGGCGGCCAGGCGTTCGGGCAGCAGACCGCCCTCAGGGCGGGTGAGCACGGCGCGGGATTCATCGCGGGCCAACGCCGTCAGGGGCAAGACGACGTCGATACGGGCGAGCAGCTCGCGCAGCATCCCCCGCGCGGCGAGCTCCTCGCGCACGGCGGGCTCATCAGCGGGCAGATCCTCGAAGGTGGCGGTGAGCACCGGCAGCACGCGGGCGCAGGAGAAGGGCTCGGAGCTCATCTGTGGGTGGCGCTGGCCCGCGCCGGCCACCTCTGTGCTCAGGCCGTCCAACACACGCAGCAGGTCGCGCTGCACGCTCTCGCCGGTGATGTCCCGCGGGGAGCCGATGGGGGGCGCCTGCACGCGGATGCGGTGCAGGCCGTCGAGCACCAGCACGCCGGCCTCGGCGAGGGGCCGGTCGTTCTCCGCGCGACGCACGAGCTCGTAGAGGACGTTCTCCACGTCGAGCCCGACGTAGCCGGTGGCGGAGAGGCGGTTGACGTCCGCCAGGTAGCCCGGCAGCGTGGTGGCCTCGAGCAGGGCCTGGGCCAGCGTGGTCTTGCCACAGCCGTGCGGGCCGACGAGCAGCACCACGGGCGGGCGCAGGGGGACGGCCTCGGGCTGCAAGCGCGCGAGGTGCTGGGCCAGGGCGGCCACCAGCAGCCGCTTCGCCCGCTCCTGCCCCACGCAGCGGCGGCCCAGGACGGCCCGCAGCTCGGCGAGGGAGGGCGGCGGCGAGGGGAGGGCGTACTTCGGGACCGGCTTCTCCGTGTGCTCCTCGAGGATGTCGACGCAGAGCCTGATGCAGCGGTCGCAGATCCAGACCTCGGGCCCGGCGATGAGCTTGGCCACCTGCCGCTGGCTCGCGCCACAGAAAGAGCAATGCAGCTCGGGCGCCGCCTTCGGCGCGGCGGGCTTGCCGTCGAACCAGCCCATGGGACCTCCGTGAGACGCGGACAACGGCCCCTAACCGCCAATCCTCGCTCCAGGCCGCCGGGGATGACCTTCGACGCGCGCGTTCCCGGGTGGTGTCCCGCCACAGAGAGGGCGCCCTCGTTGCACAGGGTCTGCACCGCCCTGCCCGCGCCGCGCCGCGCCGAGCGGATAGAACCCGCCCATGCCCCTCGTGCCCCTCCAGGACGCCGCCTCCCTCGGGCGCCGCCGCGCCGGCGGCAAGGCCATGGGCCTCGCGCGCCTGCTGGAGCACGGGCTGCCAGTGCCGCCAGGCTTCGTCATCCCGGTGGAGGTCTTCCGCGCCTTCCTGAAGGGCGCAGGGTTGTGGAAGAGCGCCCTGAAACTGGCGCGCACGCCGGACCCGGTGCGGGCCCGGGCTCTGAAGGGCGCGATCCTGGCGGCGTCGCTGCCCCCCGCCCTGGCCGCCGAGCTGCGCAGCGCGGCCGGGGCGCTGGGGCCCGCGCTGGGGGTGCGCTCCTCGGCGGTGGAAGAGGACGCGAGCGATCACTCCTGGGCCGGGGTGTTCCACACCGAGCTGGGCGTGGCCCCCGGTGATGCGCTGGAACGCGCGGTCCTCACCTGCTGGGCCAGCGCCTTCGAAGAGCGCGCCCTGGCCTACGGCCGTCGCGGCCGCCCCCCCGGCATGGCCCTGGTGGTCCAGCGCCTGATCCCGGCCCGGGCCGCGGGCGTGGTCTTCTCCATCAACGCCCTGACCGGCTCCTGGCGCCAGATGACCGTCGAGGCCGTGTGGGGCCTGGGCGAGGCCCTGGTGGGCGGCCACGTGGTGCCCGATCACGCCCTGGTGCGGCGCCCGCGGCGCCTGCCCGAGCCCCTGCAGAGGGTGGCGGCGCGGGTGCGGCTGGAGGTGCTGGAGGAGAGCCGCCAGCCCCAGGAGCGGGAGCTGGTCCCCGGCCCCGGTGGCGTGGCCTGGGCCGAGGTGCCGGCTCACCGCCGCGCCGCGCCCAAGCTCCAGCGTGAGCAGGTCCTGCGCCTCTGCCGCCTGGCGTTGCGCGCCGAGGCCCTCAGCGGCTGCCCCCAGGACGTGGAGTGGGCCCTGGACGGCGCGGGCGTTCTCTGGCTGCTGCAGGCCCGGCCCATCACCACCCCGGCTGAGCCGCCCCGCGAGGCGCGCACACTGTGGACCCGCCGCTTCATCGGCGAGCGCTGGTCCGAGCCGGCCACGCCGCTGGGCTGGTCCCTGGTGCGCCCCCTGCTGGAGCACTTCATCGCCTACCCGCGCACCACCCGCGCCCTGCTGGGGGGCGAGCCGGCCCTGCGGCTGTTCGAGGGCGCGCCCTACATCAACGCCACGGTGTTCCGCCACCTGGCCTTCAAGCTGCCCGGCCTGCCCCCGCCGCGCTTCATGATGGACATGCTCCCCCCGGAGGAGGAGCGCGCCTGGATGCGGCGCTTCGCCGCCCGCCCCGGCGTCCGGGTCTACGCGGCCATCCTGCAGGAGACCCTCGACGAGCGCCGCTGGGAGCGTTTCCGCTGGAACCCCTTCACCAACCACCTGGCCTGGGACGCCCTGCAGCGCCGCCTGGAAGAGGAGGTCCCGGCGCGGGTGGCCCCGCCGCCGGGGGATACGGATCCGGTCCGCGCCCTGGCCCGCGCCGAGGCGGGCATGACGCTGGCGCGGGACTACGTGAAGGTCCACGTCACGAGCCTCTTGTTCGCCAACCTCTGGTACCAGGTGGTGGAGGGCCTGCTGGCCGCCTGGCTGGGGGCCGAGGGCGAGCGCCTGGCGCCGGTGGCGCTGCGCTGCCCCGAAGAGAACCTCACCATCGCCACCCACCACGACCTGTGGGCGCTGGCCCGCCGCGCGCGTGCGCTCGGTGAGGATCTCACCACGCCGCCCGATCCGACGAGCCCCTTCGGGCGCGCTCTCAGCGCCTTCATGGCCGAGCACGGCCATCGCTCCGACGCGAGCTGGGAGATCATGAGCCCCCGCTGGGCAGACCAGCCCGAGCGGGTCCTGGCGCTCATGCGTCGCACCCTCGAGGCCAGCGACGAGGACCCCCGCGCCCGGGCCAGCGCCCAGTCGGCCGAAGCCGAGGCCGCCCTCCAGGCCCTGCGATCCCACGCCACCGGCCCGGTGCAGCGCGCCGCCATCGCCCGCCTGGTGGCCCTGACCCGCGCCTACCTGCTGCTGCGCGAGAACCAGCGCTACCACTTCGACCGCCTGCTCTGGGCCGTGCAGCGCAACTGCCTGGTCATCGGCGCCTGGGCCGCGGCGCGCGGCGCCCTGCCCCGGGCCGAGGACGTACGCTTCCTGGAGGCCGACGAGGTGCGCGCCCTGGTGGAGGGGCGCCTCGACCCAGCCACCGCCCGCGCCGAGGCCGCGACCCGCGCCGCCCGCTACGTCGCCCAGCGCTCCCGCACGCCGCCCGACTTCCTGGTGGCGGACCACGCCCTGGCCGAGGAGGCACAGGGCTCGCGCCTCTCGGGGCTCGGCACCTCCCCCGGCATCGCCCGCGGCCCCGCCCGGGTCCTGCGCGATCTCTCCGAGGCCGAGCGCCTGCGCCCCGGCGAGATCCTGGTGACCCGCGCGGTGGATCCGGGCTGGACCCCGCTGTTCCCCGTGGCCGCCGGCCTGGTGCTGGAGCTGGGCAGCCAGCTCTCCCACGGCGCGGTGGTGGCGAGGGAGTACCGTTTGCCCATGGTGGTCAACGTGCGCGGCGCCACCCAGCGCCTGCGCACCGGCCAGGAGTTGACCGTGGACGGCCGCCGCGGGCTGGTGTGGGTGCATGACTAGCGCCCTCACCGCGCTCATCGTCACCCACCACGGCGGTCCGAGGCTCGCGCGCTGCGTCACCTCGCTGCGAGCCCAGGTGCCACCGCCACAGGAGATCCTGGTGGTGGTCTCCAACCCCGCCCCCGTGCCGCTGCCCCCCGGCCTGCGCGCCCTGCACGACGGCCGCTCGCGGCACTACGGGGCCGCGGTCAACCTCGGCGCGCGCGCCGCCCAGGGCGAGCACCTGCTCGTGCTCAACGACGACACGGTCCTCCGCCCCGGGGTCCTCGCCGCGCTGCTCGCCGCCGCGACCCCCGACGCCCTGCTCCAGCCCCGCATCCTGCTCGCAGATCCAGCCGGCCACCTCGACAACGCGGGCCACGGCCTGTGCCCCGACGGCCACAACCTGGCCCGCGGGCGCGGGCGACGCGACGATCCGGGCTGGAGCGCACCTGGCCACCTGGGCGCCGTCAGCGGGGCGGCCTTCCTGGCCCCTCGAGGCGCCTTCCTCACCCGCGGCGGCTTCGACGAGGACCTGGGCCCCTTCGGCGAAGACCTGGACCTCTCCCTGCGCTGGGTGCGGGCTGGCGGCGCCCTGCGCTACGTCCCCGAGGCCGCCATCGAGCACGAGCTCGGCGCCAGCTACGGCCGCGCGACCCGCCGCAAGGTCTACCTGGTGGAGCGCAACCGCCTGCGCGCCGCGGCCCGCAGCCTGCCGGTCCTGGCGCTGGCCCTCTCCCCCGCCACCACCCCCGCGCGTTGGGCGCTGATGGCCCTGGCCGCGCAGGCCGGACGAAGCGCCGACCTGCCCGCGGGCAGCGCGCTCTTCGCCATCGCGGGGGCCGCCGCTGGGATCGCCTCCCTCCCCGAGGCCCTCGGCAAGCGCCGCCACGACGCCCCCGCCTGGGCCCTGGGCGAGGCCGCCATGCTGGCCCACCTGCTCCGCAGCCGGGCACATCCGGCCGATCTCTTCCAGGCTTTTCGGCTTTCCCAACCCCACGGGTCAGAGTAACGTGAACCCGACTCACCCCTGGAGGCCCCCATGTCCCGTCCCCTGCCCCTCCTCGTCTTCCTGAGCGCCACCCTGCTGTGCGCCTGCCCGCCCAAGGGCGCGCCCATCGACGACAGCGCCGAAGGCGACACCGACACCGACACCGACACCGACGCAGACACCGACACCGACGCAGACACCGACGCAGACACCGACACCGACGCAGACACCGACGCAGACACCGACGCAGACGCGGACCTCACCACCATCGCCTTCGACATCGAGGGCGAATGGGACGGGACCGCGCTCGACCTGACCTGGTTCCAGCCCATGGAGGAGGAGTGGGTCACCGGCGACACCATCGCCAGCGCCGCGGTGAGCGCGGATCACGTGGAGATGGGGGTCCCCGCGCCGCCCGAGAGCGACCTCCTCCCCATGGACGAGGCCAAGTTCCCCGGCCTGTTGGCCGCCTGGTACCTGCCGGGCCTCTACCAGGACCCCGACGGCAGCGCCTCCCACCGGAGCGACGAACCCTACGTGGGCGCCGGCCCGTCCTGGCTGGTGTACCTCGCGGGCGTCATCCCCGCGGGCTTCGAGCACATGGGCCTGTACGCCGGGTGGAACGCCATCGAGATGGACCCGGAGGGCCACGGGATGCCCACCATCCACCCGCTGGGGGCTGTGCCCGTGGAGGCCGCGCTCTGGCCGGAAGACGAGCTGGTCATCGGTGGTCCGGTGGACATCTCCCTGTCCTTCTCCACCCGCCTGGCCGTGGTCTCCTGGGCCTACCTCAACGGCGTTCCGGTCACACGCCACGTCTGGGACGACTGGATCCCCACGGCGCCGGACGGCTGGTACCTGGCGCTGACCGAGGCCCCGGACCCCGACCACATGCTCGAGATCGGCATGGGCACACCCGTCTCCATCGAGTTCCCCATCGCCTACCTCGACGACGACGGCTCGGGTGGGTTCTCCATGACCGACGGGATCGAAGGCTACGCCTGCTACGGCAGCGACGCCGTCGGCCTGTTCTATGTCGAGGGCCTCACCGACCTCGCCATGGCCGCCATGTTCCAGCTGCAGGGCATGGGCACCGGCTGGCTGCCGCTGGCGGGCTTCGCGGAAGGCGTGGACCCCTACCCCCTGACCGCCGAGCAGGTCTCGCAGGTGGCCATCAGCGAGGACTGCGCGCTGTTCTGAACGAGCGCCGCCTGAGCGCGACCGCCCCGGCCGCCAGCGCCAGCAGGCCGAGCCCCCGCGTGCCCACCGGGGCCGCGGCGCACAAGCCGCCACTCTTGCCGCCCCAGAGCGAGCCGTCGCCATCGCCGGTGTCGCCCCCCAGGTCGATCTCGATCTCGCCGCCGCTGGCCGACGCGATCCAGTCGAGCTCGATGTCCAGCCGCGTGGCCCCCACGAAGCCGTCGACGCAGGGGTTCTCGCCCTCCTGGCCCTTCCACAGGCCCACGAAGGAGTTGACCCCCACCAGCTCCCAGGTGCCGTCGCCGGGATCCCGCAGCGCCGCTCCGCCGGAGTCCCCCTGGCACACGTTCTGACCGTCGTCCGGGTCGTAGCCGTAGAGCAGGTTCTCGTCGAACTGGTACAGCGGGATGTCGGCGTAGCGCTTGATCCCCATGTCCTCGGCGCCGTCCGCGGTGATGCCGTAGCCCTCGAAGCGCAGCTCCTGCCCCACCCACGAGTAGTCCACCGCGGTGGTGCCGATGGGGACCGTCTGCACCGCGGGCAGCCCGGCGCCCTCGAGCTCCAGCAGGCCGATGTCGTCGGTGAGCAAGGTGGCGTCGTAGGCGGGGTTGGCCAGCGAGTCGACCACCCTGGAGTACTGCCCGACGCTCTGGAACAGGTTGGCGCCGGTGACCACGTAGACGTCGTACTGGGCGTAGTCCTGGCGGATGGCGGTGACACAGTGGGCCGCGGTGACGGCCCAGTGGGCCTGCACCAGCGTGGCGCTGCAGAAGGGGCCGTAGAAGTCGCCGCCCTCCTCGATGACCAGCGCGACGACCCCCGCGGGCTCGGTGGTGACCGAGCCGTTGACGATGGCGGGGAAGCGCTGCTCGGCCGTGGAGGCGAGGGCCAGGAAGAGGAGGGGAAGTGGAGTCATGGTTCCCCCATGGTGCGTCGGCGGGCCGACCCTGGCAACGACCGGGTGGAAAAAAAGGACTTGACGGTGTGGAGTGTTTACTACACACTACACGTCATGAGCGACACGACCTTCGGCAGCTACCTGCGTGAACGACGCCTGGCCCTCCGGGCGCAGGGCGCGCGCTTCTCCCTGCGCGCGGTGGCCCGCGCCGCGGAGCTGGAGCCCTCGTACCTGTCGAAGATCGAGCGGGGCGAACAGCCCCCGCCCTCGGAGGAGCGCATCAAGGCACTGGCCGGCGTGCTGGGCGAAGACCCGGACGTCCTGCTGGCCCTGGCCGGCAAGGTCAGCGACGACCTGCTGCGCGTCATCCGGCGGCGCCCGCACCTCTTCGCCGAGCTGATCCGCCAGCTCGGCGCCCTCCCCGACAGCAGCGTCCTGCGCATCGTGCGCGAGGTCCGCGACGGCACCTGGTAGCCTGGAGGCACCATGATCGAGCTCCGCAACGACACCCTCGTGTTCCACTTCCCCGAGGTCCACCCGCAGGCCCGGCTGCGCATCTCCTTCCAGCGCACCCTGCGCATCCCCGACGACGGGCGCAGCTACCCCCTGCCCCCGTCGCTGGGCGCGTTCCCCCTGCGGCACGTGGACGACTTCGCCGCCCGCGTCCCCCCGCGCTGGGTGCAGCGCGGCGGCGTCATGCTGCCCATGTTCCAGGCCGAGGCCATGTGGCTCGACTTCTCCACCGATCAGGTGCCCGACCAGGCGGCCTACCCCTTCGCCATCAAGATCGCGGCCGGCAAGATCGACGCGGCCTCGGGCGAAGACTGGCGCGAGGGCCTGCACCGCCGTCCCCAGGACTACCTCGTGGCCCCCAGGCAACCCTGGCTCGACGGCTACTGCGTGGAGAAGGGCTTCATCCGCCAGTTCGTGGCCATGCCGCTGGGCTCCGGGTACTCGGCCGAGGAGCAGCTCACCGGCGCGGCCGAGCACGGCGGGGTGCAGATCATGGCCTACCCCATGCAGCGCGCGGTCTTCGAGCGGCGCTTCCCCAAGCGCCCCCCGGCGCCCACGCGCGCCTCCTTCGACGCCATGGCCGCGCCCCCCATGCCCTGCGCATGCGCCGCCCCCGACATGGGCCTGGCCGCCGGCGGGCGCATGCGCCAGGAGATCCATACCGACCCCTACGATCTCTCCGACTGGGACACCACCGCCCGCAGCCGCTGCTTCGTGCACCTGTGCAACTCCCTGGTGTGGCAGTCGATCACCGGCGCGCCGCCGCCCCACCCACCGCCCACCGCCGCCTCCTACACCCGCGCCGGGCTGCCCTGGTTCGAATATTACGGCGAGGGCACCGCCCTCCCGGGCAGCGAGCGCCTGGCCGGGGTCAAGAGCGTGGCCCAGCTCTCCCTGGAAAAAGGCGAGGTGGTGCTGCCCGAGAACGAGCCCGTCACCCCCGAGAAGATCGTCCACCTGCGCGCGGGGCTCAAGCCCGGGCAGGTGCGCGAGAGCGACCTCTAGGGCGAGGCCGCCCCCATGCGCGATGGCCCGCTGCGACGCGCGATCAAGGCGCTGGCCCGCGCCGCCCAGGCGGTGGACCTCCGCCTCGCGCGGCGGCTGCAGGGCGCGCCCCTGTTCCGGCTCGAGGGCGCCTGTACCGCCTGCGCCGCCTGCTGCGAGGCCCCGGCCGTACAGGTCCCGCGGCTGCTGTTCCACCTGCGCTCCTGGCGGGCGGTGCTGATCCTCTGGCACCGCCACGTCAACGGCTTCGTGCTGGCGCGCCTCGACCGCCACAGCCACGCCCTCGTCTTCCGCTGCACCCACCTGGACCCCACCACGCGGCGCTGCGACAGCTACGCCAGCCGGCCCCTGATGTGCCGCGACTACCCCCGCCCGGTGCTCGATCACACGCCGCCCGAGCTGTTCCCCACCTGCGGGTTCCTGGCCCTCCCCACGAACGCCGAAGGCCTGGACCGGGCCCTGCAGGCTCAGGGGCTGGCCCCCGAACGCCTGGAGGAGCTGCGCCGCCGCCTGGGGATCGGTTGAATCGTTTCGTCACATTTTTGTCACGCACACCACCGCCAACCCGGCACGAGATGAAATAGACTCACGCCACATCGCCGCCGACGACCCCGGCGACGCCCCGCCCCCCACGACCCGGAGGAGACCTTGCTCCGCTACCTGCTGCCCGCCCTGGCCATCCTGATGCTCTCTGCGCCCCTCGTCGGTTGCGGTGAAGAGAAGACCGACGACACGACGGTGGAGGGCGACACCGACGCCGACACCGACGCCGACACCGACACCGATGGCGATGCCGACGCCGACGCCGACACGGATGCCGACGCGGACGCGGACGCCGACACCGACGCGGACGCCGATCCGCCGCAGCTCACCTCCAGCCACGGGGGCTGGCACGAGCCCTGCTGCTGGAGCTGCCACAACGAGGATGGCCACAACACCGGCCTCGCCCCCGGAGACTGCGCCCCCTGCCACAACAACAACGGCGCCCCGGGCGGCCACACCTCCCAGGACTGCAGCGGCTGCCACCGCGACGAACACGGCTGCGATCTGGTGGCCCCCGACGGCTGCACGAGCTGCCACGAGCGCTGATCGGGCCCCCGCGAACGCGGCCGGCCTGGCACGCCCGGGTCGGCCGCGGATCGTTCGGGGCGGGGCCACCACGGTAGGAGGGTGTCAGGCACCAACACATAACATTTTTGAAAAATGTTATGTGTTGGTGCCTGACACCGCCGCCCTGACACCGCCGCCTGATACTCCCCGCCCGATCCATCCCGGAGCCTCGCCGTCGTTGTGGTGCCGAGCCGCCCTGACCGTCGCCCTGCTGGGGTCATCCGCCCCGGCGCGGTCCGAGTCCCTGGTGGGCCTCTACGATCCCGCCTACGGCACGGGGCCTGGCCCCGGCGAGCGCAGCCCGGTCCCCGCGCGCATCCGGCAGATCGCCTACCCCGTGCTCGGCATGCCCGCCCTGGTGCAGGCCGGAGAGGGCTTCTCCGCGCTGATCCGGGCCGAGTGCGACCCCGATTTCGCGACCCTGGAGGCCTGGGCCGAGCTGGTCCGCCTGCCCGAAGTCCGCGTCCCTCTCGCCGTGCTGGCCCTCTCCCCCGAGCCCGGCGCCCCTGGGCTGCGGCGCCTGCACCTCGCGGCCCCCGCCAGCATGCCCGCGGACTCCTGGGACCTCGGCCTGGACGACGGCGTCTGCCTGCGCGACCGCCAGCCCTCCGCCCTGCGAACCTACCGCCCAGACGATTCCACCCGCATCGCCGTGCTGGCCGACGAGCAGATCGGCGATCCCACCGCCCTCATGGAGGGTGGCACCGCCAACGGCACGCTCTTCCCCACCCGGGGGCTGGCCGACGTCGCGGCGCGGCGCCGCCTGCAGGTCCGCGAAGAGCTGGAGTTCCTCGACCCCCTGCTGGTGCTCTACCCGGGGGACATGGTCTTCGGGATGGACTACGCCGGGGAGTACGCGGTCCAGGGCGACCGCCTGGCGAGCGCGCGCCTGGCGGTCTACGCGGTCCCTGGCAACCACGACGCCTACACGCTGCACAGCGCCACCCTGGAGCCAGGCTGGCATGCCTCCCTGCCACGGGCGGCCTTCTGCGTGGGCCGCTGGCGCCCGACCGAGCCCCTGGACAGCCTGATCACCGTGGGCGGTTGCGCCGTGGAGCGCCTGGGCACGGCGCTGAGCTACCGCCTGGAGACCGACGGCCAACGCACCTTCCAGCGGGTGCTGGGGCCGGACACCTACGCCTTCGAGGTGGCCGGGGTGCGCTTCATCGGCCTCGACACCTACGGGGGCAGCGTGGCCCGGCGGCAGGCCGTCCCCCTGACGCTCGGGCGCCTCGGGGACTGGCTCGCCCTGGAGAGCCTCGAGGAGGCCGCGAACGCGGGCATCGGCGCCCCTCTGGTGGACAACTATGGCGGGTTCCTCGCGCCTGAGGCCGTCTCCTGGGCCACGACGCAAGCGCGGGAGGCCCAGGCCATGGGCCAGGGCGTGGTGGTCTTCGGACACCACGACCCCACCGGCTCGTTCTTCGGCCAGCCGGGCGTGGTGGCCGACGACCCCTTCGGCACCGACCCGGTGGGCCTGGGTGCTTTCGAGGTCTGGAACTACGACGGCGGCTGGGACAGCGATCCGCGGGACGGCGTCGGGCGCGAGAGCGCCGCCCGCAACGGTGGCACCGCCGTCGCCCAGGAGCTGGCCGCGCTCGGGGCCACCTGGGTCTGCGGGCACGCGCACGGCGATGCAGAGCACACCGACGCCAGGGGCCTGCGGGTGGTGCAGGCCACCACCGCCGGTGCATCGCTGGCCCGGGAGGGCGAGCAGCGCGGCTACCGCCTGCTGGAGCTGGAGCATGGGCGCGTGGGCGCCTCGGACTTCGACCCCTCCCGGGGCTGGGCCTCGGTGCCGCTCGGCAACTTCTGGACCGAGCCCGTCCCGCGCCCCGACGGCCCCGCGGACCGCGCCGTGGTCAGCGGGCTGCCCGTGCCGCTGGACGGGCGCCTGCGCTTCGATCTGCCGCCCGTGGAGAGCGGTTACCGCTTCTGGATCTCAGGGAAGGACATCGAGGGCGAGCAACCCCTGCCCATGGCCGAGCACGCCCCGAGCAGCGAGCGCTTCGTGGCCTGGCTCGCGGTGGAGGCGCCGGCCGCGCACCCCGCCGGCCCCGTGGCCAAGGCGCCCGCCGAGCTGGCCCGCCGCACCGTGCGCTGGGAGGTGGCCGAGGGCAACGAGCCCCCGCGGGCCTCCATCCAGGTCCCCGGGCTTCACCGCCGCGCGAGCGCCCCGCTGCGGGTGCGGGCCGGCCGTCCCCTGCGCCTCTCCGCCGCCGCCAGCCGGGATGAAGGTCCCCTGCTCTCCGCCACCTGGAGCCTGGGCGGGCTGGAACTAAGAGGGTTCGAGCAGGAGATCACGCTGGCCACCCCGGGCCGCTACCCGCTGCGGCTGGTGGTGGTGGACGCGGAGGGGGCGACGGGGGAGGCCGAGGCCGAGGTGAGGGTGCGGAGGGGGCGTCAGATCGCCGGTCGCCGAGCCCTCCGAGGAGCCGCGGGTGAGCGAACCCGACACCTGCGTGCTGAGCCAGAGCGATGAGGAACGACAGGTCGCCTTCACGAGCGGCCTCACCATCGGTCGCCACCCGTCCAACGTTTAGCGCCAAGGCCCGGCAGCACAAACTCGCTGGGTGGCATGTCGCGCTGGGGTGGTGAGCCTTGGCGCCGTTGAGCGGAACGTCGAGCCCCCAGCGCCGCTATGTACAAAAAGGCCCAGCGGCTCGGGGAGAGGGGGTAGTAAGCCGGTAGCCGGTGGTGGGTGCGGGGTGCATCAGAGGGAGGATGCGCATGGTGGGATCGCCCCCGGGAGTCCGCGGGCGCCCTCAAGCGCCCTCCAGCGATGGCCGGCAGCCACCGAGGCACTTGACGCGAAGTAGCGCGAGTCACCCGCGTCGCTCGGCAGCACCAGGACGCGGACGGTCATCCGCTTCCTACAGTAGGGGCAAGCCATTGAATTAGCAGAAATATTCTCCAGAGGAGGTCGGCCCAGGGGAGCCTCCATGGCCGGTGGCGGCTGGACCTTCCTGTGACGATGCGGAAGCCGGGTCCGGCGCCGTCGCCCACCGCCGGGCCGCGCGAAGAGGCCATCGAGCACGATGCAATGGAGATGAGGATCGAGGGCCAGGGAGGAGGAGAACCGCTGGATCACGGTGATGGCCCCGGGCTGACCGCCGGGCAGGCCCAGCCGCGCGCGGTACCAGGCGAAGACCACCTCCAGGAAGAGGCGCAGCACGCGGCGGTACAGGTCGTGGTCGTGGGCCAACAGGAGACATCACCGGAGTATATTCAGCGTCTGCCGCCGTGACCCCTGGGTGAGAGCGCGCGCAGCGGGACCGATCAGCCCCGGCGCATCCGCTCGAAGTACGACAGTGTCATGCGCCGGGTCTGACGCCACAGCAGGATGAGGGCCAGCAGGTTGGGGATGGCCATCAACCCCAGCGCGGCGTCGCCGAAGTTCCAGACCACCTCCAGCGCCACCACCGCGCCGAGGAAGTGCATGGCGCAGAATGCGATCTTGTAGGGCATGACCCAGCGAGGGCCGACGAGGTAGACCACGGATCGATCGCCGTAGTAGCTCCACGAGATGGCTGTGGAGATGCCGAAGAGCACCACGCCGATGGTGACGATGAGGTGCCCCCAGCTCCCCATGAGAGGGGAGAGCCCCTGGCGGAAGGCCTGGGCGGTCAGCGGGGAGCCGTTGAGCGCCATCTGGCCCTCGAGCCGCAGCTTGGGCAGGCCCTCCATCTCGATGTCCCCAGCGGTGACTGCCAGGGTGCCGCTCCAGGGCGCGCCATCCTCGTCGAGCACCTGCGGCTGAAGCACGGTGGCGTGGTTGCGCACGAAGCCGCCGCCCAGCGGCCGGCCCGCCTCCACCTGGAGCGCGCCGCTGAACAGCTCATCCTCGGGCACCACGCCGTCCACGCCCACCTCGCCCTGGTCTGTCACGACGGTGAGCGCGCTCTGGGCGCTCACCGGCACCTCGTCGGGCACCCGCTCGGTCCAGGCCCCTGTGGCCAGGATCACCAGGCCGGTGACGGTGCAGATGATCAGGGTGTCGATCAAGGGCCCCAGCATGGCCACCAGGCCCTCGCGTACGGGCTCATCGGTCTTGGCCGCGGCGTGCGCGATGGGGGCGGATCCCTGGCCGCTCTCGTTGGAGAAGATGCCCCGCTTGACCCCCCATGTCAGCATGAACACGAAGGTGCCGCCTGCGAAGCCGCCGATCTGGGCCGCGGGCTGGAAGGCGGCGCGGACGATCTCCACGAGGATGGCCGGCAGCTCGGCGGCGTGTATCCCCAGCACCACCAGCCCCCCCCCGATGTAGATGGCCGCCATCCAGGGCACCAGCTTCGAGGTGACCGCGCCGATGCGCTTGATGCCCCCCAGGATGACCGCGGCCACCAGGCTGGCGCTCACCAGGCCCGTGACGACGGTGGGCACGTGCAGGTCGGCACGGAGCTGGTCGGCCACGGTGAAGGCCTGGATGGCGTTGCCCGAGCCGAAGCTGGAGACCACCGCGCAGGCCGCGAAGGCCATGGCCAGGGGCTTCCAGCGGGGCCCGAGGCCTTGCTCGATGTAGTACATGGGCCCACCCGCGGCCGAGCCGTCAGCCAGGATGGTGCGGTATCGCTGGCTCAGCGTGCACTCGTGGAACTTCAGCGCCATGCCGAAGGCGGCTGTCACCCACATCCAGAACAGGGCGCCCGGCCCGCCGTAGTGCAGCGCTGTGGCCACCCCCGCGATGTTGCCGATGCCTACTGTGGCGCTGAGGGCGGTGGTCAGCGCCTGGAAGTGGCTGAGATCGCCAGCGTGCTCCGGGTCGTCGTACTTCCCCCGGAGGACGTCGATGCTGTGCATGAGGTAGCGGGCCTGCACGAAGCGCAGGGCCACGGTCGTGAACAGGCCCGTCACCAGCAGCAGACCTACCAGGAAGGGGAGGGTGTCGGGCCAGCCCCAGATGAAGCCCGCGGCGGCGCCGGTGATGTGCTCGAGGACCTCCACGCTGCCTCCTGTGGTCGGGGAGGGGCAGGGTATCAGATCAGCCGAGCCAGCCCTCGATCTGCTGCCTCAGCTCGGGCAACCCGGTCTTCTTGAGGAACCACCAGGCCCCCAGGGTGTTGATGGCCGCGGAGAACAGAAGGGCGATGCCGATCACGCCCATGAAGAGGGGCAGATCGTGGAGCCCACCGTCGGACGCCACGAAGGGAAGGATCGCGACAGGCATCAGGGGGTAGATCAGCAGGGGCGAGGGCACCCAGTGCACCGTGGCGCGGCCGTCCCGTCCGAAGCGCACCGCCGCCATCATGTACGCCTTCCTGCCCATGGTCATGCGGCGTCGGAAGATCACGGCGCGGGCGTCGCGATCGTAGCGCCAGGTCACGGTGAAGCCGTTGCCCGTGAAACCGTCCAGCTTGGCCGGGTTCTGCACCCGGGGCAGCTCTTCCGTGGGTTGGTGCCGCAGCAGCAGTGTGGGCAGCAGCGCGGGGTGGAGCTTGTACCAGAGCACCAGCTCGACAATGACCGCCGCGACAGCCAGGGCGCAGGCTGTCCAGGCCCAGGGGGGGATGGTCTCCATGGCTTCCTCCGCGTTGACACGGGGCGTAATATCCGCTCGCGAGCCTCA
The DNA here is from genome assembly GCA_043814015.1 of Pseudomonadota bacterium. Lineage (GTDB taxonomy): Bacteria > Myxococcota_A > UBA796 > UBA796 > JAFGLY01 > JBDRKM01. The sequence goes on from JBDRKM010000487.1 coordinate 18,547, forward strand.
AGTGGCCGAGAGCGCTCGCTCAAGGCACCTCGTATTCCTTCTGGAACCTCACCACGCCGTTGGCCTCCACTACGGTCAGCAGGGCGCGCTCGGCGTCGAAGAGCAGGTGGCCGCGATCCCCGTGGGCACCGAGATCGTAGGGGTCGTGGGGGTCGAGGGCAGCCTGGAAGGACTGATCCGCCCCCCAGGGGATCATGGGCCAGGTGCCCGTGGTGGGCTGGTGGTACAGACAAAAGTTGTTGGCGTGCGTGATGTAGGAGTCGATGTCCCCCACGTACAGCTCGACCGCCCAGGTGGCGAGCAGCTCGTCCAGTGCGAAGTGGCTCTCCAGCACTTCGAGGTAGGTCTCGAGGGTGGCCCTCCTCCGACGGGAGAGGTGCTCTACCTGCATGCACAGCGCGGGGCTCCGCCCGCAACCCAAAGTGATCGCACCGGCCCGCGCTGCCCCTCGTTTGCGGGGGGAGGCTGCCTCCCCCCGCATCGCTGGCGCTCCCCCCTCCCCGCGCCCTATTGGCGCGCGCGCCTACGGCGCGTGAACTACTACTCGCGAAAATCCGCGCCTGGCGCGCGGACTTTCGCGAGTAATAGTTCAGTCAGGAGGTCCGGCGTAGGCGAGCACCATCATCTGCACCGCGTGGCCGCACTGCGCGGCGACCTTGCCCGGGCTCATGCCCAGTCCCTCGGGGACGATGAGGTACAGGACGAGCGGGTCGGCCTCGACGGGCCTCGTGGAGAGGTCGTCCTCGATCATCATGGCCGTGCCCTCCGGTTCCAGCGACGCGGCCGGAGCATATCCCCTCTGTGTCGGGACGGGCGGGGGCCATCCATCGCGCTAAGGTGGGGGTATCGCTCTCCCCAGGAGGCACGATGCGCGTCGCCATCCCTCTCCATCCCATCCTGGCCATCGCCGCCGGCCTGCTGCTCACAGCCTGTCCCAAGGGCGAGGACAGCGAGGTCGGCGACGATCTGCTGGGCATCGGGCTGTCGCCCAACAACCCCATCATGCAGGTCGACGAAACCGTCGCCTTTGAAGCCAAGGCCTTCTACGCCGACTACAGCAACCAGGTCATCACCGGCGAGGTGGACTGGGTGAGCACCGACGAGCGGGTGGCCACTATCGGTGCTGACGGTCGCGCCACCGCCCACACCGCGGGCAGTGCCGACATCATCGCCAGCTACGTTGACGGCATGAGCGCCCGGGTGGAGCTGACGGTCAGCGGAGCCGACATCAGCTCCGTGAGCCTCTCCCCCTCCAACGTGGACGTGGAGGTGGGGAGCCGGGTGCAGCTCGTGGCCAACGCCACTTTCTCCGACGGCAGCACGGGGAATGTGGCGGGGAGCTGCGACTGGAGCAGCGGTGATTCGGGCATCGCTCAGGTGGACGGCGGCGGCCTGGTCACGGGCGCCGGTGAGGGCAGCACACAGGTCTCGGCGAGCTACTCCGGCCTGAGCATCAGCCCCGCCACAGTGAACGTGGTAGCCGAGGGCACGGAGCTGCCTGTGCCCGACCTCGACATCCGCGACATCCAGGCTTCGGTCTCGGGCGACGAGGTCAGCTACCTCTTCACGGTCCAGAACGCGGGCAGCGGCTACGCCAGCGAGTTCTACGTGGACCTCTTCCTCAACCCCGGCGGCTCCCCCGGCCAGGACAGCGCGGCCGACGCCTGGGGCTGGGTCCCCGGCCTGGCCGCTGGTGAGACCACGGAGGTCTGGGTGGACCTCTTCGATGTGGACGCGGGCAGCTACGCCTCCTACGGCTGGGCGGACAAGGACGCCTGGGTTGAGGAGAGCGACGAGGGCAACAACAAGCACGGCCCGGTGGACGTCACCGTCTCCACAGGCGCCTCCGGCTACCCCAACCTGGCCATCACCACCTTCGAGGGCATCTCCGACGGCTACTACACCGTCTACGAGATCGAGGTCACCAACACCGGGGGCGCCGACACCGGGCCCTTCTACATCGATCTCTTCCTGGACCAGTACGACAGCCCCGAGGTCTACGACGACGGCGATCTATGGGGTGAGGTGGACAACCTGGCCCCGGGCGAGTCGGTCACCTTCGAGCCGGAGCTCGACTTCGGCCCCTACCACCACGGCTATTCCTACTGGGACTCCTGGATCTTCGCGGACAGCTACGACGAGCTCTTCGAGAGCGACGAGGGCGACAACGTCGGCTACGTCGAGGTGTGGGCCGATTGAGCCGGCCCCCGCGGGGGAGCCCGGTCAGTAGTCCATGCAGTAGAGGTCGTCGATCATCCAACCGAGGGCGTCGTTGTTGGTGGCATCGACGCTGTCGAAGCGGAAGCGCAGCTTGATGATCTGATCGCCGTACGCGCCCAGGTCGGCATCGCCCCAGGACCAGTCGTAGCCCGTCCCATCCTTCTCCCAGGCCGCGGTCCAGTTGGCGAAGCCGCCGGCCTCGGTGCTGACCTCCAGCACGGCGATGTCGCGGCTGGTGGTGGCCTCGACATCCAGCACCTGGTCCCACATGCAGAAGGGGGAGGCGATGCCGTTGGTGTCAAGCTTGGGGGAGGTGAGGCTGCCCGAGACGGCGGCGCCGGTGTCGTAGCTCCAGCTGTGCTCGTCGCCGAACCAGACGCTGTGGCTGGCGCTGGTGTAGTCCAGCTCGGTGAGGTGCCACAGGCCGCTCATGTCCCAGGCGGAGCTGTCGCCCTCCCAGTCCTGGATCATCTCGAAGGCGATGGCCGGGGTGGTGTCGGGCTGACCGCCCACGGTGACGGTGGCCACGTTGGACAGGGCGGAGATGTTGCCGGACTCGTCCTCCACCTTGAGGGCGAAGTACCAGGTGCCCTCGGCCAGCTCGCCCAGCTCGATGCGCTCCGTGTCGCCGGGCATGGCCGGGCCGCCCACCTCGATCTGCTGGGCCTGGTAGAAGTTGCCGCTGGAGATGGACTCCTGGCTGATGCGGAGGTCGTACTTGGCGGCCAGACCGTCGTCGCCATCGTCACCGGAGGCGGTGAACTGCAGCCACAGGCCCTGCGCGTCTTCCACCACCGCGAGGTCGTCGATGGCCTCGGGGGCGGTGTGGTCCACGGTGTAGCCGCCGCCCAGGGTGACGCCCTGGTACAGCTCCTTGAAGGTGGCCATGTCCAGCTCGAAGACGCCGTCGCCGCCGCCGGTGTCGCCGGGCTCACAGCAGCCCCAGGGGTTGCGCAGGGTGACGTACCAGGTGCCCTCGCGCTCCTCAGCGCCCAGCAAGGTGTAGGCGTGGTGGGCCCAGACACCCTTGCCGCTGTAGTCCACGCCCGAGTCTTCGCCGTAGGTGCCGGCGGCCACGGGGCGGTGTTTGGCGATGTTGTCCTGGATGGAGCGGCCCAGGGTGGCGTCGCTCATGTACTGCATGGGACGGTAGGTGGCGTTGGAGCCTGTGATGGCCTGCATCACGTCGCCGACCCAGCCGCCCTCGCCGATCTTCTCGTAGCCGCCGTGCCACTCGGCGTAGGCCTTCTCCACCAGGCTCGGCCACCACTCCTCGGCGCCGCTCCTGGAGTCGGTGGAGCGGGCGTAGGTGACCTTGCCGTTCTTGCGGACGAGGTCGGGGTCCACGGCGATGTCCTGGTAGACGCCCCAGGCGTCGTAGAAGCGCACGGAGAAGTGCGTGACCATGCCGTGTTTGTCCTCCACCTCGCGCACCAGGCCGGTGCGGATGACCTGGTCCTGGTCGATGTAGAGGGAGGCCGCCAGGGCCGCGGGGAAGTAGCAGTCGCCGATGGCGCCTTGCTCGACGTCGTCGAAGTTCATGGCCGACTCGTCGGCCTCCTCGTCGAGGAGGGCGCCGGTGCCGGCGGTGTAGTCGTACGCGGCGTGCTTCTCGAGGGGGGCGGGGTCCTCGAGATCCTGCATGTTGGTGAGATCGAGGGACACCGGCATCCACTTCGCGTCGGCCTCGTACTCGTAGTCCTCGGGGGCGATGTTGATGCCGGGCGTGTAGAGGGCGTCGGGCACCAAGGGGGGCTCCTCCACCTCGACGGAACCGATGCGGATCATGGTGAGGCTGGGGGAGTAGCCGTCGCCCCTGCAAGCGCTGAGGATGAGCAGGGCGGTGATGGACAGCTCGGCGTGCCGCATGGGGCCTCCGTTCTTGTGGTTGTCGCGGCGAACCTTACGGTCGGTGGCGGTCACCGTCAAGCGCCAGGGCGGTGGCATACGCCGCTGGGTGGCTCTGGGAGCCAGCGGTTCGCGATGAGCGGCAGGGGCCAGCTCGGCCGCGGAGGAGGCCGTTCACCGCTCGCTGCGCTCCTGCTGAGGACAGCAGCCATTGGACATCATGCCAGAGTATACGCCGTACCGAGCTTTTCGCCATGCGCTGGACGGCATCTCTGCCCTCTCGGGGCCTCTCAAGGCGGCAGCGCGGTGCTCCCGACGACCCGCTGGTCCGCCGCGTCGCAGGCCCCCGATCGAGCCGGCGCTCGTCCAGATGGCCGCAGATCGAGCCGCCAGAGGCCATCGAGCACGATGCAATGGAAATGAGGATCGAGGGCCAGGGAGGAGGAGAACCGCTGGATCACGGTGATGGCCCCGGGCCGACCGCCGGGCAAGCCCAGCCGCTGCGCCCACAGATGAAGGTCCCCTGCTCTCCGCCACCTGGAGCCTGGGCGGGCTGGAACTACGAGGGTTCGAGCAGGAGATCACGCTGGCCACCCCGGGCCGCTACCCGCTGCGGCTGGTGGTGGCGGACGCGGAGGGGGCGACGGGGGAGGCCGAGGCCGAGGTGAGGGTGCGGAGGGGGCGTTAGATCGCCGGTCGCCGAGCCCTCCGAGGAGCCGCGGATGAGCGAACCCGACACCTGCGTGCTGATCCAGAGCGACGAGAAACGACAGGTCGCCTTCACGAGCGGCCTCACCATCGGTCGCCACCCGTCCAACGGCCTGGTGCTCCAGGAACCGCTCGTCAGCGCACGCCACGCCTGCATCGAGTGGAGCGAGAGAGGGTGGACCATCCAGGACCTCGGCTCCAGCAACGGCACCACCCGCAACCGGCGCCGGGTTCAGGGCCGCCAGCGGCTGGGCCACGGAGACATCCTCTGCTTCGCTGGAGTCCAGACCTGGCGCGTAGAGCGCCTCGTCGCCGGGCCTGGGGCAGCCGCGGTCCCGGTGGAGACCGTCCGTCCTGGGTACGTGGACGCCTCCCTGCGGCTCGACCTCAGCTGGGATGGCCCGGAGAACGGCGTTGTCCGCGTGGTACGCGAGCAGGGCGATGGAGACCACCTGCTGGGGGAGGCCCGCGCCTCCACCCCCTTCGCGCTGCTCGCCAGGCTCGCCGAGGCGGAGGGTGCGTGGGTGGACGATCGCGACCTGCGGTCGGCGCTGTGGGGCGCGCGGGAAGCCCGCATGGCGCGATCCAACCTCCACACCCAGATCGGCAACACCCGCCGTCTGCTCGAGCGGCTGGGCGCCCTCGGGATGTGCATCGACAAGAACCCGGGACAGACCCGACTCGCGCTGCGCGCGCGGGTGGCTGTTGGCGGCGACCTCTGAGGACCGCCCTCACCAGGACCCGGGATTGCGACCCGTTTGAACCGGCTCTCCGTGGTTCGCGGCTATCACCTGAGCAGGCCCCGTGGCAGGCGTGGGGCCGGGCCGACAGGAGGCTGGCATGCGGGCGCTTCTCATCGTGGACCGACCAGGGCTCCCCCCAAGGACCCTCGAGTTGACCGAGGGCCGAGCCCTCACCGCCGGCTCGGACCCGACCTGCTCCGTCTCCCTGGCTGGAGCGGGTCTCGCCCCTGTACACCTGCGGATCGAGCATCACGACGGGCGGCTGCTGCTGCGCCAGGTCAGCCCGGGGCTGGACACCAGGGTCAACCAGCACCGCGTGCGCTCCTGCCTCCTGCGCCATGGGGACCAGATCGAGCTGGGCTCGATGCGACTCGAGGTGCGCGTGCAACGTACACCCGCGCCTTTTCAGGTGCCCGACCCACCGCAGGACGCCGTCGTCGGCGCCACACGCGCCCTCGTGGCGGCCATCGAGGCGCGGGACACCGGCACCCGCGGCCACTCCGAGCGCGTCGCAGCCTACGCCCTGGCCATGGCCGAGGTCCTGGGGCTGTCGGGCGCCACGCGGGAGGTGCTCGAGCTGGCCGGCCTGTTCCACGACGTCGGGAAGATCGGCTTGTCGGAGGCGCTGCTGAACAAGCCGGCCCAGCTCGATCCAGGCGAGCGGCGGGTTGTCCAGCGCCACGCCGCCCAGGGCGCCATCATTGTCCGACACCTGCCCCATCCCGGCGTCGCGGAGATCACGGAGGCGGTGCGCCACCACCATGAACGCTGGGACGGGGGAGGATACCCCGACCGCTTGCCCGGCGCGCAGAGCGGCGAGGTGGCTCGCATCCTGGCGGTGGCCGACACCTGGGACGCCATGACCTCCCCCCGCCCCTACCGGGCGGGGATCGGGAAGGCCGACGCGTGCGGGATCCTGGTGGCGGCGGCGGGCTCGCAGCTCGATCCTTGGGCGGTGGCTGCGTTCATGGAAGCCGACCGGCAGGGATGGGTCGAGGCCGCCCCGCGCCTGCGGGGACCCGCTGCCGAGAGCCGCTTCCTGACCTCCCCCGAGGGGTTGGGGGAAGCACTCTCCTCCGCGACCCTCGTGCCGGCCGCCTGATCCCATGCCCGCGCCCCACCGCCCCACGCTCCTGCCGCTTGACCTCGCTTCGCCGGATGGCATAGTGAAATCGCCCGGGGCCGCTTCCCCGGCCGACTCCATCCGTGAAAGCTCCATGCCTCGTTTCGGGAAATACCAGACATCGAGGTTGCTCGGGAGGGGGGCGTACGGCCAGGTCTTCGAGGCGATTCTGGAGGGCCCCCTCGAGTTCCGCAAGCGGGTGGCGCTCAAGTTCCTGGCACCGCAGGCGGGCGAGGGCGGCGCGTTCCTGCGCGCGCTGGCGCGGGAGGCGCGCATCGGGGGCCTGCTGCGGCACCCCAACGTCGCCGAAATCCTCGAGCTCGGGGAGGCGGACGGGCGCTACTTCCTGGCCATGGAGTACGTGGACGGTGTGACGCTCGAAGACCTCGCCTTCGCGGCGCTGGAGCGGGGCGCGCCCCTCGATCCGGCCCTCGTGCTTCGGCTGGCCGAGCAGGCCTGCGCAGGCCTGGGCTACGTCCACCGGGCCCTGGACCTGGAGGGCCGCCCGCTCTTCCTGGTCCACCGCGACATCAAACCCTCCAACCTCATGCTGGACCGACAGGGGTGCTCAAGATCCTCGACTTCGGGATCGCGCGGGCCGAGGCGGGTGCGGGGACCGGGAGCGCGACCGAGGGCCTTCGTGGCACCCTGCGCTACCTGTCGCCCGAGCAGATCAGGGCCCCGGGGGAGGTGGATCACCGGGCCGACCTGTTCGCGCTCGGCGCCGTCCTCTACGAGCTTCTCACCGGCGCTGTGCTGTTCGACGCGCCCACCGTGCCTGCGGTGCTGGACCAGATCCTCCACCAGCCATTCGGCGCTCGGGCGGATCAGGTGGATGCCCGTCTTCCCGGCGCGGGGCGCGTGCTGGCCCGTATGCTGGAGAAGGACCCCGCCCAGCGCTACCCGGACGCGGCCGCCATCGCCTCCGACCTCGCCCTCCTGGGCCAGCCCGTCTCCCAGGAGGAGCTGACCCGTGCCCTGGCCACCCTCGTGCCGGTGGTCGAGCGGACCATGGGTGGTCCCCCCGCGCCCACCGAGGAGCCCGCCGATGCCGGGCACACCTTCGCGCTCGACCCGGGAGCAGACAAGGCAGCGCCCTCCCGGCGACGCAGGTCTGCGCTCGCTGCGGCGGGGGCGCTCGGGATCCTCGCGGGGGGCGCCTTGCTGTGGTGGACGCCGTGGAAGCCGACGAGCCAACCAGGTGAGGCCGAGGGGACGGTGGCGATCGTGGCCCCGCCCCTTCAGGAGCCCGAGGTTCCCCCGACCGGCCCAGGCCCCCTGAGCCCCGCGGACCCCACCGCGGATGAGTCCGGGATCCACACGAACCCAACCCCCGAGGACCCGGAAGGCACGCCCGGCGAGCAAGGCGGGACACCAACGAAAACGCCACCGATGGACCCGCCTCCACCTCCTCCCTCCCCCGAGCCCTCGCCCCCCGTCGACACCACCCCGGGAGAGGTGTTCCTGGCGTTCACGCCCATGGATGTCGACATCTATACAGACGGTGAACTGTACATGGAGGACGTAGAGGCTCCGCTCTGGGTGCCTCTCGCCCCCGGAACCCACCAGATCAGGATCGTGTGCAAGGCTCCAAGCTGCGCCACGGCCGCGCCCCGCGACCTGACGGTGGAGGTCGAGCCCGGCAGCCGCCAGCGGCCCGCCCCCTGGGACTTCAAGGCCTCTGGTGGTGGCTTCTTCGAAGAGGGGCACTGACGAAGGTTGCTAGGCGCTTGAACCCCACTCGCCCCAACCGCGGATACCCTGGAAATCGAACGGAGGAACCCATGGCCGCCAGCGCACTGCTCGCCCTCACGCTCCTGTCCCCCACGGCGCTCGCCGACGGGCCGGCGGTGCTGGTGTTGGGTCCTCCCGAGGCACAGGCGGCCGCGCTGCAGCGGGTGGTCGAGGCCAGCCCGACGGCCGACCTCCCCTCAGGCGCCGCCTCACTGAGGCCGATCGCGGCGAGCGCTTGGCTCTCCGCGGATCACCCGTCGCTCCTCGGCGCGGACCCGGAGGCCTGCCAGGGAGACGCCGCCGCGCCCCAGGCGTGGGACCCCATCCTCCTCCGCCTCGAGGGCGGCCTGGTCCGCGGCTGGAGCCCCGAGAAGCTGCAGCCCGACCTCGACGCGCTGCGGGCCGCCGAACCCTGCCTGGTGGCGCCGCTGCAGGACCCCGCGCTGCTGGCCCGGACGGACTTCCTGGAGGGCTGGCTGGCGGAGGCGCGGGGCGAGCCGGAGGCCCGGGAGGTCGCCTACCGCCAGATCGAGGCGCGCGGCGCCGAGACGATCTGGCTCGGGGACTACGGCCCACGGGTCCAGGCGCAGGTCTACGAGGCCGGCCTCGCGCTGCGACGGCAGTCCCCCGCGTGGCTGGCCTGGTCCCTGCCTCCGGAGCGGGAGCTGTGGGTCGATGGCCATCACCTCGAGGGCGCCCGCGGAGAGCTGGCCCTGCTGCCCGGGCGCCACCTGGTCCAGAGCAGCGGTGCGGGCACCGGCATGGCCCGCACCTGGGTCGTCTCCCTCGCGCCGGAGCAACGGGCCTGGCTGCACGACCCCGCGCCCGGCGTCGCCCTCGGGGCCGAGCTCACGCGCGCGGACCTGCAGGCCATGCTGCGCGCCCTGCCGCCCGAGCAGCGCCCCGCCTGGGTCGTCACCGGCGACGGCGCCGCGTGGCGCTGGGACGCGGCGCACAGCGCGTTGGTGCCCCCGCCTCCCACCACCCTGGTGGCCCTGGCGGAGGATTTGCGCCGCGCCAAAGCAGCGCACCGCCGCACGGCGGTCGGGCTGCTGGCCGGGGGTGGGCTGGCCGCGGGCCTGGGTGCCTGGGGCCTGCACAGCGTGATCACGGGCATCCAGGAGGGCGAGATCGCCTTCGCCGACGGTCCCACGCGCCGCACCGTCAGCGTCCCCCTGACCGCCCTGGTGGGGACCGGAACCCTCTGCTTCGGCTGGGGGCTGGCCGAGGCGCTGTGGCCGTCCCCTCCCCCGCCCGTCCTCGACCTTCCGCTCGCCACCACTCCGTGAAACCCACCCGTCCATGGAGGTCACCATGACGCACTCCCACCCCACGCTGCGCTCTGTCCTGGCCCTGGCCCTCACCCTCGGCACCGCCGCCTGTGCCCCCTTCGACGTGGACGGCGACGGCTACATCGACCAGAACGCGGGCGGCGACGACTGCAACGACGGCGACCCGGCGGTCCACCCTGGCGCCATCGAGGTCTGCAACGGGCGGGACGACGACTGCGACGGCGAAGCCGACGAGGCTGGGACCGGCGATGTGATCGTCTACGACGACGTGGACGGGGATGGCCTCGGCGACCCGGACAGCGCCCAGGCGGTCTGCGAGCAGGGCAGCGGCCAGGTGACCAACAATGACGACTGCGACGATCGCGACCACACCGTGGGCGGGCCCGCCACCTGGTACCCCGACGCGGACGGCGACGGCTACGGCGATGCCGCCGGGGGCGCGGCCCACTGCGGGGCACCAGAGGGTTGGATCGCCGATAGCAGCGACTGCGACGATGACGACGCCAACCGCCACCCCGGAGCACCGGAGGACTGTGACGGTGTGGACGACGACTGCGACGGGGTCGCCGACGACCTGGCCGTGGGCACCTGGCTCTGCCAGGACGCGGACGGCGATGGCTACGGTGATCCCGACTTGACCGCGCAGGTGGGCGAGGACTGCGAGGGTCTCAGCGGCTGGGTGCAGGACTGCAGCGACTGCGATGACACCCGGGCCGACTCCCACCCCAACGCGACGGAGGTCGAGTGCGACGGTTTCGACCAGGACTGCGCCGGGGACGATGACAAGGACCTGGACGGCGATGGCTTCGAGGGCTGCGGCGGGCCCGACTGCGACGACGGGGATCCGTCGGTCAGCCCCAGCGCCATCGAGTTGTGCGGCGACGCCGTGGACAACGACTGCGACGAAGAGGTGAACGAACACGACTGCGAGGCCTGCGACACCTGGATCACCCCGGCCGACAGCCTGCAGGCGGCTGTGACCGCCGCCGCCGCAGACGAGGTCATCTGCCTGGAGCCCGGGACCTGGACCGAGACCGTCGAGATCATCGACCGCGACGATGACATCGCGATCATTGGGGTCGGAGGACCTGCCGTCACGGTGCTGGACGGCGAGGGGGTCAGGCGGCTGCTGGTGTTGGAGGGATGCCTCGGTCTGGTGCGGCTTCGCGGCCTCCTGCTCCGAGACGGCTACTCTGCAGTGCAAGGCGGCTGCGTGTGGATCGACGATGCCTGGGTCCGCTTCTCCGACGGGTCGTTGACAGGGTGCCACGCGGGTACGACGGGCGGGCTCGGCGGGGGAGCTGTCGCTGCCTCCGGGGGCGCCACATCCTTGGAGTTGGAGCGCTCGGACCTCGACAGGAACCAGGCTCAGGGTGCCGGGGGAGCGTTGTGCCTCAGCGGCGATGCCTGGGCCAGTGTCACAGCCTGCAGGTTCAGGGACAACATCACCTCGAGCGGCGGCGGCGCGATCGGTGTGGCCAACAACAACGAAGCCGCGATCGAAATAATCAACAGTGAACTCCGCGGAAACAGCGCCAGCAGTGTGGGTGGCGGGTTCTACCTCCCCGGCAGTCCCGACACGCGCATCGAGAATACCCTCTTCATCGACAACCGTGCCGGTGTGAACGGTGGGGGGCTCTACACCCCCATCTACACATCCCTCTACCTGGACAACGTGGCCTTCATCGGCAATGACGCCGACACAGGCGGAGGGGCCGACCTCAGCGGCCCCACGTCCATGGAGAACTGCAGCTTCCACGCCAACACCGCGAACTACGGCGGCGCCTTGATGCTCGCAAACGGGTGGACCTACGTGAAGCAGGCTCGGCGCACCGTCATCACCGGCCAGTCGGTCGACGAGCAGGGATCCGCCATCTACACGGATGGAAGCGACATCCCATTCTCGGACAGCGACTTCTGGGGCAACGTCACGAGCTCCGCCGTGGACGAGTGCAGTCAATCCGGGACGGGGGGGGCCTGCGTGGGCCTGGCAGATGGCCCCGGCAACCTGTCCGCCAACCCCCAGTACCTCGACGCCGCCGGCGAGGTCACCTGCCACGACCAGCTCATCCTCGCCGCATCCTCCCCCCTGGTGGGCCTGTTCACGACCAACCTGGACCCCGGCGCCTCCACCGGCTCCATGGGCATCTTCGGCGGCGAGCGGGGAGACGACTGGGATCTCGACCGCGACGGCGTCATCGCCTGCTGTGACCCGGGGGGCGGCACCTGCGGCGGGGCCGCCTGCGATGCCGACGACTGTGACGAGAACGTGAACTAGACGCCGCGGACGCCGCGGCCCCTCTCCCACCCGACCCACCCCCTTCGGGGCCTGTCCCCAACCGATGTCCCCTCCACCGAGGGAACAGCCCGGCGCGCCACAGGTGCGCCCTCCACCCAGCCACGACCAGGAGTCCTCCATGCGCACCCGCACTCCCTTCCTCACCCTCGTGACCCTGCTCGCCTGCGGCCCGGCCCACGCCGCCGCACCCCTGCATTTCTTCTTCCGCGACGCCGACGGCGACGGCTTCGGGGAGTCCGGTTCCGTCCACTGGCTGCCCCACGCCCTGCCCGGGTGGGCCATGCTGGACGGCGACTGCGACGACAGCGATGCCACCGTGCACCCGGGCGCCACCGAGACCTGCGACGGCATGGACCAGGACTGCGACGGCACCGTGGATGAAGAGGCCAGCGACGCCCTCACCTGGTACGGCGACGCGGACGGCGACGGCTACGGCAACCCCGCGCTGCAGCGCGAGGGATGCAGCGCACCCACCAGCGCCTGGGTCGCCGACGGCAGCGACTGCGACGACCTCGATCCCGACCTCACCTGCGCCGGCGCCATCGCCATCTCCACCTGCGAGGAGCTGCAGGCCATGGAGGACGACCCCACCGCCAGCTACTACCTCGTCGCCGACATCGACTGCGCCGCCACCGCCGACGGCAGCTCCATCTGGGGCAGCGAGGGCTTCGACCCGATCGACGGCTTCGAGGGCCAACTGGACGGGCGCGGGCACAGCATCACGGACCTGTACATCGAGCGCCCCAGCGAAGACAACGTCGGGCTCTTCGCCCGGATCCTCGACACTGGCGCGGTCCACGACCTGGGGATCGAGTACGCCTACGTCTCTGGCAACAGCAACGTCGGCATCCTCGCCGGCTACACGCGCTCCACCACCGGCGCGGCCTACCCGTCTCTCGAGGAGGTCTGGGTGAGCGGCAGCGTCTTCGGCTCCGCGGACACCGGCGGGCTCGTGGGCGAGGCCTACAACCCCGGCGTCTTCCACCGCTGCGCCGCCGACGTGGACGTGGTGGGTGGGTCCGGCACCGGCGGGTTGGTGGGGCACGCCTGGGACGGCCACCTGAACCTGATCGAGGAGTGCTTCACCCTGGGCACCGTCACCGGCACCAGCCGGACGGGCGGCCTGGTGGGCAACGACAAGAGCACGATGTTCCGCGACAGCTACTCGCAGGCCGACGTAACCGGCACGACCGACGTCGGTGGGCTCGTGGGCTACTACAACGAGACCCTGTGGATGGCCAACATGTACTTCTCGGGCAGCGTGGCAGGCGACGACGACGTGGGCGGCCTGATCGGAGAGAGCAACCCCTACAACGGCGACAGCAACATGCTCGTCGCGAGCTGGTCCGTCGGCCCGGTCGTGGTGACCTCCGGGGGAGATGGCTACGCCCTCGTGGGCAACTGGTGGACGGACGACACCGTGGCCCTCACCCAGCTGCGCTTCGACCGCAGCGCCACCGGGATGAGCGCCTGCGCGCCCTCCGCCACCACCGCCTGCGCCGAGGTGAGTGCGGCCACCTACAGCGGCGGCACGGCCTGGTACGCCTCCCGCTGGGACTACGATCACGTCTGGGAGTCCCCCGTGGGCGACTACCCCACCCTGGTCTGGTGGTAGGCCGCCTCGCGGTGCCCGGGCGCACGTGACGAGGACACCGCCCCCCCCCGGAGGCCTGGTCTGGCCCCGAAGGGGGGCGGACGCGCCCACGCGCTGCGACGCCTCCCGGGGCGCACGCTCAGCCTGTTAGACGCTCACGATGCCACCCCCCTCCGCCCCCCCCCCCCGCGCCTGGCCCTGGCGGCTCGGGGTTCTGGCCGCCACGGCGGTCTTCGTGGGGATCGGCCTGTCCACCGACTGGGCGCGGCTGGCGGCGCTGCGCACGGTGGAGCCCTACGGCATGGCCGTGCACGAGCAGCTCCTCTACAACTTCTCCCACGGCCAGGGCTTCACGCAGACCATCCACCGCGGCTACGCCGAGGGGTGGATGTGGTCCGGGCACAAGGCCGGCACCCTGCCGCTGGTGGGCCTGCTGTACGGCCTGCTGCCCACGCCGTTCTGGCTCATGACGCTGATGGTGGGCGGGGTGGCCCTCGGCGCCCTGCCCGCGGCGGCGCTGGGGCGCCACGCGCTGCGCCACCCGGCCGGGCTCGGGGTCGGGGCGCTGCTGTACCTGGGCTGCCCGGCGGTCCTGGCCACGGCGCTGCAGGACTACCAGGATCTGGTCTTCGCGCTGCCCCTGTTCATGTTGTTGCTGTGGGTCCTGCGCACCCGGCGGCACCCCGCGTGGGTGGCCCTGGCCGCCCTGGCCGCCTGCCTGCCGCGGGAGGAGTGCATCCCCGTGGTGGCGGCGGCCGCGGTGGTGACCTTCGACCCCACCTGGGAGGGCGCACGCCGCCGCTGGCTGCGCAACCTGGCCGTGGCCGCCGGGGTGGCCGCGCTCTACGGCGCGGTGCTGGCCGTCGGGTTTCCCGCGGACAACTCGGGCTACGACGTGCCCATGACCACCGCCGTGGGCGGGCTGTTCGATCCCGAGCAGATCCACCGCCTGTTCGGCCTGCCCTGGTTCTGGGACTTCTACGCCCTGGCCTGGGCGCCGGTGGGGGTGGTGGGCCTGCTGGCGCCGCTCACCTCCCTGCCGGGCATGGCGCTGGTGCTCCTGCACATGACCATCCCCTACGGGCTGGGCGTTGATCGTGCCTGGGGGCGGCACGTCCACCACCTGGCCCCGGCCCTGCCCTTCCTGGTGGCTGCCGCGATCCTGGGGCTTGGGCGCCTGTGGCGCTGGCTGCACCATGAGCGCCTGGGCGCCGCCGGCCGCACCCTGCGCTGGGCGCTGGTGGCCAGCCTGCTGCTGGTGGGCCTCGGCTACGATCTGGCCTGGGCGCGCGCCTTCAACCTGGTGCTCTCGCCCTGGCCCCGCCTGCCCACTGTCTGGCACCCCGCCTGGAGCCTGCTGCAACCCCTGCCCCCCGAGGCGGTCCCCATCGTGCCGGTGGACGCCTCCGTGGTGGTCTCGAACCGCGCCCGCTCCTACACCTTCAGCGAGAGCCTGCCCGACAAGGCCGCCGAGCAAGGCCTGGGCGCCGGCACCCACCTGCTGGTCCACCGCGAGAACGCCGCGGTCCTGGCCTGGGGCCAGGCCATGCCCGGCGCGCGGGTGGTGGGAGAGGCCGAGCCCTTCCTGCTGCTCACCTGGGATACCGGCGCCGCGGACCCCACCTGGGCCAGCTGGGGGGGGAGGCCGCCCAACCTGCCCTCCGTGCCCTGGCAGCTCGGCGACAGCGCCCTGCCCCCGGGGTCGCCCCCGCGCCCAGCCGCCCGGAGCCCCAGCTCCCCATCCGGCCGATGCCGGAGAAGGAGTAGCCCCCCGGATCAGAACGGCGTCGCGAGGTTCAAGGTGACCACCACGTCCTCGAGCGCGACCCCCGGCTTCCAGGTGAAGACGGGGCAGTTGCCCTCGTTGAAGGTGACCAGCTCGCCCAGCGAGGGGCCCTCCTCGTCGCACTCCCCGGCGTCGGTCTCCAGGTAGCCGTTGATGGCGTAGACGGTGCCCGCCACCAGCAGCGTGGGGTCGAACTCGGCGCCGAACGGCACGGGGGTGTCCAGATCCGGGATGGAGAAGCCCTCGATGGCGAAGCCGTCGTAGCCCTCCACGTCGCCCATGTTCTGGATGGAGGGGCACTCGCTGACCACGGCCAGGCAGAGGATGCCGTCGGTCCCGCCCTGCGAAGGGTCCATGGTGCGCACGACCGTGCCCTGGACGGCGAGCACGTCGGTGTCCGCGTCGCTGTCGGCGTCGGTGTCCGAGTCGGTGTCCGAGTCGGCGTCCGTGTCGCCTTCGGGCGGGGCGGTGTCGTCCTTCTCGCCGCAGGCACACAGGAGCACGAGGGGGAGGGCGAGCAGCAGAGGCTTCATGTTGGCTCCAGGCAGGTGGGCCGATCGTAACGCAGGCCCCGCTTTCCCGACCGCCACCGCGGCACGGCTTGCCGCCGTGCGCTCCGGCGTGCATGGTGGGGGCCCGAGGAGCCTCCCATGTTGCTCTCCTGGCTCACGTCCTGGGCGCTCAACACCCTGGACCTGTTCCGCCTGATGGCGCCCTTCCTGCTGCTCGGCTTCCTGCTGGCGGGGCTGCTGCACGTCACCGTGCCCAAGTCCTGGGTCTCGAAGCACATGGGCGGCCGTGGGGTGGGCGCCGCGGTGCGGGCCGCCCTGGTGGGCATCCCGTTGCCGCTGTGCTCCTGCGGGGTCATCCCCTTCGCCGACTCCCTCAAGCGCCAGGGCGCCTCCACCACCGCCATCACCTCTTTTCTCATCGCCACCCCCCAGACGGGCGTGGACTCCATCCTGGCCACCTCGGCCATGCTCGGCCCGCTGGTGGCGGTCTGGCGCGTGCTGACCGCCCTGGTCTCGGGCGTGGTGGGTGGCAGCCTCGCGGGCCTGGTGGACCCGGCGCCGCCGGAGCACGCGGCCGGCGCCCACGGCGCGGCGGGTCTGCCGAAGGGACTCCGGGCCAAGCTCGCGGCGCTGCTGGACTACGGCCTCGGGATGCTGGTGGAGGACGTGGCGTTCTGGCTGGTGGTGGGGCTCGCGGCCGGCGGCGCCATCGCCACCTTCGTGCCCGACGAGCTCTTCGCGAGCACGCTGGGGCACCCCGTGCTGCAGTGGGGCGCGGTGCTGGCCGTGGCCGTGCCCCTGTACGTCTGCGCCACCGGCTCCATCCCCATCGCCGCGGCGCTGGTGGCCAAGGGCCTGCCGCTGGGCGCGGCCGTGGTCTTCCTCATCGCCGGCCCGGCCACCAACGTGGCCACGCTCACCGTCTTCGCCCGGGCGCTCGGTGGGCGGGTCGTGGCGGTCTACCTGGGCACCATCGTGGTGCTGAGCCTGGCCTTCGGCGTGGCCTTCGAGCTGCTCTTCCCCGGGCTCGGCCTGCCCGAGGCCATGACCCACGCCCACCAGCACGGCCCGCTGGCCGAGGTGCGTTGGTGGGAGTGGGCTACCGGTGCGGTCCTCGCCGTCGCCATCGCGCGCGCGCTGTGGGTCCGCGGCGCGGCCCGTCTCGCGGCGCACCGGCGCACCGCCACATCTTCCTCTCCCCTACCCCCGAGCGTCCAAGGAGCCACCATGGATTTCATCGAACTCGTCGTCACGGGCATGACCTGCAAGCACTGCGAGGCCAGCGTCCGCAAGGCCCTCGCCGCGGTCCCCGGTGTGGATCTGGTGGAGGTCTCCCTCGAAGCCGGCCGCGCCGTCGTCGAGGGCGAGCACCTCGACATCGGTGCCCTGATCCAGGCGGTCGAGGCCCAGGGCTACGAGGCCGAGGAGGCCGAAGGCTGGGACGAGGCGGAGGCCTGCGGTACGGGCTGTGGCGGCGGCTGCTGCGGGTGCGGGTAGTCACTTCTTCTTGAAGACCGACCCGAAGCCCGTGTCGTGGGCCCGGATGGTGGTCATGGCGGTGCGCATGGACTGCACCGGCTCGGCCACGAAGAAGATGTCCGGGTCCACCGCGCGGGCGTCGGCGACGATCTTCGGGATCTTCTTGCGGGCGCAGACCACGTAGAGCAGGGAGATGGGGCCGTCACGGCCCAGACCCGCGAAGGTGGTCACGGCCTGGCCGTGGGCGCGCAGGATGGAGGCCAGCTCGGCGCCGTCGGCGTGGGTGATGAAGCGCAGCACGGCGGTGCCCAACGCAAGGCGGCGGTCCAGGGCGATGCCCACGGCGTTGCCCGTGGCGTAGCCGGCGGCGTAGGCCAGCAACAGCACCGGGCTCTCGTGCAGGCGGGCGATGACCTGGGTGACCGCGAGCGCCCAGATGAGCACCTCGAAGAAGCCGAGCACCACCGAGAGCCGCACCCGGCCCTGCACGACCGAGATGGTGCGCAGGGTGCCGATGGACACATCGGTGATGCGCGCGATGAAGATCGCGGGTGCGAGCACCCAGATCGAGACGTGGGCCAGCCACTCCACGAGGCACCTCCAGGGGGCACCCCCCTAGCGTGGAGCGGGCAGCAGGCCAAACGACCGGGATCAGCTCAGCGCGCGACCGAGAAGACCCCGGAGTACTCGAACATCAGCCCCGACGCGTCGTAGAGCGTCCCGTCGAAGAGGCCCTCCAGGGTGTCGTCGCCGGTGAAGCTGCCGTCCCAGGTGTCGGTGACCAGCACGCCGATGGTCACATTGCCGGAGGCGTCGGGATCCGAGGGGAAGGCCCCGTCGAAGGTGCCGCTCTGGGGGCCGTAGCTGGCCAGCGGGCCGGCGAAGGTGCAGGTGCCCGTGCCCGTGATGGGGGTGGCGTCCGCGCTCACGATGTCGATGACGGCGGTGCCCGTGCAGGTGTCGGTCCAGCCCATGGCGGACACGGCCACGTCCACCACCAGCGAGCCCTCGTAGTGGCCGTCGCGGGTGAAGACCTCGCCCGTGTCGCCCGTGTCGGCGCCGCCGCAGTCGGTGGTCAGCGCGGGATCCGTGTCGTCGCAGTCGGTGGCGTCGGCGACGTAGCCGGTGGGCTGCAGGCAGGCGATGGCGTGGGCGCCGGCATCGCCGTAGCCATCGCCGTCCGCGTCGGCGTACCAGTCGTTGCCGACGGCGAGGCTGGGGTCGGCGTCGTCCACCAGGCCGTCGCAGTCGTCGTCCACGGCGTTGCAGGCCTCGGCGGCCGAGGGGTTGACCGTTCCGTCGCTGTCGTCGCAGTCCTGATCGTCCAGGATGTGGCCGGCCGGGGCGTCGCAGGCCTGCACCGTGGTGTCCGTGGCGCCGAAGCCGTCCGAATCCACGTCCGGGTGCCAGAGGCTCATGCCGGCGGTCGCGGCGCTGTCGTCGGCGTCGTCGGCCAGGCCGTCGCAGTCCTCGTCGGTGTCGGCCGCGTCGCAGACCTCCTGGGCGCCGGGGTTGATGGCGGCCTGGGTGTCGTCGCAGTCGGTGTGGTCGACGATGTAGCCGCTGGGGTGGGCGCAGCCGGTGATCCCGGCGTCGGCCGCGTCGCCGTAGCCGTCTCCGTCGGCGTCCGGGTACAGGGTGAGGGCGTCCACGGCGTCGTTCTCGTCCACGTCCCCGTCGCAGTCGTCATCCACGCCGTTGCAGCGCTCGTCCATGCCCGGGTTGATGCGATCGTCGGTGTCGTCGCAGTCGCCGCCGGTGGCGATGTAGCCGCCGGGCTGGACGCAGGTCTCCTCGGCGCCGCTCTCGTCCCCGTAGCCGTCGAGATCCTCGTCCGGGTACCAGGTGTCGTACTCCACATCGTTGTCCACGGTGCCGTCGCAGTCGTTGTCCACCCCGTCGCACAGCTCCTCGGCTTCGGGGTGGATGCTGTCGTTGTCGTCGTCGCAGTCCGTGCCTTCGGTGGCGTAGCCGCCGGTGCCAGGGCAGCCGGTGCTCTCCAGGGTGGGATCGCCCCAGCCGTCCAGATCCTGGTCGCGGTACAGGGTCACGGTGACGCCTTCGTCGATCTCACCGTCGCAGTCCTCATCGCGGCCGTCGCAGGTCTCCATGGAGCCCGGGTAGATCAGCGGGTCGCGGTCGTTGCAGTCCTCCAAGGAGTTGAACCCATCGCTGTCGGCATCGGGGTACTCCCCGGTGTCGGTGTCTTTTTCGCAGGCGGCGAGGGTGAGCAGGGCGGCGAGGAAGAGGGGAACGCGCATGGGAACCTCCGGGCAGACGCCACGGATAATACATGCTCGCGGCCTCTGGTGGCCAGCTTCAGGCGCCGGCCGCGGGCAGGGCCTCCGGGTGGTGGGCCAGCAGCCAGGCGCGCAGCGCGATCTGCAATCGCAGCGCGCGCTGGATCGGAGGCGGGACCTCTACCGCCCGCAGCGCGCGCACGTGCGACGGCGAACGACCGACGACGGCGCAGAGGGCGCGCGCGGCGAGCAACGGCGCGAGCGCCTGGATCAGGGCCGCGAGCAGCAGCGGCTCCGTGCGCTGCCGTGGGACCAGAGCCGGGAGCGCACCCACCGCCGCCGCGGCGTCCAGCAGCAGCCCCGACCCCCCTGCCGCGAGCACCCCAGCGATGCGCTCGCCCTCCGCCGGCTCGAGATCGTCGGGGCCGAGGTGTCGCAGCAGATCGGACCGCCGAACACGGGGCAGGTGCTCCCGCACGCGGGTGATGAGGTCGCCCTGGCCCGGCCGCAGGCCGAGCAGGTCGGGGAGGCTGCTGGCGTCGAGGAAGGGATCGCTCGCGATCCCGTGTCGGTTCCGCTGGCCGAGAGCATAGTTGAAAGCTGTCTTCATGTAGGTTTGATCCTCGATCGCCTTGAACCGCGTCGGGAAAAACGGCACGGGGAGCTCCAGGGCCCATCGCAGGCTGCAGGCCAACCGGTGGGCGAACTCACCGGCCAGCGCGCGGTCCACGAGGACCACCGCATGCAGGTGATTGTCCGCGGAGCCGAAAGCCAGCAGCCCGTAGCTCCCCCCGATGCGAAGAACGGAACGAGCCAGGGCCCGACGTTGGGGAACCCCAGGAGCCAGGACGCGATCGTCGTCGCTTCGAAACATGACGTGATGGCCGAGGGCGGGCATGGACACCTCCAGGTAGGGCACGCCGGAGCCCACCAAGAAGCGTGCCAGGCTCCCGGGACCTTGGAAGCACCGTAATCGGAGAGCCGGATCCGACACCGTCGACGGATCCGTCGGAAATTCGACACCCCTTCGACACCCCCCGGCCCCCCACCGGTGCCAGGCGGCAGGGGGCGCCGGGCGCCGGTGGGGGGGCACCGGGCGCCGGTGGGGGGGGCGCCAGGCGCCGGTGGGC
>JBDRKM010000488.1:0-34934 GCA_043814015.1 Pseudomonadota bacterium
GCCTCCGCCCCGCTCGGCGCCCGAGCCCGAGGCCCCCGCGCACGCCGCCGCCGCGCTGAAGGGGCTGGCCTGGCCCGCGGATCACCGCGCCCACGAGGAGCACTTCCGCCACCGCCACGAGGTGCTGGTCTACGGCTGTGACATCAACGCCCGCGGCTTCGCCGACGTGGAGGCCTACCTGCGCTACCTTGATCGCGCGCGCATGGAGGCCATCGAGGCCCTGTGCGCCGAGCACGGGGTGCCCTCCTGGCACGACTCCCACGTGGTCAACATCTACCGCATCCAGGCTCGTTTCGTGACGGTCGCGCCGCTCGGGCACCGCCTCGAGGTCCGGACCGGCATGAGCCGCGCCGGCTCACACCGCGGCGTGTTCCACCAGCACATCGTGGATCAACGCAACGGCAACCTCCTGTTCTCCGGCGCGGTGCAGGTGGCCTTCCTCGACCCCACCCACGAGATGGTCCCCCTGCCGGAGGAGTTCCCCGCCTGCGGCTGCGACCTCTCGGCCCCCGCGGATGAGGGGATGCGGGCCCTGCCGCTGACGGATGAAGACCGCTTCCCCTTCCGCAGCCGCGAGCGGGTCTACTTCGAGGACACGGATCTGCAGGGGATCATGTTCCACATCTCCTACGTGCGCTTCGCCGAGCGGGCCCTGTTCGATCTGGTGCGCACCATCTGGCCGGGCTTCGGCCCCAAGGACTGGATGGTGCGCTTCCGGGTGGCCATCTGCGGGGTGGACGTGCGCTACCTGCGGGCCACGCGCCTGGGAGACCGCCTCGACATCTGGACCGGCGTGGTGGACGTGGGCCCCGAGCACCTCGGCCTCGGGCACCGCTTCGTGGTGGAGGGCAGCGACGAGGTGGCGGCCGAGCTGGTCACGCGGGTGGAGTTCCGTGACGAGCAGGAGCGGGTGATCCCCCTGCCGCGCCAGGCGGCCGATATCGCGCGGGCGAACCTGTTCCTGGCCTCGCGGATGCGGTTCCCTCGGGAGGCATAGGGGTTTCTCCATGCAAGATCATGGATCTTCCCCATGCAGATGTCCCGTGGGGGTGCCGATGAGCCGGACATGCCACCGTCACACCCATCCTGCACGACCCGTGCGGGCCAGCCAAAGGCCCGTGTCCTCGTAGTCGATGATGAGCCCGCCGTGGCCCGCGGGCTGCGCCTGCGCTTGCGCGGCTGCGAGCTTCACGCCGTGGGGTCCGTGGACGCCGGCGTGGCCCTGCTCGGCAGGGGCGAGGCCTTCGACCTCGTGCTCTGCGACGTGATGATGCCCGGCCGGCTGGGGACGGAGCTGGTCCGCTGGATCGAGGGCGCGCGCCCCGATCTGCTCCCGCGGGTGGTGCTGATGACCGGGGGAGTGAGAGACCCAGACACCATGCGGCGCATCGAGGCCTCGGGGGTCCCACTGCTGGCCAAGCCCTTCGACGTGGACGTGCTGTGGCGGCTGCTGATGGATCGGGGGTTGGCGCTGGCGGCGTGAGCCGGGTTCGGAACGCCCTACTCCCACCCCTCCACCACCTCCACCGCCTGGCGCCCGCCGGCCCTCCACAGGGCCACCAGCAGCTCGCGGCCGCGTCCCTGGCGAGCGTAGATCACTTCGCAGGGACCGACGTGCTGGGCCCAGGCAGCGGCGAAGGCGTCGGCGAGGTCGCGGCGGGCGCCCAACTCTGTGGGGACAGGCCAGGCGCCACCGTCGGGCTCCAGCAGGAGGTAGCGGGGGTAGCGCGCGGGGCCGAGCAATTCGGCGGCGGCCTCGGCGAAGCGGCGGGTGGCGGCAGGGGGGCCCTCGACCTGGGCGTCCTCCGCGGTGAGGAGCAAGCGGCCGACCGAAGGGTCGATTCTGCGCAGAGCAGCGGCCAGGGCCTCCAGCACGGCGCGGCGGTGGGCGGCCTCGCCGCGGCCCCAGGCGAACCACAGGGCGGCGCCGCCCCAGCCGGGCAGCACGGCCAGCGGGCCCAGCGCCAGGCCGAAGGGACCGAGCAAGGCCGCGCCGAGGGCGGCGGCGGCGATCCCGAGGGCGGCGCTGCCCACCGCGATCCCGGCGGCGGTCACGGTGCGGCGGGTGCGGGTGCGGGTCAGGCTGCTGCGCTCGGCCGGGACGGGCTTCTCGGGGCGATGGCGGGTGGGGGTGCCCCGGGGCGCGGCGGGGGTGGCCGCGCGCCAGACGCGGCGGTCGGCGTAGGCCTGGCCCACGGACCAGCGGCGGGCGACGGCGGGCGCCTCGGCGGCCCGGGCCAACATGGCTCGCTGCAGGGCCGGGACCTCGGGCGCCAGGGCCTCGGGGGAGCGCTCGAAGCGAGGATCGATGCGGGAAATCCCGGCCCGGATGCGGCCCTGGGGGTCGAGGCCCAGGGTGTGGCGGTGGCGCTCGCGGGCGCGCTCCAGCATGCGCTCGCCGCCCGCCAGACCAGGGGCCAGCACCAGCACCTCCCACAGGGAGGCCACCTTGGAGGGATCGCCCGGATCGGGACGCAGGGCGCGGCCGCGCACCTGGTTGACCGTGACCGCGCCCACGATGCCGGTGAGGTCCACGACGCAGTTGACCGGCGGGCAGTCCCAGCCCTCGCCCAGCAGATGGTGCGTGCCCACCAGGCAGCGGATGCGGCCCTCGGCCAGCAGGCGGGTGGCCAGCGCGACGCGATCCGCCACGGGCCAGGCGGCCACGTCCACCTCGTGGTGATCGCCCACCCGCTGCCAGGGCAGGTCGGGCAGGCGGGCCTGGATGCGCGGGAACAGGTCGTCGTCCACCCAGAAGGTCTGGCCCGTGACCAGGATGGGGTCGAGCGGATCGGTGCGCTCGTCGGAGACCAGGGCGCGTAGCACCTCCCGGGCGCCGAGGCGTGCGCCCTCCACATCGCGCGACGCCAGCACCAGGGCGCGCAAGCCGTCGCCGCGGGCCCGCCGCTCGCCGGCCAGGAGATCCAGGCAGCCCCGGAGGCGGGCGTGGCTGGTGGCCAGGGCGCGCCAGCCCAGATCGTCCTGCAGCGCCAGGGTGTGGCCGCGGGCGACGAAGCCGGCGGCCCTCAGCGCGGCCTTGATCCCGGGCTGTTCGAAGCCGAAGCTCCACAACAGCAGCGCACGGTCGTGCAGGGTGGGGCGGGCGAGGAGCTCCGGATCGGCCGGGAGATCGTTCGGCAGATCGAAGCCGCGCGCGCGCTGGAAGCGGCACAGGGCCACCAGCAGGCCCTTGTCGTGGGCGAAGCGCGCCTCGGTCAGGGCCCAGAGGTCCTCCCGCAGGCGCCGGCTCACCCAGAGGCCCAGGGGCTCGGCCACCTCGGCCTCGGCCGCGGCCAGGGCGCGCTCGGCGGCGGCCAGCTCCGGCAGGTCGTCGGCGTCGGTCAGCACCGGCCAGATGAGGTCCTGGTAGGGGCAGAGCTGGCCGTCGCGCACGAGCGGCGGGGCGTCCACCTCCACCGGCTGCTCCCCCACCAGGGTCAGGAAGCGGTCCCAGCCGGGGCTGTCCAGGGGCGGGGTGGCGGTCAGGCCCAGGACCCGGTGGCCGGGGCGGAGGCGGTCCAGCAGGGCCTGGCCCCAGGCCGAGCCGAGGTGGTGGGCCTCGTCCAGCACCACGAGCGCGCCCTCGGCCAGGTCGGCGTCGGCGGCGTAGGTGGCCACGCGGATGGGCGGGGCTTGCTGGCCGAGACGCACGAGGTCCTGCGCGATGCGGGTGCGCCACTGCTCCACCAGCGTGGTGGTGGGCACGCGCACCTCCACGGGCAGCTCCAGCCCGGCGGCGATGTGCAGGGCGCAGCGGGTCTTGCCCGCGCCGGGCGGGGCCACCAGGCAGACGCGGCAGCCCGGGGCCGCCAGAGCGCGCTGCAGATCGGCCACGGCCCGGGCCTGCCAGGCCCGCAGCGGAGCGCCCGCGCCGACCTCGGCCCAGCCGCCGCCCTCAGCCATGTCGTCCGAGGAGGGCCTTCGTGCGCGGGAACGCGCCCGCGTGGCCGTGGGCCGTCACGGCGGTGAGCGCATCGGCGTCCATGCCCGGCAGCGCCGCCACGCGCCGGAGCTCCTCGGGCAGATCCACCGCGGACAGCAGGGTGTTGTCGGTGCAGGCCGTGACCTTCAGCCCCCGCGCGAGCCAGCGGGGCAGGGGGTGGGCGGCGAGGGTCGGGATGGCGCCCACGTGCCAGTTGGAGGTCACGCAGGCCTCGATGGTGACCCCGCGGGCCAGGATCAGCTCGAGGACCGCGGGGTCCTCCAGCAGCGTGGTGCCGTGCCCGATGCGCTCGGCGCCGAGCCGCTCGATGGCGCTGCGGATCTCGGCGGGGGGCCGGCCCTCGCCGGCGTGCACCGTGCGCCCGAGGCCGAGCGCGCCCGCGCGCCGGAAGGCTGGGGCGTAGTCGGCCATGCGAACGCGGTGGGAGGGCAGGGGCCCGCCCGCGAGATCGATGCCCACCACCCCGGGCCGCGGGGCGGCGATGTCCACCAGGCCTTCCAGCACGGCCGGGTCCTCGCCGTACAGGCCGCAGAGCACCAGCCCGGCGCGTCCGGCGATGCCATCGAGGGCGGCGTCCACGATGACCGCGGGCGGGGCGCCGTGGTGTAGCTGCGGTGCGAAGCGGATCTCCAGGGTGGTGGTGCCCTCGGCGGCGGCGTCCGCGCACAGCTCGGCCGCCACGCGGCGCACCGCGGCGGGCGTCTGCAGCAGGGAGAGCGTGAACGCGAAGCGCGCCAGGGCCTCGCCCAAGCCCATGCCGGGGGAGAATGGCAGATCCGGCGGGGGGACGAGGCCGAGGGCGGCGGACAGCTCGACCACCGTGGCCGGCCGCAGGGAGCCGTCGAGGTGGCGGTGGAGCTCGGCGAGGCCAGGGGGAGTGGTCATGGCGGCAATGTAGCCTGCGCGGAGCTTCGCCAGAGCGTGCGTGCCCTCGCGCGTGCCCTGGCCCCCCTGGGCGCGCAGGGCCGGGAGTGACCCCAGCGCCATCCCTGGCTTCGCCGGTTACCCGAGCCGCATGACCACCACCCGCCGATCCCTGCTCTCCGGTGCCGGCGCCTTGTTGGGCGCCTCGGCGCTCGCCGCGGGCTGCGCTCCCGCCCCGCTGCCCGACTGCCCGCCCGCGGGCGAAGCCTGGAACCCGCCGGATCCGGCCACGGCCTGGCAGCCCGGCGGCTGGTTCCATCACGACAGCGTGGACGCCGCCCGCGTGGCTGAAGGCCTGGTGCGCGCACGCCTGCTGGGGTCCTGGCGGGAGCTGGCCCTGACCGCGTTGCCCCAACGCTTCGTGGACTGGTCGTTCAGCGAGCGCCTGCTCAAGCTCGACGACATCGCGGCGCGCGGGTTCGACACACGGGCGCTGGAGG
The DNA here is from genome assembly GCA_043814015.1 of Pseudomonadota bacterium. GTDB lineage: Bacteria > Myxococcota_A > UBA796 > UBA796 > JAFGLY01 > JBDRKM01. Next base: position 5,308 of record JBDRKM010000488.1, read on the forward strand.
GTCCCCACAACGCCTGCGTGGCGAGCTTCGGTGGCCCTGCGCTCGGCTCGTTCACCTCGCTGAACACGGCCTACAAGGGCATCGGCTGGATGCCGCTGGCGGCGCAGCTCGCGGAGGCAGTCGGCGAATTGCAGGCCCGCTCCGCGGTGCTGGCGCGGGCGGGGCTCGACATGCAGACCCGCCTGCTGCGGGCATTGGACGTGCTGCGCGCCCTCTACCGGGAACCCGACCTGTTCGACCGCACCCGGCAGGTCTCCCTGGAGCTGTTCGCGGCCCCCGGCTTCGCCACCCACACCTTCGCCAACCTGCTGGCCAACCCGGTGGTCTCCCTCTCGTTCCTGGCCTTCCCCGCCTTCGAGATTCGGGCTGTGGCGCAGCTGCTGCACCCTCTGGACCCGGGCCTGACCGAGGCCGAGCGCCTGGCCATCGCCTGGATCGACGGGGTCCACGATCTGGCCCACGGCGGCGACGGCAACCAGCGGATCGCCTGCATCTACCATGTGATCGAGCTGTATGACGATACCCCGTCGGGGGAGGGGCGCGGGCGGAGGCTGGCGCCTTGATGCGTACGGCGCGATACGCTGATCCTTTCCCCTGCCGCAGGAGGTCCCCGTGTCCAGCCCCGAATGGCTCGCCCCCTTCGACGCCCCCTTCGCCGCGGCCATCCAGGCCCGCCTGACCGCCGGGGCCGGCCGCCGCGTGGCGGTCTTCGACGCCGACGGCACCCTCTGGTACGAAGACATCGGCGAGGCCTTCCTGCGCTGGCTCGCGGCCGGCGGGCTGATCGCCGGGTACCCCGACCCCGCCGACCTGTGGGCCGAGTACGAGCGCCGTGTCGCGGAGAGCCGCATCGAGGGCTACACCTGGGCCGTGCGCGTCATGGCGGGTCTGGCGGACGCGGACATCCGCCGCTGGTGCCGCCAGCTGGCCTACGCCTGGCCCAACGTGCGGGCGCCCATGGTGAGCCTCATCGCCGGTCTGCGGGCCGAGGGCTTCGAGACCTGGATCGTCTCGGCCTCCAACCGCTGGATCATCGAGGCCGCGGCGCCCTTCGTGGGCGTGCCCCTGGATCGGGTGGTGGGCATCGAGGTCCAGGTCCAGGAGGGCCTGCTCACCACGAAGCCGGTGTACCCGCGCCCCTGCAACCAGGGGAAGGTCGATGCCATCCAGAAGCACATCGGGGTCAAGCCTGTCTTCGCCTTCGGCGACTCCATGGGCGACTTCGAGATGCTGGCCTGGGCCGAGCAGCCCATGGTCGTCGCGCGCCGCGACCGGCCGAACAACGCGCTGGTGCGCGAGGCGCTGGGGCGGGACTGGCCGGTGCACCGGTTCTGAAGCCCCCCCGAGGAGGCCCCCGCCGTCGATGCGGGGAATTGAGCCGTGGAGCCGCAGGCTCCATCGGTTCGAATTCCCCCTGCGCCGCCGTCGATGCGGGGAATTGAGCCGTGGCGCCGCAGGCTCCAGCGGTTCGAATTCCCCCTGCGCCGACGTCTATTTTGCCCCCTTCGGCCTCGCGTTCCAGATGGTGACCATCAGCAGGGCCGGGATCAGCGAGAGCCCCGCGAGCACGTAGAACACCAGGTTCCAGTCGCCCCCGGTCACGTCCTTGAGCCAGCCCACTCCGGCACCGGAGAAGATCGACCCGGCCGCGCCCGTGGCCATGGTGAACCCCGTGGCGGCCGCGGCGGCGCGGGGGTGCGCGAAGTCGATGGTGGCGGCGCCCGACATGAGCATGTCCGGGCCGTAGATGAGGAACCCGGCCACCCCCAGCATGACCGTGGCGAGCTGCCACTCGCCCATGGGTACGTACACGAACGCCACACAGAGCAACGCCAGCAGAAAGAGGCTGATGGCGCAGACCGGCGCCCTGCGCTTGCCGAACACGGTGTCGGAGATCCAGCCGGCGGACATGGCGCCCACCGCGCCGATGAGCGGCAGCGCCACCGCCATGATGGCCGAGCCCTTGATGGAGCGGCCGTGGAAGTCGGCCATGTACTGGACGGTCCAGTTCATGAAGGCGTAGCGCACGGAGTTGTTGCAGAAGAAGCCCAGCGCCAGCACCCACAGGATGGGGTTGGCCAGGGTCATCTTCAACATGCCCAGGGTGCCGATGGGGGCGCGGCTCCCGGCCCCCTTCTCGTCGGCCGGGTCGAAGCCGTCGTCGCGGATGCGGGGCAGGCCGGCGTCGCGTGGGTCGTTGCGCAGGAAGACCGCGATGGCGATGGCTACGGGCAGGGCGATGAGGGCGGGCACGGAGAAGGCGGCGCGCCAGCCGACGGAGTCCACCAGGAAGCCGGCCAGCAGCCAGGCCAGCACGTTGCCCACGGCGTAGCAGGTGGAGATGACCCCGAGGATGGCGCCGCGGCGCTCGACCTTGGACCAGTTGGCGGTGGTCTGCACCACGAGGGTCCACCCGGCGGACTGCGCGTAGCCGTTGATGGACCACAGCACGAGCATGGCGGTGTAGGAGTCGGCGAAGGCCATGCCCAGGTTGGCCAGCACAGCCGTGGACAGGGCCACCGTCATCATGCGGCGCGGGCCGAAGCGGTCGGCCAGCTGCCCGTTGATGAACTGGCCGATGGCGTAGAAGGCCGCGTAGAAGGAGGGGATGCCGCCGACCTTGGCCGCCGACCAGTCCGGGAAGGCCTCGAGGATCGCGGGCTGGGCCACCGCGAAGTTCAGCCGGCAGAGGTAGTAGCTGGCGTACGCGGTCCACAGCAGGGTGAAGATGCGGGCCTGCCACAGGCGCTGGCGCCTGGGATCGAGCGTGGTGTCCATGGAATCTCCGCGGCGGGGAGGCTGGTTTATTGCCTGCGAGGGAGCGGGGCACGCGCGCCGCGCCGCGCCGAACGCAGACGGCGGTCAGTCCGGGGACCTGCCGCCAGTGGGCACATACCCGTGAGGCGAATACGGGTCGCGGTCCTCACGCACCCCGGAGGTCCCCGTGTCACCCCTGCTGCACCGCCTCAACGCCCGGCTCCGGCCCGCCGAGCGGGCCCTGGATCCGGTCATCCACGCCATCGTGCGCACCCTCGTGACCGAGGCCGCGGGCGCTGGGGTCGAGCTCGACGAGCACGCCCTGAACGTCGCCGCCCAGGCCATGCGCGGTCGCATCGGGCTCATGCCGCGCTTCCTGGGCCTGCCCATGGCCGGCGCCACCCTGTTCTTCGACGCCACGGGCGCGCTGTCCGGTGGGCTCCCCTTCCGGATGCTGCCGCAGGAGCGGCGGCAGCGGGTGGTGGAGCTGTGGCGCAAGGCCCCCATCTCCTTCTTCCAGGACTTCCTGGAGTTCTACGGGAAGATGGGCATCTTCGTCTACTTCTCCGAGGTCGCCCCCGAGGGCGGGGAGGACGAGGCATGAGGCGCACCACCCACGACTGCGAGATCCTCGTCATCGGCTCCGGCCCCGGCGGCGCCACCACCGCGGCCCTGCTGGCCGAGGCCGGCCACGACGTGCTGCTGGTGGAGGAGGGCGGCCACCACCTGCCAGATTCGGCCCCGGCCTTCTCCTCCCTGGAGACCGAGCAGAAGTACCGCAACGGCGGGCTCACCCCGGCCTTCGGCAAGACCAAGGTCACCTATGTCGAGGGGCGCTGCGTGGGCGGCGGTTCCGAGATCAACGCGGCCCTGGCGCACCCACCCGTGCCCGACACCCTCACGGACTGGGCGCGGCGCTTCCAGATCCGCGACTTCGGCCCCGAGGCCCTGGAGCCCTGGTTCGACATCGTGCTGCGCGAGGCCTCCGTCACCTCCCAGCCGGGCCAGCTGGATCTGGCCTCCATGGTCATCAAGGAGGGCGCCGAGGCCATGGGCTGGGCCTCGGCCGAGGTCCAGCGGTTCTGGAGCTACCCCGCGGATGGCCCCCGGCGCGGCCTGCGCCAGTCCATGACCGTCACCCTGGTGCCGCGCTTCCTGGCGGCCGGCGGGCACCTGATGCCCGGCACCCGGATCCGCAGCCTGGTGGTCAAGCACGGCGAGGCCCGCGCGGCGCTGGGCACCGCCCTGACCGGCGAAGGCCGTCAGCCCATCGAGATCCGCTTCCAGAAGGTCTTCCTCTGCGGCGGTCCCACCCAGAGCCCGCTCATCCTGCGGCGCTCCGGTATCCGCGGCAAGGTCGGCGACGGCCTGCGCCTGCACCCCATGGTGCGCGTGGCCGCCCGCTTCGACCGCGAGGTCAACGACCCGGCCGCCGGCGTGCCCGTGCAGCAGGTGGTGGAGTTCAAGCCCGGCCTCACCCTCGGCTGCTCCCAGGCGGCCCTGCCGCACCTGATGATGTGGCTGGGTGGCGAGGTCGAGGATCGCGAGCAGAAGCTGGCGGACTGGAAGAAGATCGCCCTCTTCTACGTGTTGGTCACCGGCCGCGGCGTGGGGAAGGTCCGCAACATCCCCGGCTTCGACGAGTCCTTCACCTCCTACCCCTGCGACGACGCGGACATGGACGCGCTGGGCGACGGCCTGCACAAGCTCGGCCGCATGCTCTTCTCCGCCGGCGCGGTGGAGCTGTTCAACCCCGTGGCCGGGCGCGCCTCCCTGACCCGCGTGGAGGAGGTGGAGAGCCTGCGGACCGGGCTACCCCACGGCAAGCTCACGGTCTCGGCCATCCACCTCTTCAGCACCTGCCCCATGGGCGAGGACCCAGCCCGCGCCGTGGTCGATTCCTTCGGCAAGCTGCATGGTGCTGGCAACATCTGGGTGAACGACGCCTCCACCCTGCCCGAGTGCACCGGGGTCAACCCCCAGCTCACGCTCATGGCCCTGGCCCGGCGCAACGTGGCGCATTTCCTGGGCTGAAGAGCCGCGGTGAGCAAGGGACGGGCTGGCGTTGAGCGGGCCTGGGCAAGGAACAGGCCGTTTTGAGCGCACTCGGCGCGCCGAGTCCCGCGCCAGGTTCTGCTCCAAACGGACGAACGTTGATTTTCGCGGAGCCCGAGCGTGCTCGGTGCGCGCCAGGGCGGCGAACCCGCTCAATCTTGGGGGGTCCCTTGTTCACCCCCCGTCAAAACCGGGGGGTCCCTTGCCCCCGACCCTCTGTTGACCACCCACGCCGCCCTGATCCCGTCGCTCTTGGGGGAAGGTTCGGTCACGGCTTCACCCCTGCGTGACCCGCCAACCCTGGGCCTCCAGCCAGCGCGCGGCGGGCTCGCGCTGGTCGCCCTGGACCACGATGGCCTCGCCCTCCACGGTGGCGCCGCAGCCGAGCGCCCTGCGCAGGCGCCGGGCCAGGTCGTCGCTGGCCTCGGCCTCGAGGCCGTGGCGGGTCAGGGTGGTGACGGTCTTGCCGCCGCGGCCCTTGCGCTCTGCGCGCAGCACCACCCGGCCCGGGCGGGGGGCCTCCACGGGCGTGGCCTCCAGGGCGGGTGCCTCGGTCGAGGCTACGAGCCCGTGCGCTTCCAGCAAGGTGCCGAGGCCGCCGAAGCCGCCGGGCTGCGGCGTCGTGGGCACCTTGTCGCGCTTCGCGGCCATCAGTCCAGCACCTTCGCGGCGATCCATGTGGCGACTCGCCGCGGGATCACCCGCTGGAACCAGGTGTTGAAGGCGTTCAACCAGCCGGGGACCACGGCGCGACGCCCGCGGAAGGTGGCCCGGAGCCCGATGGCGGCCACCTCGGCCGGGGTCATCAACATGCGGCGCGCCATCCCCTTGAATTCGGTGCCGGCGCGCTGCGCGAACTCGGTGTCGGTGGCGCCGGGGCTGATGGTGGTGACCGTGACCCCCGTTCCCCGCAGCTCGAAGTCGAGCGCTTCGGAGAAGCTCAGAACGTAGGCCTTGGCCGCGCCGTAGGCGGCGAACCAGGGGGTGGGCTGGGCGGCGCCGATGGAGGCCACCTGCAGGATGCGCCCCGAGCCCTGGGCCACCATGTGGCGGGCGAAGCGCCAGGTCAGCTCGGTCAGCGCCAGGATGTCCACCCGCAGCATGGCCTCGTGCGCGGCCCAGTCGTGCTCGCGGAAGGGCCCCTGGACGCCGTAGCCCGCGTTGTTCACCAGCACCTCGACTCGGCGGCCCCCCATGGCGGCATGGACCTTCTCGGCGGCCCCGGGCGCGCCGAGATCCTGGGCGAGCACCTCGACCTCCACCTTGTGCTCGGCCTGGAGGACCGCGGCCAGTGCCTCCAGCCGCTCACGCCGGCGGGCCACCAGCAGGACGCTCAGCCCGCGCTGGGCCAGCTGCCGGGCGAAGGCGTCGCCCAGCCCGCTGGAGGCGCCTGTGACTACGGCCCAGCTGCTCTCCGGTTCCTGCGACATGGCGTTCTCCTCGGCAGGGGGACCTGTCCGGTAGCGCGGGCCGGGGCGCGCGGCGAGCCGCCCCCCGGGGCCCTCCACCGCGCCACTCCGCGCCGAGATGAATCATCTCGGGCCGCACAGGCACCCCCGGGGCCCCGCTCAGCTCCAGATCCCGCACCCGGCGAGGCGAACCACGAAGATGCGATCATGGGGATCGTTCGAGATCACGTTGATGGTGCCGTTGTTGCAGATGGTCGGGGTGGGGTCGAACCCCACCCCGAACAGCAGGGTGGAGCCCGGCTCCAGCTCGGCGGGCGCGAAGCCGACGAGGTCGAAGCGCCCGCTCTCCGAGTGCACCTCTGCGGCCTGGATGGACAGGGTGAGGCCTCCCTCGTTCCGGATCTCGACCGGCTGGACCGTGGGCCCGGGGACGACCCCGAAGTCCACCACCTCGGGGCCCGAGATGCGGGGCGCGGGCGGGTCGCTGTCCCCGGGGATGTCCTGGGGGCCATTGGCCCCGTTGTTCAGCTCTCCGTCCACGCGGCAGGCGGGGGCGAAGAGGAGCCCGACCGCGGTCAGGTATGCAGGGGCGGGGTAGTGGCACCGGGGGCGTCGTTGCATGGCACCTCCGCAGAGGCAGTGCCCCGCGCCCCGTGCAGGGATCACCCCCGTCCCCGGTATCCCCCCTCACCGACCTCCCGCTCAATCTTGACTCGAGGGTACGGTATGCCGAGCTTGCGGCCATGAAGCTGTCCGCGAGCGAGGAGTACGGTCTGAGGTGCCTGGTCAGGTTGGCCCGGCACGAGCGCGAGGGCTTCGGCGAGCCCCTCGGCATCCCGCGCATCGCGGTGGACGAGGGCATGAGCGAGCCCAACACCGCCAAGATCCTGCGCCAGCTCCGCCAGGCCGGGCTGGTGCGTGCCTTCCGGGGCGCACAGGGCGGCTACCGTCTGGCCCACGACCCCGCGACCCTGACCTTGCGCGCGATCCTCTCCGGCCTCGATGGGCCCGGCATCCTCCAGCAGCCCTGCAGCACGCCCGCCGGCTGCGTCCACGTCCGCGACTGCACCCTCCGCGGCCTCTGGCGCGAGCTGGACGACACCATGGCCGGCCTGTTGGAGCGCGTGACCCTCGCGGACCTGCTCGAAGACCCCGGCCACCTCCAGGAGGCGACGCCATGAGCACCCCCGAGATCGACTCCGTCGTCGCCGGCGACTACCGCTACGGCTTCGTCACCGAGGTGGAGCAGGACATCGCCCCGCCGGGCCTGTCCGAGGACACCATCCGCTTCATCTCCGCCAAGAAGGGCGAGCCGGACTGGCTGCTGCAGTGGCGCCTGGCGGCCTTTCGCCACTGGCTCACCCTGAAGGAGCCCTCCTGGGCCCACCTGCACCTCGATCCCATCGACTACCAGGCCATCTCCTACTACGCCGCCCCCAAGCCCCGGCCCCAGGGCGACGGCACCATCGATCCCGAGGTCCAGGCCACCTTCGACAAGCTGGGCATCCCGCTGCACGAACAGCAGGTGCTGGCGGGCGTGGCGGTGGACGCCGTGTTCGACTCGGTCTCGGTGGCCACCACCCTCAAGGGGCGCCTGGCCGAGGAGGGGATCGTCTTTCTGTCCTTCTCCGAGGCGGTGAGGGAGCACCCCGACCTGGTCCGCCGCTACCTGGGCTCGGTGGTGCCCGCCACAGACAACTTCTACGCCGCGCTCAACGCCGCGGTCTTCACGGACGGCTCCTTCGTCTACATCCCCGCGGGTGTGCGCTGCCCCGTGGAGCTGTCCACCTACTTCCGCATCAACGCGGCCAAGACCGGCCAGTTCGAGCGCACCCTGATCGTGGCCGCGCCGGGCGCCTATGTCTCCTACCTCGAGGGCTGCACCGCCCCCATGCGGGACGAGAACCAGCTGCACGCCGCCGTGGTGGAATTGGTGGCCGAGGACGACGCCACCATCAAGTACGCCACGGTTCAGAACTGGTACCCGGGCGACGCCCAGGGCCGCGGCGGCATCTACAACCTGGTCACCAAGCGGGCCCGGGTGGGGCACCGCGCGCGGGTCTCCTGGACCCAGGTGGAGACCGGCTCGGCCATCACCTGGAAGTACCCCTCCTGCATCCTGCAGGGCGACGGCGCCGTGGGCGAGTTCTACTCGGTGGCGGTCACCAACCACCACCAGCAGGCCGACACCGGCACCAAGATGATCCACCTCGGGCGCGACACGCGCTCCACCATCATCTCCAAGGGCATCTCCGCCGGGGTCAGCTCCAACGCCTACCGCGGTCGGGTCTACGTGGGCCGCGGGGCGCAGGGCGCGCGCAACTACACCCAGTGCGACTCGCTCCTGCTCGGCGACCGCTGCGGGGCCCACACCTTCCCCTACCTGGACGTCCACAACCGCTCAGCACAGGTCGAGCACGAGGCGAGCACCAGCCGCATCGGCGAGGACCAGCTCTTCTACCTGCGCCAGCGGGGCCTCTCCACCGACGACGCGGTCTCGCTGGTGGTCAACGGCTTCGCCCGCGAGGTGCTGGAGGAGCTGCCCATGGAATTCGCGGTCGAAGCCCGGAAGCTGCTGGGCGTGACCCTCGAGGGCGCGGTGGGCTGAGGGCCCACGAAAGGAGTGAACATGCTGGAGATCCACGACCTGCACGCCGCCATCGACGGCAAGGAGATCCTCAAGGGCCTGAGCCTGACGCTCGGCGCCGGTGAGGTCCACGCCATCATGGGCCCCAACGGCTCGGGCAAGAGCACCCTGGCCAACGTGCTGGCGGGCCACCCCGCCTACGAGGTCACGGGCGGCTCCGTCACGTTCCACGGCCAGGATCTCTTGGCCATGCCCGTGGAGGAGCGGGCCCGCGCCGGGCTGTTCCTCTCCTTCCAGTACCCGGTGGAGATCCCCGGGGTGTCCACCGCCAGCTTCCTCAAGGCCGCGCTCAACGCCGTGCGCGAGCACCGCGGCCTCGATCCGCTGGACGGCTTCGACTTCCTGGAGAAGGCCCGGGCCGCGCTGGCCGCGGTGAACATGGACGAGGCCTTCCTGAAGCGATCCCTGAACGAGGGCTTCTCCGGCGGCGAGAAGAAGCGCAGCGAGATCTTCCAGATGGCGCTGCTGGAGCCCAGCCTGGCGGTGTTGGACGAGACCGACTCGGGTCTGGACATCGACGCCCTGCGCGAGGTGGCCGCGGGCATCACCGCCCAGCGCCGGCCCGACCGCGCCATGCTGGTCATCACCCACTACCAGCGCCTGCTCGATCACCTCGTCCCCGACCGGGTGCACGTGCTGGCCGATGGTCGCATCCTGCGCGCCGGCGGCGAGGAGCTGGTCCGGGAGCTGGAGCGCGAAGGCTACGCCGGGATCCTGCGGGCGGCCGGCCTGAGGATGCAAGAGGGAGGCGGCGATGCCTGATCTCTCCGCCTTCCGCGCGGCCTTCGATCGCGATGGGCTCTTCCTCCCCGGCGCAGGGCTGATCTGGCTTCGCCGGCTGCGAGAGCAGGCCCTGGCCCGGGCCGAGGAGCACGGCCTGCCTACCCGGCGTGACGAGGACTGGCGCAACACCGATCTCTCCGCCCTCACCGCCCACCCCTGGCGCGCCCCGGCGCCCCGCGCGCTGCCCGCCGATCTGCCGCTGATGCCCGAGGCCCACCGCCTGGTCTTCCTCGACGGCCGCGCGGTGGACGACGGCCTGCCCCAGCCCCCGCTGCCCGGAGGCGTGGTGCTGACCACCCTGCGCCAGGCCCTCGCCGAAGACCCCATCTCGCTGGCCCGCTGGCTCACCCGCCACCCGGCCCGCGGCGAGCATGCCCTGTTCGACCTGGACACGGCCCTGATGCAGGACGGCATGGTGCTGCGCGTCCCGACCGGCGTGGTGCTGGAGCGCCCGGTGCAGCTCGTCTCCGTGAGCACCGGCGGCAGCGGCGCCACCTGGCTGCGGCACCTGGTGGTGCTGGAGGACGGTGCGGCCGCCGAGGTGGTGGAGGATCGTGTCGGGACCGGGGTGGGCCCCGATCTCCACGCCGCCGTGACCTGGCTCTCCCTCGGTGAAGAGGCCGAGCTGCTGCACAGCCGCCTGCAGGTGGGCGGCCCCTCCTCGTACGACCTGGCCTTCTTCCACGTCGAGCAGGCCGCGCGCTCCGTGCTCCACCACCAGATCCTCGCGCTGGGCGGCGCCCTCGGGCGCACCGAGCTCCGGGTGACCCAGCGGGGAGAGGGCGCCGAGGCGGACCTGGCCGGGCTCGCGCTGGGGCGCGACGCACAGGTGCAGGACTTCCTCACCTGGATCGACCACGAGGCCCCCGGCGGGGTGAGCCGCCAGGCCTTCCGCGCCGTGCTCGGCGGCCGCGCGCGCTCCGTGTTCAACGGTCGGGTGCGGGTCGCGCGGGACGCCCAGCGCATCGACGCCGACCAGTCCAGCCGCGCCCTGCTGCTCTCGGAGGGCGCCTCGGCCCACCACCGGCCCCAGCTCGAGATCCTGGCGGACGATGTGCGCTGCACCCACGGCGCGGCCATCGGCCAACTCGACGAGGAGGCCTTGTTCTACCTGCGGGCCCGTGGCCTGGACGAGGCCGCGGCGCGGCGCCTGCTGCTGACCGCCTTCACCGCGGAGCTCACCGAGCGCTTTCCGGAAGGTCCTGTGGCCGAACGGGTCGAGGCGCTGGTGCAGGGCTGGCTCCAGGCCGCCCACGAGGAGGTCGCATGAGCGCGGTCCTCGACGTGGAGGCCCTGCGCCGGGAGTTCCCCACCCTGGGGGAGCGTATCCACGGTCAGCCCCTGGTCTACCTGGACAACGCCGCCACCACCCAGAAGCCGCTCGCGGTCATCGAGGCCCTCGAGCACCACCTGCGGCACGACGTGTCCAACGTCCACCGCGGCGTGCACGAGCTGTCGGTGCGCGCCACCGAGGCCTACGAGGGCGCGAGGGCCACCATGGCCACCTTCCTCGGCGCCCCGAACGCGAAGGAGATCGTCTTCACCCGCGGCGCCACCGAGGCCATCAACCTCGTGGCCCAGAGCTGGGGCCGGGCCAACCTGGGCCCCGGCGACGCCGTGCTGCTGACCGAGCTGGAGCACCACGCCAACATCGTGCCCTGGCAGCTCCTGCGGCAGGAGCGGGGCTTCGAGATTCGCGTCCTGCCGCTGGACGATCGCGGCGCGCTGCGGCTCGACCGCCTCGACGACCTGCTGGACGCGCAGGTCAAGCTCGTAGGCGTCTCCCAGGTGAGCAACGCCCTGGGCACGGTCAACCCCGTGACCGAGATCGCCCGGCGCGCCCACGCCGTCGGCGCGCTGGTGCTGGTGGACGGGGCCCAGGCCGTGGCGCATGCGCCCGTGGACCTCGCCGCGCTCGGCGCCGACTTCTACGTCCTCTCCAGCCACAAGATGTACGGCCCCTCCGGGGTCGGCCTGCTCTGGGGCCGGACCGACCTGCTCTCCGCCATGCCCCCCTGGCAGGGCGGCGGCGACATGATCCTCTCGGTGAGCTTCGAGAAGACCACCTTCCAGAAGCCCCCGGCGCGTTTCGAGGCCGGCACCCCCAACATCGAGGGCGCCATCGGCATGGGCGCGGCCGCGCGCTTCCTGATGTCGTTGGACCGCGCCGCCCTCGCGGCCCACGAGCAGGACCTGTTGGCCTACGCCACGGCCCGGCTCTCCGAGGTGCCAGGCCTGCGCGTGGTGGGCACCGCGCCCCAGAAGGGCCCGGTGGTCTCCTTCGTGGTGGACGACGTCCACCCCCACGACCTCGGCACCCTGCTGGACCGGGCCGGGGTGGCGGTGCGCTCCGGGCACCACTGCGCCCAGCCGGCCGTGGCGCACTTCGGCGTCCCGGCCACCACCCGGGCCTCCTTCGGCCTCTACAACACGCGCGCCGAGGTGGATGTCCTCCTCGCGGCGCTCCTCTCGGCCATCGAGGTGTTCCGATGAACGGCGACGATCTCTACCAGGAGGTGATCCTGGACCACGCGCGGCGGCCCCGCAACAAGGGCAAGCTGTGCCACGGCTCCCGCTGCGCCCAGGGGGTCAACCCCCTCTGTGGCGACCAGATCCACGTCTGCGTGGACGTGCAGGAGGGTGCCATCCGCTGCATCCGCTTCGACGGGCAGGGCTGTGCCATCTCCACCGCCAGCGCCAGCCTGATGACCGAGGCGGTCCAGGGCCGCTCCCCGGAGGAGGCCCTGGCGCTCTCGAAGAAGGTGCTCGATCTGGTCACCGGCCGCAGCGAGGACCGCGCCGGCCTCGGCAAGCTGGTGGTGCTGCAGGGTGTGGCCCGCTTCCCCTCCCGGGTCAAGTGCGCCGCCCTGGCCTGGCACGCCCTGGAGGCGGCGCTCCACGGCGAGAACGACCTCGTCACCAGCGAGTAGGAGGCACTCATGGCGGTTCGCACTGGCTTGAAGAAGCTGGCCTCCCGCGTGGCGGATCGCGCGCTGGGACGCCAGGAGCGGCGCCCCGAACCCACGCGCCCGGCGGCTCCGCCTCCTCCTCCGCTTCCCGTGGAGCGCCCGCCCACCCCCGCCCTCCTGGCCGAGCCCCCGGCGGAACTCTGCGAAGAGGACCAGGCGATCCACCGCGGCGTGGTGGCCGCCCTGCGCCAGGTCTTCGACCCGGAGATCCCGCTGAACATCTTCGACCTCGGGCTCATCTACGGTCTCGAGGTGCGCCCGGGCGGCCGCGTGGTGGTGAAGCTGACCCTGACCTCCCCGGCCTGCCCCATGGGCCCCATGATCCTGGATGACGCCCGCCGCGCCGTGCAGGAGACCGAAGGGGTGGTCTACCCGCGGGTGGACCTGGTGTGGGATCCGCCCTGGGATCCGCAGATGCTGCCGGAGGAGACTCGCCTGGAGCTTGGGATCTACTGATCAGAAGTGGAACTTGCCCACCTTCAACCGCAGCTCGCGCTGGACGTTGGCGGTGAACACCGCACAGGCGATGGAGGCCAGCTTGGCCTGGGCTGAGTCGGCGCGGGAGGTGAGCACCACCGGCGCCCTGGCCCCCACCAGCAGGCCGGCCACGGGCAGGTTCGCCACGTGGACCATGCACTTGACCAGGATGTTGCCCGACTCGATGTTGGGCACCACCAGCACGTCGGCCCGGCCCGCCACGGGCCCGTCGATCTTCTTGTGATGGGCCGCGATGGCGTTCACGGCGTTGTCGAAGGCGAAGGGGCCGTCGATGACGCAGCGGGGCGAGAACTGTCGCCGCTGGAACATGGAGTTGAGCGCGGCGGCGTCCAGGGTGGCGGGCATGGCCGGGTTGACCACCTCCACCGCGGCCAGCACCGCCACCCGCGGCTCGGGCAGCCCGAAGACCTGGGCCGTGTGCACCGCGTTGAGGATGATGGCCGCCTTGCGCTCCAGATCCGGGGTGATGTTCATGGCGCTGTCGGTGACGAACAGGAAGCCCTCGCGGCCCGGCTGCTCCACCAGGAACACGTGGCTCAGGATGGCCTCGGTGCGCAGGCCGTGCTCCTTGTGCAGCAGGGCGCGGAGGAAGTCGTCGGTGTGGAGGTAGCCCTTCATCAGGATGTCGGCGCGCCCGTCGTGCACCGCGGCCACCGCGGCCGCGGCCGCCTTGAGGGGATCGGGCTCGTGCTGGATCTCGGCCTCCCCGAGGTCCAGCCCCTTCTCCTCCGCGATGGCCTCGATGGCGTCGCGATCCCCCACCAGCAGGGCGTGGGCGATGTCCCGCTCCTGGGCCTGGGCCACGGCCTCCAGCGCGGCGCCATCCTGCGCCACGGCCACCGCCACGCGGCGCACGGGGTAGTCCTTGATGGCCTCTTCGACCTGGGAGAAGGTGTTCACGGGCTGCTCCTGGGAGGGGGAGGGGCAGCCTGACTAACCCATGGCTATGGCTTGCAGGGCACCCAGCCCGGCGGGGTGCAGCTATCGCCGAACACGTAGCAGGGCTGGCCGGCTCCCGCGCTGGCCCAGGTCTCCACCTCCTTGCAGCCCACCTCGGCCGAGCCGCAGGCGAAGAACTCCGGGGTCGGGGTCTCCGGCGGTGGCTCGTTGTTGTTCAGGGCCAGCGCCACCGCGGCCTTCAACCCGAAGATGGGCGAGCAGCCGGGCGCCGCCTCGCAGGCCTCGGCGTCCAGGGAGGCGCAGTCGATGGCGGGTGCCTCAGGCGGGGGAGCAGGTGCGGCCGCCGGCGGGACCGGCTGGGCGCTCGGACCTACGCCTGCGCAGGCGAGGAGGAGGGACAGGAGGAGGGTGGGTGCGGGCATGGGGCCTCCGGTTCGACCGACGTGGGCATCGTACCCGATACGCGCACCTTTCGTTCGGCAGCGCGCTCGGCCAGGGGCTCCCGAAGGAGATTTGGATTGCCTGGTTCTGGGTCGATTGTTGGTTGCCGATCAAGTTCGGTCGTGAGCTTCGCGTTGCCTTTGCCCACGGCACCTATCGGGGGTAGGCCATCGCGAAGGCGCGCCCGGCCTCCCGGCTTCTTTCTCTTCTCGCGGGAACGGAATCCATGACACGCACGCTCCTCCTCTCCCTCCTCCTGTCGACCGCGTTGCTCCCCTCAGCCTGCGGCCCCGAGAAGCCTGACGACACCGGCCCTGCCGAGGAGGAAGACGCCGACGCCGACGGCTACCCCGCCGGCGTGGACTGCGACGACGGCAGCGCCACCGTCCACCCCGGCGCCGAGGAGCGCTGCAACGGCGTGGACGACGACTGCGACGGCGCGGTGGACGAGGAAGACGCCGTCGATCCCCTCACCTGGTACGCCGACGCCGACGCCGACGGCTGGGGCGATGCCACGAGCACCACGCAGGCCTGCGCCCAGCCCAGCGGGTTCGTGGTCGAACCTGGCGACTGCGACGACGGTGATTCCGCTGCCCACCCCGGCCTCGATGAGCTGTGCAACGGCAAGGACGACGATTGCGATGGCGCGACTGACGAGCCCGACGCCGCAGATGCCCAGACCTGGTACGCCGACGCCGACGCCGACGGCTGGGGTGATGCCACGAGCACCACGCAGGCCTGCGCCCAGCCCAGCGGGTTCGTGGCCGATCCTGGCGACTGCGACGACGGTGATTCCGCTGCCCACCCCGGCCTCGATGAGCTGTGCAACGGCAAGGACGACGACTGCGACGGGGACACGGACGAGCCCGACGCCGCAGATGCCCAGACCTGGTACGCCGACGCCGACGCCGACGGCTGGGGTGATGCGGCGAACGCGACCCTGGCCTGTCTCCCGCCCAGCGGCTTCGTGGCGGACGCGACCGACTGCGATGACGGCACGTCCACCACTTCGCCCGGCGCCACCGAGTACTGCGACGGGGAGGACAACGACTGCGACGGCACGGTGGACGAGGACGACGCAGCCGACGCGGAGGTCTGGTACGCCGACACCGACGGGGATGGCTTCGGCGACCTCGCCACCCCCACCCTGGCCTGCGCCCAGCCCACGGGCTTCCTGTCCGACGCCACGGACTGCGACGACGCAGACGCGGAGGTCCATCCCGGGCACGACGAGCTGTGCGACGGCAAGGACGACGACTGCGACGGGGACGTGGACGAGCCCGACGCCGTGGACGCCCTCACCTGGTACGCCGATTCCGACGGGGACGGCTACGGCGATGTCGCAGTCGTCACCCCGGCCTGCAGCCAGCCCAGCGGCCACCTCGCCGACGCCACCGACTGCGACGACGCCGAGCCCAGCACCTACCCTGGCGCCGAGGAGCGCTGCGACGGGCACGACGACGACTGCGACGGTGTGGTGGACGAGCCCGACGCCGTGGACGCCCTCACCTGGTACGACGACGCCGATGGCGACGGCTACGGCGACCTCGCCGCCCCCACCCCGGCTTGCACCCAGCCGGCTGGCTTCGTGGATCTGGCCCAGGCCACCGACTGCGACGACGACGACCCGGACGCCTGGCCCGGCGCCGTGGAGTACTGCGACGGCCACGACGACGACTGCGACGGCACCGTGGACGAGCCCGCCGCCGTGGACGCTCCCACCTGGTACCAGGATCTGGACGGCGACGGGCACGGCACGGACCTGGCCTCCTCGGTGGCCTGCACCCAGCCCAGCGGCTTCGTCGCCGTGGACGACGACTGCGACGACGCCGACGCCAGCACCTCGCCCTCGGCGGTCGAGCTCTGCGATCTGGTGGACAACGACTGTAGCGGCGTCGTGGACGACATGGAGCGCTGCGATGCCGGCGTGGAGCTGCCCCCCGATCCTGCGGCCGTGGCCACTTCCATGCAGGCCAGCGCCCCCACCCCCTTCGGCGACGCCACCGCCTTCCTCTACGAGGGCGATGATCCCGTCCAGCTCGACGTGGAGGAGGACGCCATCGACGCGGTGCGCGCCGCCGTGCTGCGCGGCGAGGTGCTGGACCGTGACGGCCTGGCCCTGCCGGGGGTCATGGTCACCGTCCCAGCCGTCCCGGAGCTGGGCTACACCCTGACCCGCGACGACGGCGGCTGGGATCTGGCGGCCAACGGCGGCGACTGGATCACCGTCCAGTTCGAGAAGGACGGCTACCTGACCTCCCAGCGAAAGGTGAGGGCGCCCATCCAGGACTTCTCCCTGGTGGACGATGTGGTGCTCGTGGAGCTGCCCGAGACCGGTGCCTGGCTCGACTTCTCGGGTGCGAACCCGTTCCAGGTGGTGGACGGGGACGAGGAGAGTGACGACGACGGCACCCGGCGGGCGATCCTGATGGTCCCGGCGGGCGTCACCGCAGATCTGGTGATGTCCGACGGCAGCACCTCGGCCCTGCCCGAGGGCACCCTGCGCATCGTAGAGTACACCGTGGGCGACTCGGGCCCCGAAGCCATGCCCGGTGAGCTGCCCGCCTCCTCGGCCTACACCTACGCCGTGGAGTTCCACGTGGACGAGGCTGACGCGCTCGGCGCCACCACAGTGGAGTTCTCGGACGCGCTGTACTCCTGGGTGGACAACTTCCTGGGCTTCCCCGTCGGCAGCGCGGTCCCCTCCGGCTACTACGACGCCGGGGATGCCGCCTGGATCCCCGAGGAGAACGGGGTGGTGGTCGAGGTGCTCTCGGTGGCCTCGGGCCTGGCCGAGCTGGACGTGGACGGCAGCGGCTACGCCGCGGACGCCGCTGACCTGGCTGCGTTGGACATCACGGACGAAGAGCGGGCAGCCATCGCGCTGCGCGCGAGCGCAGGGGACCAGTTCTGGCGGGTGCCGGTGTGGCACTTCACCTCCTACGACTGGAACTGGCCGTGGAGCTGGCCGGATGGTGCGGTGCCGCCGAGCGGGGGCGCGTCCTCGGGGGGCAGCGGGGTGAGCGATCCCTGCTCGCACTGCGGGTCCATCATCGAGACAGAGAACCAGGTGCTCGGTGAGCAGATCGCGCTGGAAGGCACTCCCTTTACCCTCGCCTACAAAAACGACCGCCTCCCCGGCACCGCGCGCAACCGAACCGTGAGCATCCAGGTCACCGATGACGATGTCCCCTCGGGTCTGGTCAGCGCCAGTGTGACCGTCGATATCGCCGGCCGCACCTTCACCGAATCATTCGGGCCCGATCCCGCCCAGACCTACGACTTCACCTGGGATGGCGAGGACGCCTACGGGCGCGCTGTGCGGGGCGCCGTGACCGCCTACATCGACATCGTGTACAACTACGGGCCGGTGTTCTACACCACTCCGGCGTCCTTCGACGCGGCCTTCGGAGGCTCGGGCGACTCCTCGGGCGCGGCCGGGCCCGACACCCGGGACGAGGCTGAGTTCGTCCAGCGCCTGACGGCGACCCTGAACGGCTGGGATGCTCGGAACGTGGGCTTCGGGGGGTGGAGCCTCGACGTCCATCATGTCTACGACCCGGTCTCCCGGACGTTGCTGATGGGGAACGGGACGGAGCGCAGCGCCGAGGAGCTGGGGTGGGTCATCGACCACTTCGCCGGCAACGGGGACTGCTCGGGCGGCGGCGGGGACGGCGGGGACGCCCTGGACGCGGGGTTCTGCACCACGACTGGCACGGGGTTGGTGGTGGCCCCGGACAGCACCGTCTACCTTGCCGACTGGTACCACCAGAACATCCGGAAGATCGATCCAGACGGCACCATCACGACCTGGATGGGCTCGGGCGGCACCATCTCAGGAGCGCTCCCGCGGGGAGCCGTCGGTCTGGCTCTTGACGCGTCCGGGAACATGTACATCGCGGAGGAGGGCAACAACCTGGTGGAAAAAGTCACGCCTGCCGGTACGGTGACCACGGTCGCGGGCGACGGAACCTGGGTCTACGACGGCGATGGTCAGCCCGCGACGGACGCCGCCCTCTACCAGCCACAGTCGGTCGCGGTGGACGCCGAGGGGAATGTCTACATCGGGGAAGGTGAACATGCCGGCATGGGCGGGCACCGCGTCCGCAAGGTGGACACCGCGGGGATCATCACGACCGTCGCGGGGCGCTCCGATTCGTGTTGGAGCAGCTACCCCTTCGTGGATGGCAGCGCGGTCGGCGCCACGGGCAACTGCCTCTACCACGACGTGACCGGGCTCGCGCTCGACGCGGAGGGCAACCTCCTGCTGGCCGACGGGGGCATCAGCCGCTCTTTCATCAGAGAAGTGACTCCAGACGGCCGGATGTGGGCCTTCTCGGGTGACATGACGACCATGGACGCGCAGGACGGTGTGCCGGCGACCGATACCTACATCGCGTGCACAGACGACGTCGTGGTCGCCGAGACCGGGACTGTCTACTACACCGACTGGTGCGAGGGTGCGGTCCGCAAGGTCACGAGTGACGGCATCATCAGCACGATTGCGGGCATCTGGGGCTCGCCTGTGACACCCTCCGCCGGTGGCCTGGTCGCTCTGCGCGCCTACCTCGGCTACCCGACCGCCTTGGCCTCGATGCCCGACGGCAGCCTGCTGGTCGCCTCGTGGAACAAGCTCTACCACATCCACCCCCCCTTCCCCGACTTCGACGCCGAGGACATCCTGGTGGCCTCCGAGGACGGTCGCGAGGTCTACCACTTCGACTCCTCGGGCCTTCACCTGGAGACCCTCGACCTGCTCACGGGTGCCGTGCTCTACAGCTTCACCTACGACGAGGACGGCTACCTCGCCTCCGTGACCGACCGCAACGGGCTCGAGACCACCTTCGAGCGCTCCGAGATCACCCTCATCGACGTCCCGAGGCTCATGCACGTGGACGTCACCGGCCCGTTTGGCGCCGAGTCCCGGCTCTACGTGGACTCGGATGGCTACCTCTACGACGTCCGGGACCCTGGGGGCGCCGACACCACCCTCTCCTACGTGGACGATGGCGGCCTGCTGGCCTCCATGACCGACGCCGAGGGCGGCACCACCAGCTTCACCTGGGATGACGACGGCCGCTTGCTCTCCGAGACCCAGCCGCGCGGCAACACCCGCACGCTCTCCCGCACCGGCGACAGTGAGGACTACGCGGTCACCTGGACCACCGACCTCGGGCACAGCACCACCTACGCCGTCTCCTCCCTCACCGAGGGCGGCACCTCCGAGACCATCACGGATCCTGTGGGACTCACCTCTTTGCGCGAGGTCTACGCCGACGACACCACCCTGGACGTGGCCGCGGACGGCACCACGGTGGAGACCGCCTCCGATCCCGACCCCATCTTCGGGATGCAGGCCCCGGTCAGATCCACCACGGTCACCACCCCTGGCGGCATCAGCACCGAGGTGTCGGTCGCGCGTGACGCCGAATTGCTGGACGACGACGACCCCACCCTGGTGGACGCCTGGAGCGAGACCACCACCGTGGACGGGTACGACTACGTCACCACCTGGGATCCCGCCGACCTGACCCTCTACGGTGAGACCCCCACGGGTGTCACCTGGTCCGAGACGCGGGACGAGGACGGCAACGTGGTCTCGGTCGCGGTGGGGGACCTCGATCCTGTCGACCTCACCCGCGACGGGGACGGACTGGTCACCGCCATGACCCAGGGCTCCGCCACATGGTCCATGGGCTACGGCAGCGACGGCTACCTCGCCAGCACCACCGACCCCATGGGCGAGACGGTCTCTTACACGCGGGACGCCAACGGCCGGGTCACCGCCCGTGAGGAGCCCGACGGCAGCACCACGGGCTTCGTCTACGACGACGTGGGCCGGGTCACCGCGCTCACCACGCCGGCGGGCAACGTCCACGGCTTCACCTACGATGCCGCTGGCAACCTCACCGCCTACACTCCGCCCGCCGCGGGCATCCCGAGCCCAGAGACCAGCTACACCTGGGATGACGACGACCGCCTGAGCCAGGTGGACCTGCCCGGCGGCGAGGTCGTGACCATCGCCTACGACGCAGCCGGCCGACTGACCCGGGTGGAGGACGACCACGACACCCGCACCATGAGCTACGACGCCACGGGTGGGCAGCTCACCGCCCTCACCAGCGACGACGTGACCCTGGCCTACACCTGGGACGGCCCGTTGCCCCTGTCCGAGACCTGGAGCGGCCTGGTCTCAGGCAACGTGGACTACACCTGGGACACCGGCTTTTTGCCTGCCTCGATCTCGGCCGGTGGCATCGACGTGGACTACGCCTACGACGCCGACAAGACGCTGGTGGGCGCGGGCGATCTCACGGTGGGGCGCGACGCCATCACCGGCCTGCCCACCGACGCCGCCCTGGGCAGCCTGGACACCGCCTGGGCCTACGACAGCCGCGGCTTCCTCGCGAGCGAGGAGCACAGCTTCGGCGGCGCCGTCGTCGCGCGCTTCGACTACACCCGCGACGCCCTGGGCCGCATCACCGAGCGGTACGAGGAGGTGGACGGCACCGTCCACACCTGGGCCTACGTCTACGACAGCCTGGGCCGCCTGGAGACCGTGGACCTCGATGGGGCCGCCTACGCCGACTACAGCTACGACGCCGACGGCAACCGCACCTCCATCAGCGACCCGAGTGTGGCGGCGACTGCGACCTTCGACGCCCAGGACCGGATGCTCTCCCAGGGCAGCACCACCTTCACCTGGAACGACGACGGCACGCTGGCCTCCCAGACCGACGCCAGCGGCACCACCACCTACGACTACGACGCCGGCGGCGGCCTGCGGTCGGCGACCCTGCCCGACGGCACGCTCCTCGAGTACGTGATCGATGGCCTCGGCCGCCGCGTGGGCAAGCTCGTGGACGGAGCCCTGGAGCAGGCCTTCCTCTACAGCGGCCAGCTCCAGATCGTGGCCGAGCTGGATGGCTCGGGCGCCTTGGTCTCGCGTTTCGTCTACGCCGGCTCCGGCAACGTCCCGGCCTACATGATCCAGGGCTCCCACACCTACCGCCTGATCACCGACCAGGTCGGCAGCGTGCGCCTTGTGGTCGACGCCGACACCGGGGTTGTGGCCCAGGAGATCGAGTACGGCCCCTGGGGCGAGGTGCTGTCCGACTCGAGCCCGGGGTTCCAACCGTTTGGGTTCGCGGGCGGGGTGTATGACCGCGATACGGGGTTGGTGCGGTTTGGGGCGAGGGACTACTGTTCTTTCCGAGCAAACTGGTCGTCTGCTGACATTGTCAGTACCAGGACCGTGCAAGAGACAGCCTACCAATACTGTGAGGGTGATCCCATCAACAGTATTGACACCGCGGGTAGGGCAGGCGTGCAAGTCTTCGCGTCGGGAGTCGGGGGAGTGCCTCCTGTGAACCCAACGCCGCCACAGGGGCCCACGGACGCCCCTGGGGGTCCAGGCGGACCCCCCGAGGATCCTTCGCCGCCGGACGGTGGTGGGTATGAGCCAGACCTGAAACCAACTCCACCAGGAGGCAGGAACAATGACGACTGTCCAGAGGATGATCCCTACGAACGATGGAAGAGGTGGAATGATCTGGTCAACAGATACCTGGTCCCAGTTGGAGTTGTTGTTGGACTCGTTGGCATGGTCTACATCACCAAGGGTGGAATCCTGATCGCTGCGCCAGCTTTCTTGTAGGGTCAAGGGCGTACCAAAGGGCCGGGTGAGGGCCGGGGCCGGGTGTCAGGCACTATGAAATGCGTATTTCCTGACCAAATGCCAGGTCATCACAACCACAGCTCCCACCCCTCGCCCACACGATCCCCCCCGCCGCCGCGGTGGTGGAGGCGGGAACCGGCCGGTATAATGCCCGCATGAGTGCGCCCCCCCTTCCCACCACCCCCACGCCGGCGACCTACGAGGATCTGCTCGCCGTCCCGGACCACTTCCGGGGGGAGCTCATCGCGGGGGAGCTGATCGTGGCGCCCCGACCGGGGTTGGCGCATGCGAACGCCGGCATCGACCTGGGTGCAGACCTCCGCGTCCGGTTCGGGCGGTCGGGCCCACCCGGGGGCTGGTGGATCCTGATCGAGCCCGAGCTGCACCTCGGGCAGCCCGACCCGCGCTCCCTCGTCCTGGTCCCCGATCTGGCGGGCTGGCGGCGGGAACGGGTGCCGGTGCTCCCCGCCGTGTCGGCCTTCACCCTGGCGCCCGACTGGATCGCCGAGATCCTCTCCCCGGGGCGCGAGTCGTACGACCGCATCCGCAAGGCGGATCTCTACGCCCGCCTGGGCGTCCCCTGGCTGTGGCTCGTCGATCCGGTCGAGGAGACGCTCGAGGTCTACGAGCTGCGCGAAGGGATCTACGCCCGCATCCAGGCCGCCGAGGGCCGCCGCGCCGTGCAGGCCCGGCCCTTTGAGGCCGTCGAGCTCGACATGACGACCTGGTGGCTACCCAGCGGGGAGCCCCCGGCCACGGAGCGCTGACCAGGGCTGGGGGGCTGGGTGTCGGGGCTGGGTGTCAGGCACCAACACTTACGCTTTTTCCCCTCCCGTTTCAGATCGTGGCGTCCGAGTGGATCGGCGGGCGGTGAAGAGATCCATCGCGGCAGGATGCGGGGAGAACCCCGCAGAACCTACCAAATTGCGATCAGGGTCCGGGTGGACCTACCGTTACCCGCCCCGAACGGGTGCCCAACAAGGCACGCAGACGATAGAACGCCTGGAATCGACGGGTGGCTCCTCGTGATCGTGTGGCCGGTGGTCAGCTCGGAGGAGGGCTGCCCGCAGCGCGGTAGGTTCAGGGGGGGGCTGCCCGCGGGGTTCTCGCCCACGTGCGCCGGAGGTCGGACTCTGTTCGCGCCACGATCTGTGACGGGGGGCTCTTTTCCCCGCCCGCACAAACCCTGAAAATCCTGTAGCCGATACCGAAAATACAGGCCAACCACCTCCCCATGATCCCCCGCCGCGCCCACGAGGCCCGCCTCCGCGATCTCCTCTCCGACTCCCCCGCCGTCGCCATCCTGGGCGCGCGGCAGGTCGGCAAGACCACCCTCGCGCGGGTGCTGGCGGCCTCCTGGCCCCAGCCCGTCACCTTCCTCGATCTCGAGAACCCCGCCCACGCCGCCCGCCTCGCCGCCCCGCAGCTCGCGCTGGCGCCCCTCACCGGGCTGGTGGTGCTCGACGAGATCCAGCTCCGGCCGGATCTCTTCCCCCTCCTCCGTGTGCTCGCGGATCGCCCCGGCACCCCCGCCCGCTTCCTGCTGCTCGGCTCCGCCTCCCCCTCCCTGCTGCGCGATGCCTCCGAGAGCCTCGCGGGTCGCCTCGCCTTCCACGACCTGGGTGGCCTCTCCCTCCAGGAGGTGGGCCCCGACCGCCTGCGCGATCTGTGGGTCCGGGGCGGCTTCCCACGCTCCTTCCTGGCCGGGTCCGACGCGAGGAGCCTGCGCTGGCGCGAGGACTTCATCCGCACCTGGCTGGAGCGGGACATCCCCGCCCTCGGCCTCGGGATCCCCGCCGCCACCCTGCGCCGACTCTGGTCCATGCTGGCCCACTGGCACGGCCAGCTCCTGAACGCCTCGGAGCTGGGTCGCTCGCTCGGCGTCGCCGACACCACCGTGCGCCGCTACCTCGACCTCCTGCAAGGCACCTTCGTCGTCCACCTGCTCCAGCCCTGGCGCGCCAACCTCGGCAAGCGGCAGGTGAAATCCCCGCGCATCTACCTGACCGACCCCGGCCTCCTGCACGCCTTCTTCGGGGTGGCCGACCACGCCGCGCTGCTGGGCCACCCCAAGACCGGCGCCTCCTGGGAGGGCTTCGGCATCGCCACGGTGCTGGACCTGCTCGGGGTGCGCCCTGGAGAGGCCTTCTTCTGGCGCACCCAGGACGGCGCGGAGCTGGACCTGCTGGTCACCCGCGGCGGTCGGCGCCGGGGCTTCGAGTTCAAACTCACCGCCGCTCCGAGCACCACCCGCTCCATGCACATCGCGCTCTCGGATCTCGAGCTGGACGATCTCACCGTGATCCACGCCGGGGAGGGCTGCTTCCCCATGGCAGATCGCATCCGCGCCGTGGCCCTCGCCGATGCGCCCGAGGCGCTGGCGTCGCCGTGACGCCGAGGCCGCGCGGGGGGGCTCGGAGGCGCAGTGCGGGGCTGTGCCCGCAACCCAAGGGGAGGCTGGAGGCTGGAGGCCGTAGGCTGTAGGTCGGACACGGCGCGCGGGTCACCTGTCCGTCCTCCGCCGCGGTCCGTCGGGCTATCGCCTCCGGTCTCCGGTCTCCGGTCTCCCTTCTCCCTTCTCCGGTCTCCAGCCTCCAGCCTTTCGCGCCTGGCGCGCGGACTTTCGCGAGTAGTAGTCTAAATCAGCGCCGTGGAGAAGTACCGCTCCGCCCGATCCGGCAGCACCGTCACCACGCGGTTGTGGCCGTTGTCCAGGTGCAGCGCGGCCCACACGTTGGCGCCCGAAGAGGTGCCCACCAGCAGGCCCTCGATGCGCGCGAGCCGGCGGGTGGTCTCGATGGCTTCCTCGTCGGAGACCGTGAAGGCGAAGTCGATCATGTTGCGATCCACCACCTCGGGCACGAAGCCGTCGCCGATGCCCTGGATCTGGTGCAGGCCGGGCTCGCGGCCCAGCAGCGCCGAGTTGGTGCGCGGCTCCACCGCCACCACGCGGATGGCGGGGTTCTGCTCCTTCAGGTAGCGCCCCACGCCCTGCAGCGTGCCGCCGCTGCCGATCCCGGCCACGAAGATGTCGATCTGCCCCTCCAGGTCGCGCCACAGCTCGGGCCCGGTGGTGCGGTAGTGCACCTCGGGGTTGTCGGGGTTGGTGAACTGGTTGGGGACCCAGACATCCGGCAGGCTGGCCTTCAGCTCGGACACCTTCCGCAGGCAGCCGTCCAGGCTCTCTTCCGCCGGGGTGGTCACCAGCTCGGCGCCGAAGGCCGCGATGATCTTCTTGCGCTCCTCGCTCATGCCGTCGGGCATCACGCAGATGACCCGGTAGCCTCTGCGCACCCCCACCAGCGCCAGGCCGATGCCGGTGTTGCCCGAGGTGGCCTCCACGATGGTGGCGCCGGGGGAGAGCTCGCCCCTCGCCTCGGCGCGTTCGATCAGGAAGCGCGCGATGCGGTCCTTGATGGAGCCGCCGGGATTCAGGTACTCCGCCTTGGCCCAGACCTTGCCGGAGGAGAGGCGCGTGAGGGGGAACACGGGCGTGTTCCCGATGGCGTCGAGGACGTTGTCGTACCGCATGGTCCCTCGGGGGTTCGAGGCGGTCGCGGCTTCTAGTCTGGGCCCCGGGGGCCGTCAACCGGCTGCAGGGCTACCCGCTGGGGCGCCCGGGCTGGCGGTGAGGGGCCTCCGGAGCCTGGCCTCGCGCGGCCAAAGATCCGCTCCTCCGGGCCCTCATCGCACCAGCGCCAGGGTCGAGAGGACGGTCAGGCCCGCGCCCGTGTCGCTCAGGATGGTGCCGTCGGCCTGGACCGTGGCGGTGCCGCAGTCGAGCCAGTCGGTCTCCAGGTAGCCCGCGACCCAGGCCTGCAGGACCTCGCCCTCGGTGAAGTCGCCGGGGTTGGTGACCACCGCGAAGGGCGCGGGCGGGCTGATGCGGGAGTCGAAGGGGCCGAGGTACCACATGCCGACGATCTCGCCCTCGAGGGTGTCGATCTCGGGGATCTGTTCGGCGCTCGGGGCCGCGCTGGTGATGATGTAGTCGGTCTCGCCCAGCGGCAGGGTGATGTCGTTCTTGTCGAGGGTGAGCATCAGGCCGCCGGCGGCGGAGACCACCTGGGCGGCGTTGCCCAGCGTGATCTCGTCCTCCCAGGCGATGGTGACGTAGGGGGAGGGCATCTCGTTGGCGGTGTCGGCCACCATGTCGTAGAACACCAGGCCTTCGGCGTAGCCTTCGATGGCCGTGTGGAAGCCGTGCCGTTCGGCCGCCAGGTTCTGGAAGGTGAAGCGGCCCTCGCCGTCCAGCGTGGCGTTCATGCAGCGGGACCCGCACAGCTGCACCGCGCCCTCGGCATTGGCGCCGTCGGCCTCCAGCACCTGGCCGCTGAAGGTGGCGCTCATGTCGGTGTCGGCGTCCGTGTCGGCGTCGGCGTCGGTGTCGGTGTCGGTGTCGGTGTCGGCGTCGGTGTCGCCCTCGGGGCCGGTGTCGTCCTTCTCGTCGCCGCAGGCGCAGAGTGGCAGGGCGCAGAGCGCGGTGAGCAGCAGGGTGCGGTGCAGGGCCATGGTCGTCTCCTCGATGGGCCGGTGGGTGGGTGGACGATAGCCGGCAGGGGCGGGGCTCGCCACGGGTTGCCGCGGGCCTTCGGGGTGGGCTACCCGTGCCTGCTCAGGAGTCGCCCATGCCCGTGCTCCTCCCCAACGCCGCGGAGACCACCCTGGGCCAGGCCCTGCGCGCCGTCGCCGAGGCCCGCCCTGACGCCCCGGCGCTCTTGGGCGAGGCCCGCCAGCTCACCTGGTCGGAGCTGGATGGCGAGGTGGATCGCCTCGCCCGGCTGCTCACAGCCGTGGGCGTGGGGCCCGGCGATCCGGTGGGCGTCCTCACCGAGAAGCGCCCCGAGGTGGTGACCACCTTCCTGGCCTGCGCGCGGATCGGCGCCCTGCTCTGCCCGGTAAATTTCAAGCTCCACGAAGATCGGGTCCTGGACCAGCTCCAGACCATCGGGATGAAGACCCTGCTGGCCGAGCGGAAGTTCGATCCATTGCTGGCCCACCTCGCCCCGGCCCTGCCCGAGGCGCGCCGGGTGATCTACGTGGGCGAGCCCGGCGAGCGCGGGGAGAGCAGGTACGACGAGCTGGAGTCCATGCCCGACATCGCGGTCGAACACGTCGCCCGGCCAGAGCAAGCCTGCTACCTGAACTTCACCTCGGGCACCACGGGGCGGCCCAAGGGTGCTGTCGCCACCCACCGCAACATCCTGGCGAACGCCGTGAGCGGCGTGGAGGGCTTCGGCTTCGACAGCGACGACGTGTTCATGGGCATGTTCTCGGTCTTCTCCCACCCCCACGAGCTGTTCCACCGCAGCCTGGTGGTGGGTGCGCCCTTCGTGATCTGGGACACGATGTCGCCGCGGGTGGTCTGCCAGGCGGTGGAGCGCTTCCGGGTCACCTGGATGATGGCGGTCCCCAGCTTCTACGAGATGATGCTCGATTTCGGGGGCGCCGGGAAGCTCGATCTGTCCTCCCTGCGGGTGCTGGAGGCGGGCGGCGCCTGGACCTCGCCGCTGGCCATGGCGGAGCTGGAGCGCTGCTACGGGGCCAAGGTCATGCCGGTGTGGGGCTCCACCGAGACCACGGGCGTGGCCCTGGCCATGCCGCCCCATCTGCAGCGCCTCCCGGGCGCCACGGGCAAGCCCGCTCCCGGCTACGAGATCCGGGTGGTCACGCCCAGCGGCGCCGACGCCGCGGTGGGCGAGGTGGGCGAGCTGTGGGTCCACGGGCCGGGCGTGGCCCAGGGCTACCTGAATCGCCCCGAGGAGAGCGCCAGGTACTTCGCCGATGGCTGGTACCACACCCAGGATCTCGTGAAGGTGGACGCCGAGGGCTGGGTCCACTTCGCGGGGCGCCTCTCCGAGATGATGAAGATCGGCGGCATCCGGGTCTACCCGCAGGAGCTGGAGCAGGTGCTCGGCCAGCACCCCGCGCTGCGCGAGGTGGTGGTGGTGCGCCACGAAGAGCGCCTGCGGGGCGAGGTGGCCCGCGCCATCGTGGTCACGGTACCCGGCAGCACCCTGACCCTGCGGGAGCTGCAGCGCTGGTGCCGCGAGCACCTGGCGGTCTACCAGGTACCCCGGGTGATCGAGTTCTGGCGCCAGATCCCGCGCCTGCCCAACGGCAAGGTGGACAAGCAGCGGCTGCTGGCCACGCCGGTGGATCCGCAGCGGGACGAGCGGGACTGATGCCCCACCAGCGCGATCCGCGGCTGCTCGTCAAGGACCTCGGGGGCCTGGCCCTGTACTTCCCGGGGGCCTGGGCGTTGAACCGGCTGCCCCGCGGCGTCCTGGGGGTCGCGGCGCGGGTGGGAGCCAGCGCGGTGCGGCGGCTGGAGCTGCACGATCCGGCGGTGGCCCGTGAGGAGCTGCGGCGCCTCTTCGGGGCGCGACCCATGCCGGCCTCCGAAGGGGTCATCCTCAAGGAGGCCCTGCGGCTGGCCATGTTCAACGAGCTGGAGGTGCTGCGCTACCCCTGGCTCGACCCGAGCACCATCGGCGAGGTCTGCGAGGTGGAGGGCCGCGAGCACCTGGACGCGGCCCTGGCCCGGGGAAAGGGTGCGATCATCCTCATCGGGCACTTCGGCGCCAACCAGATGATCATGCCGGCGCTGGGGCATGCCGGCTACCCCATGAGCCAGCTCTCCGCGCCGCCCACGGTCTGGGCCGACATCCTGCGCGAGACCCGCACCACCCCCCTGTGGGAGAAGGTGCTGGCCCGCCGCTGGGAGCTGGAGCAGCGCCTGCCCGTGCAGCACATCAACGTGTTCAAGTTCCTGCGCCCGGCGTACGCCTGTCTGGAGCAGAACCAGGTGCTCGGCCTGGCCTTCGACGGCGGCGGCGGCACCCGCTGGGCGAAGGTGAAGCTCCTGGAGCGCATGGCCAACGTCTCCACCCAGCCAGCCCAGCTGTGGCGGGCCTCGGGCGCGGCCCTGCTGCCCACCGTGGTGGTGCGCCAGACCGGCAGCCCCCGACACCGCGTGATCATCGAGCCCCCCCTGGCCTGGCAGGAGCACCACCAGCGCGGGGAGGCCCTGCGCCTCAACATGCAGGCCTTCGTGGACCGCTTCGGTGCCTGGGTGGCCCGCTACCCCGACCACTACCTGCACTTCCTGCTGATGCGCCGCCGGGTGCGGGGCACGGACGTGGTGCCCTTCTTCGACGACTACCCTCCCATCGAGGGTGGCTGGGACCGGGAGGCCGCCGCGCGCAGGCTCAAGGAGGCGGGGGAGCGCTCCTGATGGCACGCTGGCGCTGAGGAGCGGCTGCGGCCGGGGTATGCCCCCTCTTGTGCAACAGGCTGGAGGGGTATGCCCCCCTGTGTGCAACAGATTGGGCCTCGACTCGGCAGGGCCTACGAACGAACGCCCGTTTTCCGGCGCATTCTGTACGCCGGAGCCCGGATCTGTTGCACAAAGAGGGGGATAAGTCGCGTGCCTGTTGCAAAAAACGGGGGATACCTGCGCCCCGCCCCGCCCCGCCCCGCCCCGCCCC
>JBDRKM010000489.1:0-34606 GCA_043814015.1 Pseudomonadota bacterium
GCGGCGATGCTGCTGGCGGCGCTCGCGCGGCGCGGTGGCGGGCCCGTCGGCGGGCTGCTGGCCGTGGGGCTCATGCTGGCCCACCCGGTGTTCCGGGCGGCCTCGGCGGCGCTCCTGCCGGATCTGCCGCTGCTGGTCCTCACCCTCGGCAGCCTGCTGGCGCTGCAGATCGGCCTGGAGGCGCGCCCGGGCGGGCGCCGTGTGGCCCTGCTGCTGGCCTCCGGGGCCCTCTTCGGGCTGGCCCTGGCCTGCAAGCTCTACGCCCTGGCCCTGCTGCCGGTGGGGGTGGGGATGATCTGGCTCAGGCGCTCCCCCCTGGGGATCAGCGGCCTTGGGGTGGCCTGCGCTGGCCTCGTCCTCGGCCTGGGGCTGTTCGTCGGCCTGGACCCCCGCCTGTGGTGGGAGCCCCTCGCGGCGATCCGCGCCATGACCGTGGGGCACGTGGCGGCGCAGGGTGGCGCGCCCCTGGCCCCCACCCTGGGGGGCCTCGCGTGGCTTTGGCTGCCCTTCAGCCTGCCCCTGCCCTCGCTGGACTCCCGCACCCAGGTCCAGGGCCTCGCGCCGGGCTGGCCGGTGCTCGTGGGGGCGGCCCTCGCCCTGGCGGGCGGTGCGGTCGCGGTGCTGCGCCGTCGCTGGCTGCCGCTGTCGTGGACCGCGTCCAGCCTGCTCCTGTGCGCCTGGGTCATCTCGCGCTTCGAGCCGGCCTGGCTGTACCCCCGCGCCTTCCTGCTGCCGGCCGTCGCCCTCTGCTGGCTCGGCGGCCTCGCGGATCCGCGGGCGTGGCGGGGCCGGAGGGGCGGGCGAAGGGCGGAGTGACGGCACGGGACGGCTCCAGGTCGGGCCCGTCTTGACGCAAGGAACGTGCCACCTGCGGGGAGCGCGTCTCCGCGGGTTCTCCGGCGGGCTGGCTCCGCGGTGTCCGCCCGGACCGCGATCCGGCTGTCGCGGTGGTGTAGGCTGGAGGCAACCCCGAGGAGGTGCCCCGTGTCCGCGCCCTGGTACGAGAACGAGCGTTTCTGGGAGGCCATGTCCTCCGCCCTGTTCCACCCCGAGCGCCTCGCGGGCACGCCCGCCGAGGTGGACGCCCTCATGGCCCTCGTGGACCTGCGTCCGGGGACGCGGCTGCTCGATCTGTGCTGTGGGCCGGGCCGCCACAGCCTGGAATTCGCGCGGCGCGGCCTGTTGGTCACCGGGGTGGACCGCACCCGGCGCTACCTCGATCGCGCCCGGCGCAGGGCGCGCCGTGAGGGCCTGCCGCTCACCCTCCGCCAGCAGGACATGCGCGCGCCCCTGGGCGCGGATCGCTTCGACGCGGCCATCAACCTGTTCACCTCCTTCGGCTACTTCGACGACCCAGCCGACGACCGGCGCGTGCTGGAGCACCTGCTCGCGGCCCTGGTGCCCGGCGGGGTGCTGGTGCTGGAGGTGGCCGGTCGCGAGGTCCTGGCCCGCGGCTGGCGCGAGCGCGACTGGAACCCGCTGCCCGGCGGCGGCTTCCTGCTCCAGGAGCGCCATCTGCGCTCCGGGTGGGGCTGGGTCTCCAACCGCTGGATCCTTGTCCAGGGAGGCCGGATCGAGGAGTTCACCGTCAGCCACCGGCTGTACGGCGCGGCGGATCTGTGCGGGCTGCTGCGGAGCGTGGGTTTCGTGGAGGTCCAGCCCTTCGGCAGCCTCGAGGGCAGCCCCTACGACCAGCACGCCCAGCGGCT
This sequence comes from Pseudomonadota bacterium, assembly GCA_043814015.1. Taxonomy (GTDB): domain Bacteria; phylum Myxococcota_A; class UBA796; order UBA796; family JAFGLY01; genus JBDRKM01. The sequence goes on from JBDRKM010000489.1 coordinate 1,710, forward strand.
GGTGGTGGTGGGGCGCAGGGCGCTTTGAGTCTGGCTACCTGAGCGCCCCCTGCTCGTCCGCCAGGCGCTCGATCGCCTCGCGGGGCTTGGCCAGCTCGAAGCACAGCCAGGCCGCCCAGGCCTCCGGATCGGACTCGGGCCCGGCGTACTCGCCGGCCTCGGCCAGGGTGCGGGCGGCCTCGCCGAAGGCCTGGGCCCAGGCGGGGCGGAAGGAGCCGTCCGCGGCCAGGGCCTCGCCGCAGTCCTCCAGGATCTCCTGCCAGCCGCAGTCCTCCAGGGGGCCCCAGGCGCCCTCCGCCATGTCCGCCAGCCAGGGGTCGAGCCCCAGGTTCACCAGCGGCCCGACCCAGCGGATGGCGAGCCCGTCGATGTGGCACAGGACCGGCAGGCGACCCCAGGCCTCCTCCAGGCTGGGGCGTTGATCGGAGTCGCGGTACTCGGCCTCGGTGAAGACGGACATGGAGCCTCCAGATCAGTAGAGCGGCAGGCGGTAGAGCGTGGTCGGGCTGCTGTCGGCCATATAGAGCCAGCCATCCTCCGACACCGTACACGATCCGTTGTTGCCGTGGGAGACCGGGAACGAGGTGATGGCGGACCAGGCGTTGCTGGCGATGTCGTACTGCCACAGGGAGGTGCCGGAGCTACCGCCTGCGGCGTAGAGGTGACCCGAGTGGTCGCCGCAGAAGATGTCGTTCAGGTAGCTCTCGGGGTGCGATGCCATGGTGGTGATGGCGTGGGTGTCGATGTCGAAGCGGTAGAGGTTGGCGTAGTTGAACGCCCCGAAGAACACCGCCCGTTCCGCCGGGTCGAAGGCCATCCGGGTCTCGCACTGGGTGCTGTGGCCCGTGCTGTACTGGGTGACCGTGTCGGTGGCGATGTCGTAGACCACGACGGAGCCGGAGTAGGCGTGGCCGTAGATCCGGCCCTCGCAGTCGGCCACGGTCTGGTTCATGTCATCGCCGCCGGTGTAGCTGGCCATGGTGGTCCAGGTGTCGGTGGCGATGTCATAGCGGTAGACGCTGCCGTTGCGGATCATCCAGAGCTGGTCGTCCCACCAGGCCATGCTGTTCCACGGCGAGCTGTAAGGGGTGCTGGAGGCCACCGAGGCCCACGAACCGGTCGCTGGATCGTAGTGGCTCAGGTGCGCGCCGTAGGAGTTCCAGAGGTAGGGCTCCGCCAGGGGCAGGTAGTCCATCAGCGAGAAGAGGCTGTACGGCGCGGTGGCCAGGTGGGTCCAGGAGGAGCCGTAGGCCCCTGAGAACAGGCCCGCGCCGCAGCCCGAGGCGGCCGCGCCGATGGTCACGGAGGCCTCGCCGATGTCGCCGTAGTCGTCGCCGTCGTCCGGCGTGGCCGAGCAGGTCCAGACCTCGCCCGCGGTGGTGGCCGTGGCCGGGACCGTGTCGCCGGGCCAGGTGGTGGTGGCGGTGCCCGAGTAGAACGTACCGTCCACGTCCCAGTCCATGACGTAGGTGATGGTGTCGCCGTCGGCATCCGTGCTGGCCACGTCCACCTGGCACAGCAGATCGTCGGTACCCTCCTCCGGGTCGCTCGGGTCGATGGAGACCGTGGGTGCTGTCGGTGGCGTGTTGAGGATGGTGACGGCGGCCGAGGCCACGGGAGCGCCCGTGTCGATCCCGTCGCTGGGGGTGACGGTGACCACCACATCCTGGTGCTTGTCGAAGTACGTGGCGCCGTCCAGGGTGGCGCCGGTGGCGGCCACGGAGGCACCGTCCACGGTCCAGGCGTAGCTGACGCTCACCGCGTCGCCGTCGGGATCGGTGCTGGACACCACGGCGGTGAGCAGGGTGGAGGTGTACGCCGTGGTGGGGGACAGGGAGACCGCCGTGACGCTCGGCGCGGCGTTGCCCACCGTCAGGGTGTCGGTGACGGGCGTGCCCGCGTCGCTGCCGTCGGAGGGGGTCACGGTGCAGACCACCACGTCACCGCGGGCGATGGTGGCGCTGAGGGTGGTGCCGCCGCCCGCGGCGCCGCCGTTGAGCGTCCAGGTGGCTGTAGAGGCGTCCGCGTCGCCGTCGGGATCGGAGAAGCCGCTCCAGGCGCAGGTCAGGGTGTCGCCCGTGGTGGCCGGGTCGGGGCTGATGGCCACACCCGCGATGGAGGGCGCCGAGTTCTCCACCGTGATCTCGTTGGAGTCCACCGGATCGCCCGTGCCGCTGCCGTCGCTGGGGGTGACCGTGCAGTACACGGTGTCGCCCTTCGCGAAAGACGCCGAGCTGAGGGTCGTGCCCGTGGCGCTGATGCGGGCTCCCGCCACGGTCCAGGCGTAGCCGTAGGTGAACGTGGTGGTGCCGTCGGCGTCCGTGGTGCTGCCCGGCGTGCAGGTCAGGGTGTCGCCCTCGTGGGCCGGGTCGGGCGCCAGGGTGACGGCGTCGAGCACGGGCGGGGTGTTGGAGACCGTGAGCGTGGCGCTGAGGGCGGTGCCGGTGTCGGTGCCGTCGAAGGGGGTGACCGTGCAGACCACCACATCGCCCCGCACCACGCCGGCGCCCAGGCTGGTGCCCGAGCCGGCCGCGCTGCCGTTCAGGGTCCAGGCGATGGTGGAGGCGTCGGCGTCGCCGTCGGCGTCGCTGTAGCCGCCCCAGGCGCACCGCAGGGCGTCGCCGGCATAGGCCGGGTTGGGGTCGATGGTCACGTTGACGATGCTGGGCGGCGAGTTGGCGATGGTGACCGTGTTGGAGCGCACCGCGGTGCCCGCGTCGGTGCCGTCGGAGGGGGTGACGGTGCAGGTCACGGTGTCGCCGCGGGCGAAGGAGGGGGCACCGAGCGTGCTGCCGGTGGCGGCGATGGTGCTCCCCGAGACCTCCCAGGCGTAGGCGTAGCTCACGGTGTCCCCGTCGGCGTCCGTGGCGGTGGCCGGGGTGCAGCTCAGGGTGCTGCTGACCGAAGCGGGATCCGGGGTCAGGGCCACCGAGGCCAGCACGGGGGCGGAGTTGGCGATGACCACCGAGTCCTCGCCCGGAGCCCCGTCGGCCAGGCCGTCGTTGGGAGTGACCACCACGCGCCAGGTCTCTCCCTTGGCCGTGGCGGAGGCCGGCAGCACGCCGCTGGTGCTGGCGGAGGAGAGCACGCCGTTGCGGTACCAGGCGTAGCCGTAGGCGATGGCGTCGCCCTCCGGGTCCACCGCGGGGGTGAGCAGCGAGACGGTGAGCGCGTCGCCGGTGCTGGCGGGGTCGGGGGAGATCTCCACCACCGGCGCGGACGGCAGGCCGTTGACCGTGAAGGTCTTCAGTGCGCGGGCGAACAGGCCCGCGGTGTCGGTGGCGGTGACCGTGAGCGTGTGCTCACCCGGGGAGAGGTCGCGGCGGGTGAACTCCGCGAGCCCGGTGGAGTCGGCCCCGGAGGTGGACAGCACGCCGTCCAGATCCGAGGTCCAGGCCAGCTCGATGGCCGTGGGGCGGTCCTCGTTGTCCGAGACCGTGGCCGAGAAGGTGATGGTCTGCCCCTCCTCGTAGAGGTCGCCGGTGGCGGGGCTCGTGACCGTGAGCACCGGGGGGGTGCCCACGGTGTAGAGGATGAAGTCGGTGCAGGTGGCGCCGACCTCGTCGGTCACCGTCATGAGCAGGGTGTGGGTGGCCACCGAGAGATCGGAGGTGGAGAAGGCCACCTGCCCGCCCGTGTCCGGGGTGCTGTCGCCCAGATCGCCGTCGTGATCGCTGCTCCAGCGCACGTCGAGCCAGTCGGCGGGCACGTCCACGTCCCCCACCTGGCCGCGGAAGGTGACCAGCGCGCCCTGCTCGCCGGAGGCGCCGTCATCCGGCGCGGTGATGGCGCAGGAGGGCGCCGAGTTGGGTGGGCCGACCTCGATGAGCACGCTGTCGGTGCCCACCTTGCCCGAGAGGTCCTCGGCGTACAGGGTGATCTGGTGCTCGCCCTCCTCCAGGTAGCCCGAGCCGCTGACCGCGCCGGCCGAGTCCGGGGTGGCGTCCACCGTGAGGTCGTCCTGCAGGGTGCTGGCCCACCAGGCCACCAGCTCGTCCGGGTCGTCCTCGGTGTCGGAGATCAGCCCGTCGAACGCGATGAGCTGGTCGCTGTAGTAGGTGCCGCCCTCCGCTGGCGCCAGGATGACGGCGATGGGGGCGTCGGTGGGCTGGATGGTCAAGCTCACCAGATCCGCGGCGCTCTTGCCCTGCGGATCCCGGACCTCCAGGGAGATCTCTCCCTCGCCCAGGGCCAGCACCGCGTCGCAGCCCGTGCCGCCGTCGGCGTCCGGCGTGACGGCGGCGCACAGCTCGCGGCTGCCCCCGTACCAGGTGGCCATCAGATCGCCCGCGGCGTGGTCCGGATCGCTCACCACGCCCCTGAGCGAGACGGCGTCGCCCTCCAGCACCGTGTCGCCGTCCTCGTGGGAGACGATCAGCGCCTCCGGCGGCGCGTCGAAGGCGGTGATGCCGTTGTCGGTGCAGGCGCAGAGCAGGGCGAGGGCGGCCAGGGCGAGGCGCATGGTGGCTCCGGGGGGGCGGGCGGATGGGGAGAGGGTAGCATGGAGAGAGGCCCTGCTGCGCCTGGCGGATTCCGGGATACAACGAGACCCCACCCTGCGGACCCATCCATGTCGAGAGCCCCCCTGATCTGGACCCTGCTGCCCCTGTGCGGCTGCCCTTTCATCGACGCCGAGCGTGCCCTCGAGGCCCACGATCCGGATGGCGACGGCACGCCCTGGTACGAGGTCTACGAGGAGTGGGGGCTCGACTTCCGCGGGGCGGGCGCCTGCATGGAGGTGGACGCGGCGCGCCTCGATCTGTCGCAGGACTTCACCCTCGAGCTCTACCTGCAGGCCAGCCCCAGCGGGCTCGACCCGGCGGCGCTGTTCCCGGTCCTGTCCTGGGGCAGCGCGCTGGCCATCTACCAGTGGCAGGGCGCCACCTGGATCGGCCCGGGTGATGGCCTCGGCGAGGGCGTCGCGGTGGCGCGGGGCTTCGTGGACAGCGCGCGGCACCATCTGCTGGTCAGCCGCATCGGCGGCAGCCAGGACGCAGTCTTTCTCGACGGCAGGTTCCTCGGCTACGGCATCGCGCAGCCCGGCGAGGCTGACGATGCGCCGCTGTACTTCGGCTGCTGGCCGGCCCAGGAGGCCCAGCTTCCGGGCGTCATCGGTGCGCTGCGCTTGCAGGACGCGGGCACCTCCACCGCTGAGTTCACCCCCGCCTGGGAGCCCCTCGCCGTGGACGATCACACCCTCGCCCTGTGGCAGCTCGACGAGGGCGGCGGGGCCGTGGCCGAGGATGCCGGTGGGCTCCACGCCGCCACCCTGACCGCGCCCGCCTGGGTACACTTCGACCTCGCCTGCCTCGATCCGGCCCTCAACTGCGGGCCCTATCCGGAGGAGATCCCCGACGCGGACGCCGACGGCTACCCGGAGGACGAGGACTGCGACGACGGCGAGCGCGCGGTGCATCCGGGCGCCGGCGAGGCCTGCGACGGGCGGGACGACGACTGCGACGGCCTGATCGACGGGGACGACCCGGAGGCGGACTGCGCGCGCGGGGGGCGGCCATGAGCGCCGCGCTGGCCCTGCTCGCGCTGACGCCGGGCCTGGCCCTGGCGGATCCCTGCGCCGCCCGCGACCCGGCGCTGCGCGCCGCCCTCGACGGCGCCGAGCAGGCCTTCGCCGAGGGCCGCGCCGACGACGTGCGCGGGGGCTGGGCAGGCGCGCAGCGGGAGCTGGCCTGCTTGGCGGAGCCCGTCCGCCCCGAGACGGCCGTGCAGCTGCACCTGGTGGAAGCCCTGGTGGCCTTCCTCGATCGCCTGGAGGAGCCCCAGGAGGCGCGCAAGCGCGGAGAAGCGGCGTTCCGCGCCGCCCTGGCCCTCGGGTCGGGGTTCGAGCCCTCCGAGGCGCTGGCCATCCGCGGCGGCCCGCTGTGGAAGTGGTTCGAGGCCGCGCGGGACGATGCGGCCCCCTCCGGCCCCGGGTCGGTCTATCTCTGCCCTCCCGGCGCGACCCTGCTGCTGGACGGGACGCGGGAGATCGGCGGCCTCTGTGGCCGGGGCTGGCCCATGGGGCGCTCGGCCGTGGTCCAGGTCCTGGAGCCCTCGGGCCGCCTGCGCTACAGCGGCCTGAACCCGGCCGGCGTGGCGCGCCTGCCCGTGGAGGCCTTCGAGGCCTCCACCGTGCCCACCTGGCCCGCGCCCGACCTGGCCACCGGCGACGAGTGGCTGCAGCTCGGCTACGACCTCGTCCCCCACCCGAGCCGGCCCCTGTGGTGGAGCGCCGGCGGGGCCCTGGCGGCGGCGGGGGGCCTGTACGCGGCGGCGCTGCTCTCCGAGCGCGGCTGGCAGCGCCAGGTCGACGCATGCGCGCTGGAGGGGCAGTGCTGGGACGATCCCGCGGCCGCCTACGAGCGCACGGAGGCGATGCGGCGGCGCACGAACGTGCTGGGTTGGGGTGCGGTGGGCGTGGGCGGCGTGGGCCTCACCCTCGGGGTGGTGGCCTGGAGGGTGAGGGCGGGGGAGGGGTGTGGGTAGGGGTGGGGGCCCGGGGCCGCTACTTTTCGACCGTGATGTCGTCGATCCGGACGGAGTACGAGGCGCCAGAGGAGGGGATCAGGCCCAGGTTCAGCCAGACCTGGCTCGTGGACATGAAGCTGCTCATGGTGGCGCTGACCTCGGTCCAGGTGTTGGCGGGGATGGACTGGGAGTAGGTCGTGGCGCCCGCTCGCCCGACACCGACCGTGGTGGCCGTGCGGGCATAGATCCAGAAGGTCACCACCAGATCCTCTGAGGACGTCGCGGGCACGTTCATCACGTACATCAGGGCGGTGGCGCTGTAGGATGTGCTGGAGTGGTTGATGCCCATGCTGTAGAGGGACGAGTGGCCGCTCTGGTAGGTCAGGAAGCTGAACAGCCCCATGTCCTGCCAGGCGGAGCCATCGCTCAGGGTCTGATTGCCGATGGTGCTGGTGCTGAACACCGAACCCGAATCGAAGTTCTGCGAGTAGACCGTGGTGAGGCAGACCCCTTCGTCCACCGTGCCATCGCAGTCCTCGTCCGCCCCGTCGCAGGTCTCCGTGGCGCCGGGGTGGACGCTGGAGTCGCCGTCGTCGCAGTCCATGGAGTAGTGGGCCCGGTAGTACCCCGAGGCGGAGCACAGGCACGAGGAGGAGGTCGTGCCGTAGTTGTCGTTGTCGTAGTCGTAGTACCAGTTTGCGCAGCCCGAGGCGCCGGCCTCGTCCGTGGCACCGTCGCAGTCGTTGTCGGCCCCGTCGCAGGTCTCGGTGGCGCCGGGGTGGGCCGAGGCGTCGAAGTCATCGCAGTCGGTGGTGGGGTCCGAGGAGCTGCCCTCGTACGCGTCGGTGCAGTCGCTGTCGGAGGAGGCGATGGTGTCGCCCGAGGTGTCGAGGTAGCCGTCGTTGTCGTCGTCGTTGTAGCAGCTCACGCCCCCGCTGCAGTCGTAGTCCGTGCCGCTCCCCACGGGTTCCGAGGCGCCGGGGTGGTACAGCGTGCTGCTGTCGTTGCAGTCGCCGCCCGAGGCGACGTAGCCCGAGGGCTGGTCGCAGCGGGAGAGCGTGGCGGTGTCGCTGCCGTAGCCGTCGCCATCCGCGTCGCGGTACCAGGTGCCCTGGCCGGTAGCGGAGCTGTCGGAGTCGTCGGCCAGGCCGTCGCAGTCCTCGTCGGCGTTGGCCGTGTCGCAGACCTCGGCGCTGCCGGGGTGGACGCTCGCGTCCGTGTCGTCGCAGTCCGAGTCGTCCGCCACGGAGCCCGTGGGCTGATCGCAGGCGCTCTGCGTCGCGCTGGCCAGGCCGCAACCGTCGGCGTCGGCGTCGCGGTACCAGGTGGCCAGGCCCGTGGCGGAGGGGTCGTCGCCGTTCACCAGGCCGTCGCAGTCCTCGTCCGTGCCTGCGGCATCGCAGACCTCGGTGGCGCCGGGGTTGACGGCGTAGGCGCCGTCGTCGCAGTCGCCCGCGTTGGTGGAGGTGTAGGCCCCGGGGTTGGAGGCGCAGACGCAGGCGCTGATGCCCGCGTCGGTGCCGTAGCCGTCGCCGTCGGCGTCGAGGTACTGGGTGGTGCAGCCCGCGGCGCCCACGGGGTCGGCGTCGCCGTCGCAGTCGTCGTCCACGGGGGTGCCTGCGTCGCAGACCTCGGTGGCGCCGGGGTTGACCGCGGGTTCGCCGTCGTCGCAGTCGCCGCCCATCAGCACGAGGCCGCTGCCGGCCGTGCACCCGGTGGTGGCGGCGGCGCCGTAGCCGTCGCTGTCCGCGTCGAGGTACAGCACGGTGCCGTAGGGGTAGGCGAAGCCGTTGTCGATGTCGCCGTCGCAGTCGTGATCGGTGTCATCGCACTGCTCGGGCTCGCCGGGGTTGACGTCGGGCTGCGTGTCATCGCAGTCGCCACCGAGGGCGGCGTAGCCGGGGAGTGTGGCGGAGGAGCAGACCATGTCGGGGTAGGGATCGCTGTCGTCGCCGTAGCCGTCGCCGTCGGCGTCCCGGTAGAAGGGGAGCAGGTGGAAGCCCCCGTCCACCGTGCCGTCGCAGTTGTCGTCGAGCCCGTTGCACTGCTCGGGTTCGCCAGGGTTGATGGAGACGTTGGAGTCGTCGCAGTCGCCGGGGATGGCGACGTAGCCTGGGGGCTGGGTGCAGTCCTCGACCGAGACGGTGGCGTCGCCGTAGCCGTCGCCGTCGAGATCCCGGTACCAGGTCTGGGTGCAGTCGCCGATGTCGAAGAAGACGGCGTCGGAGTTCTCGTTCCCGTCGCCGTCCGTGACCCGGCAGTAGAGGTGGTAGGAGCCGGGGTCGAGCTCGCCGAGGGTGGCGGGGTCGTAGCTGGCGTACTCGGAGCAGGGCTGGACGCTGCTCGGGTGGGTCGGGGGTGAGGGTTCCTGCAGGACGAGCGTCGCACCCGTGCTGGACTGGAACAGCTCCCAGGCGAGCAGCATGTCCGCGCAGGCCGTGTCGCCGTCGCTGTAGGTGCACTCCAGCGGGATGGCCTCGCGCAGGTCGTACAGGTCGCCGCGGGTGGGGCTGGCGATGGCCACGCTCGGGCCGTCCGCCACCCGGTAGCGGATGGAGCAGGTGCCGTCGGCCCCCCAGGCGTCCTCAACGTACAGCGTGATGTTGTGGAGGGCCTGGGTGTCGAAGACCACGGCCTGATCCAGGAAGAGGAAGCCGTCTTCGTCAGGGGTGCCGTAGCCGATGGGCTCGGAGAGCAGATCGCTGCGCCACTCCACGTAGAGGCCGGTGGCGTCGTCCAGATCGGGATCGCCCACCAGGGCCTCGAAGTGGACCTGCGCGCCCACCCCGCCGGTGGTGCCGTCCAGCGGTAGCAGGATCTCGCACCAGGGATCCGCGTTGGGCGGGTAGACCGTGAACGCCACGCAGGCGTCGGTGGCGCTCACGTTGCCGGACTCGTCCTCGGCGAGCAGACAGAGGACGTGATCGCCGGCGGTGAAGGGGAGATAACCGTAGAGCCGGGCGGCGGTGGCGCTCGCGCTGGCGGTGAGATCGTCGGCCGCGGTGTCACCGTCGCCGGCGCGGTACTCCTCCGAGGCGGTCTGGCCGTCCGCGTCGCGGTAGGTGTCGCGGTACCAGAGGAGGAGGTCTTCGGGGGCGGTCTCGCCGAGGGCGTCGGCGCAGGTGCCGTCCAGCGGCAGGGGCTCGTCGGAGAAGTAGACGCCTTCGGCGTCGGGCTGGGTGATGCTGCAGGTGGGGGCGCTGCCGGCGGAGAGGTCCACCTGGATGGAGTCCTCGGCGTGGCGGTCGCGCGGATCCCAGGCCTCCAGGGTCAGCTGGATGGCGGCGTAGGCGCTGGGGGCGCGCAGCGTGCACGCCACTTCTCCCCGCGCCGTGGCGCTGTCCGCGGGGGGCGCCGTGCAGTCGTCCTGGGCGTCGAGATCCGCCAGCGAGAGCTCGTGGCCGCTGCTGTCGGAGACGGTCCAGGCGACGGTGAGGGTGCCGGGCTCGTCGTCGGGATCGGTGGCGGTGCCGTGGAAGGTCACCTCGCTGCCCATGACGACGGCGCCCTCCTGGGCGCGCAAGGAGACCTCGGGGGCTTTGTTGGTGGAGCCCACGTTGACGTCGTTGCAGGCGGCGAGGAGGAAGGCGAGGGGGAGGGGGCGCATCCCGGGCAAGGTGACCTCACTTGGGGGAGAGCTGGGAATCTGTCTCGGTGGGGGGCGGGGGGCGAGGGGGGCGTTCGGCCCCCACCCGCCCTCGATGTCGAGCCAGAAAGGGCGGGGCAAGGGTATGAACAGGACTCAGGGGCAGGAGATGTCCTGATTGAAGATCCAGTGTACGGAGTGCTCGTGGACGTAGCCGCTCGCTGTCAGTGCGTCGCAGCTGTAGTTGGTGGAGGAGCTGGAGGTGGGGTAGGACATGCGGTGGTTGTTCCAAGAAGTCTTCCAGCATCGGTTCCAGTGGTTGGTGTAGGAACCCTGGTCGGTGCTGGGCAAGTACCCCAGAGAAAGACCGTCATCGGCGTAGGTACAGCCATGGCTGTAGGCGGAGTCCGCATTGACCGTGGCCACGTCGATGCACGTGACGTGGTCCGAGCATCCCGAGGACCAGCCACGGTTGAGCTGGTCGTAGTCCGCAGTCTTCCCATCAGCGATGAACTTTGCTGGGAAGGTCGCCACTGAGTAGCCCACGACCAGCGGCGAGGCGTCGGTATAGAGTCCGCTGCTGGTGACCGAGATGTACTCTCCGGAACCAGCCTTGGTTGTCATGTGGTCGTGTCTGCTGGATGAGTAGACCTCGACCAGCTGGTACATGGCGAGTTCGGGGTTCCGTAGATCCCAGGAATCGTCGCAGTCTGTGTTGTTGGAGACGTAGCCTGTGGGCTGGTTGCATCGTGAGAGCGTGGTGGTGGAGGTGCCGTAGTTGTCGTCGTCGGCGTCGCGGTACCAGGTGGACTGTGTGCTGGAGGAGACGGTGCTGTCGGAGTCGTCGGCGACTCCGTTGCAGTTCTCGTCCGTGTCGGAGGCGTCGCAGACTTCGGTGGCGCCGGGGTTGATGGCCGAGTTGGCGTCGTTGCAGTCCGAGCCGCGCGAGGCGTAGCCTGTGGGCTGATTGCAGCGTGAGAGCGTAGTGGTGGAGGTGCCGTAGGTGTCGCTGTCGGCGTCGCGGTACCAGGTGGATTTCGTGCTGGAGGAGACGGTGCTGTCGGAGTCGTCGGCGACGCCGTTGCAGTTTTCGTCCGTGTCGTAGGCGTCGCAGACCTCCGTGGCGCCCGGGTTGATAGAAGCGTTACCGTCATTGCAGTCCGAGCCGCGCGAGACGTAGCCCGAGGGCTGGTTGCAGCGGGACAGCGTGGTGGAGGAGGTGCCGTAGGTGTCGCTGTCGGCGTCGAGGTACCAGGTACTCTGGCCCGTCGCCGAGCTGTCGGAATCGTCGGCGGCGCCGTCACAGTCCTCATCGATGTCGGAGCTGTCGCAGATCTCGGCCGCGGCCGGGTTGATGGCGGCATCGGTATCGTCGCAGTCCGCGCTGTCGGCGACGTAGCCTGTGGGCTGGTTGCACCGGGACAGCGTGGTGGCGGAGGTGCCGTATGTGTCGCTGTCGGCATCGCGGAACCAGGTGCTCTGCCCGGTGGCGGAGCTGTCGGCGTCGTCGGCGCTGCCGTTGCAGTCCTCGTCGGTGTCGGAGGCGTCGCAGATCTCGGTGGCGCCCGGGTTGATGGAGGCGTCGCCGTCGTCGCAGTCCGCGCCACGCGACACATACCCAGTGGGCTGGTCGCAGCGGGAGAGGGTGGAGGAGGAGATGCCGTAGGTGTCACTGTCGGCGTCGTAGTACCAGGTGCTCTGGCCGGTGGCGGAGGGGTCGGCGTCGTCCGCCAGGCCGTCGCAGTCCTCGTCGGCGTTGGCACCGTCGCAGATCTCTATTCCGCCCGGATGGATGGCGCTGCTGGTGTCGTCGCAGTCGGTGTCGTCGGCCACGTAGCCCGAGGGCTGGTCGCAGCGGTCCAGGGTGACGGTGGCGAGGCCGTAGCCGTCGGTGTCGGCGTCGCGGTACCAGGGGGTCTGGCCGGAGGCGGAGCCGTCGTCGTCGTCGATCAGGCCGTCGCAGTCGTTGTCGTCGCCGTCGCAGACCTCGGCGGCGCTGGGGTTGAGCGTCGCGTCGTGGTCGTCGCAGTCGCCGGGGAGGTGCCCGCGGTAGTCGCCGTCGGGGGCGCAGAGGCAGCGGGAGGCGGCGCCCGTGGCGTAGTAGTCGTCTCCGTCAGCGTCGTAGTAGTAGTCGGAGCAACCTGCCGCGTCCTCGGTCTCGGTGTAGCCGTCGCAGTCCTCATCGGTGCCGGCGGCATCGCAGACCTCGACCTCGCCGGGATTGACCGAGTACGCCCCGTCGTCGCAGTCGCCCGCGTTGGTGGAGGTGTATCCGTAGGTGTTGTCGAGGCAGACGCAGGCGCTGGTGCCCAGATCGGTGCCGTAGCCGTCGCCGTCCGCGTCGAGGTAGCGCGTGACGCAGCTCGGCGCGCCGATGGGATCGGCGACGCCATCACAGTCCTCGTCCACGGGGGTGGTGGTGTTGCAGACCTCCACGCCGGCTGGGTTGATGGCCGCGTTGGTGTCGTCGCAGTCGTCGCAGACGGTGGTGTGACCGGTGAGCGCCTCGCAGCTCATGACCTCGGTGCTGCCAAAGCCGTCGGCGTCGCCGTCGTAGCACTGGATGGTGCCGAAGGGGTAGGGGAACCCGTTGTCGATGTCGCCGTCGCAGTCGTGGTCGGTCTCATCGCACTGCTCGGGCTCGCCGGGGTTGATGTCGGGCTGGGTGTCGTCGCAGTCGCCGCCCAGGGTGACGTAGCCGGAGAGGGTGGCGCCGGAGCAGACGAGGTCGGGGTAGGGGTCGGCGTCGTCGCCGTAGCCGTCGCCGTCGGCGTCGCGGTAGAAGGGGACGAGGTGGAAGCCCTCGTCGATATTGCCGTCGCAGTTGTCGTCCAGGGCGTTGCACAGCTCGACGGCGCCGGGGTTGATGCTGACGTTGGAGTCGTCGCAGTCGCCGGCGATGGCGGCGTAGCCGGTGGGTTGGGTGCAGTCCTCCATGGTGATGGTGGAGTCACCGTAGCCATCGGCGTCGAGGTCCTGGTAGTAGGTCTGGATGCAGTCCTCGATCTCGAAGTAGGCGGCGGCGGAGTTGCGCGCGCCCTCCTCGTCGGTGACCCAGCAGCGCATGTAGTAGGAGCCCTCCTCGAGGGCACCCTCGACGCCTGGGTCGTAGATGAAGGTCTCCGTGCAGGGTTGGGTGCTGCCCGGGGTCGTGGGCGCGGCTTCGCCCCAGCTCCTGATGGAGCCGTCGCTATCGAACAGCTCCCACTCGATGGTCATGTCGGCGCACGCTGTGTCGGTGTCGGAGTACTCGCACACGAACGGGGTCGACTGCCGGAAGTCGAACAGGTAGTCGAGATCGTCGACCCAGACGCTGACGGAGGGGCCGTTCGCGACGTTGTAGTCCACCTCGCAGGTGCCCGGGGCCTCCCACTGGTCCACGACCCGCAGCGTGATCACGTGCGCCGCGGTGGTGTCGAAGACCACCGAGGAGGTGAGGCCGAGGAATCCCTCGGGAGTGGGGGTGCCGTAGCCGATGGGGGAGGCCAGCTGGTCGCTGGTCCACTCGACGTAGAGGGTGGAGGGGTCCTGGTCGGGATCGCCCACCAGGGCCTGGAACTGCACCGGCGCGCCTACGGCGCCCGTCGTGCCGTCGGCGGGCTCCAGGATGGTGCACCAGGGCGCCTGGTTCGGCGGGAGCACCTCGAAGGTGACGCAGGTGTCGTTGCCGTTGGTGTTGCCGGACTCGTCCTCGGCGAAGAGGCAGAGCTGGTGCTCGTCGGCAGGCTCGAAGGTGACCTCGCCGTAGAGCCGGGCCTCGCTGGAGCCCGCGTCGAAGACCAGGGAGGTGCCGCCGGTGTCACCTGTGTCGGCGGCGGCCGCGTAGACCTCCGTGACCACCGTGCCGTGTGTGTTCTCGTAGGTATCGCGGAACCAGAGGTAGAGTCCAGCGGGGCTGGTCTCGCCGGTGGCATCGGCGCAAGCGCCATCGATCAAGATCGAGCGATCCGCGAAGTAGGCCCCGTCGGGGGCGATGGCGGCGGGCGCCGCGAGGGAGCAGGTGGGGGAAGCCCCGGCGTCCAGGGTGATGTCCAGGCGCGCCGGCTCGCTCTCGCGGCCGCCGACCTGGGCGGTCAGCTTCACCGTCATCGCGGCGACATCGGTGGGGGTGGTGAAGGTGCAGTCCACCTCGCCCCAGTTCGAGGATGCGCTCGGTGCCGGGGGTGTAGAGCAGTCGGCCTGCAGATTGAGCGCCACGAGGTCGAGGTCGGCCCCGCCCGCGGCGTAGAACTGCCAGAGGGCGGTGGTCTCGTCAGCCGAGTACTGGCGAGAGTTGTCGGTGACCTTGCCGTGGACGGTCACCACCTGGCCCCGGTAGGCGCTCTCGTCCCCTTCGAGGCTGGCTTCGGGTTGCGCGGGGAGGTCGAGGACGCCGATGTCGTTGCAGCTAGCGGCGAGCGGGGAGAGCGCGACAGCGCAGAGGAGGGTGGTGCGGTGCATGGGTCCTCGCTTCGTTGGGAAGGCGTCGATCATTTCTCAATTTTTGGTTTCTGACAAGGGTGTCCTACGGAGAAGCCGTCGTCGTCTGCAACTGCGTCGCCCCGGCGAGGGCGTGCAAGTGGGAGGGGCTGGCGCAGGCGGCGTCTTCATGTCTTGTAGGACGCACGCGCCGGCCGCGAGCGGACAGATCTCTGCGCCGCCGCCTCCCCGCCGACGCCGCTACCGACCGCCCTTGTAGACGTAGATGTTGTCGGAATCCATGTTCGAGACGACGAAGTCGTCGCGGTAGCCGTCACCGTCGAAGTCCTCGACCCAGACCTCCCGGGGATCGGAGCCGGTGGTGAAGGTCGTGGTGGGTGCGAAGTACCCGTTCCCGTAGCCGATGAAGAGCACACCCGAGTTGGTGTTGGTGCAGGTGACGATGAGATCCGCGTCTCCGTCGTGGTTGAAGTCCCCGTCGTGGAGCCCGTCGGGGGCGGGGCTGCTGCCGCAGACGCTGCTGAGGGAGTAGCGCGTGAGGTAGGTGAAGGCCGCGGTGCAAGAGGTCGAGGTGCAGGAGTTGATGTAGATGTTGAGGTACCCCGTGGAGTTGTCCACGGCGGCGATGTCCAGGATGCCGTCGCTGTCGAAGTCCTCCACCGCGATGGCCTTGGGCTGGGTCATCCCCGAGATGGCTACCCCACCGCTGGTCGACAGGCCGGAGCAGGCGCCGCAGGAGCTGTAGGACGGATACGCGATGCCGATTGTCCCGTCGGCGCCGTTGGCCGTGATGATATCGTGCTTGCCATCTCCGTTGATGTCCAACTCCCGCATGTGGATGGGGCCGGTGCTGCCGGAGGCGACCTTGACGGTCCTGGCGCTGCAGGAAGACCACCCGCTGCTGCCATCATTGAGCCAGAAGGAGACATTGCCGGTGTTGTTCTCTCCTACGGCCATGAACTCGGCGAAGCTGTCCGAGTCGCAGTCCGAGAGCAGCTTGACCGCGCGGGGCTCGGACCCGCTGTTCAGGCTGCCCGAGACCGGAGAGCCCGTGGTGAAGTTCTCCGAGGAGTTCAACAGGTGGGAGTAGTAGGTGTCGCCGCTGGCGGTGACGGCCACGAAGTCCTTGTTGCTGCCGGTGTTGATGTGGCCCCACGAGAGGCTCCGGGGGGCGCTGCCCGAGTTCTCGCAGTCCTTGGCGCTGGTGCTGAAGAAGGACGTGGAGCTGCCCGTGCCCGGGAAGACCCAGACGTCGTTGGAGGTGTAGCAGGCCACCGCGAGATCGAGGTTCCCGTCGCCGTCGCCGCCGTCCTGGACGACCGCGTAGATGGGCCCGCAGGCCCCCGAGCCGCTGCAGTCGGTGACGCTCAGCTCCTGCGTCTTGGTCAAGGGGACGTTCTCGTCCACCAGGCTGTCGCAGTCGTTGTCGAGGCTGTCGTTGTAGTAGGTGGACTCCGGGCCGCCCGGGTAGACGTTCGAGCGGGAGTCATCACAGTCCCCCCCCGCGGTGACCCCCGAGGGGGGCGAGGCGTCGCCGTAGCCGTCGTCGTCGGCGTCCTCGCGGCAGGAGGTGCTGGACTCGGATTGCGCGGCGCCCGGGAAGGCGTAGATGTTGCTGTCCAGGCAGTCGACACCGACCGACGACAGCGCGTGGCCAGCGGAGGTGCAGGCGGTGTCCGTGGTGGAGGTCGTCGACGACGAGGAGCGGTAGCCGTCGAGGTCCGAGTCCACGTAGCAGGTCTCGTAGCTGTCGCAGTTGTAGTCGACGCCGTCCCCGGTGGTCTCCGACACGCCAGGGTTGATGCCGTAGACGCCGTCGTTGCAGTCCCCGCCCGCGGTCACGCCCGAGGGCGGCGCGGAGTCGCCGTACCCATCGCTGTCGGCGTCCTCGCGGCAGGAGGTGCTGGACTCGTACTCGGCCGCGCCGGGGAAGGCGTAGGCGTTGCTGTCCAGGCAGTCGACCCCGGCGCTGGCGAGCGCCTCGCCCGTGTCCGAGCAGTCGGTGTCCGTGGAGGCCACGGTGGACGAGGAGGAGCGGTAGCCGTCGTGATCGGCGTCGGCGTAGCAGGTCTCGCGTCCGTCGCAGTTGTAGTCGATGCCGTCGCCGGTGGTCTCGGTGACGCCGGGGTTGAAGGCCGCGCTCGTGTCGTCGCAGTCGGTGGTGGGGTCGGTGGCCAGGCCCTCGTAGGCGTCGGCGCAGTCGGTGTCCGTCGAGGTGCGGGTGTCGCCCGTGGTGTCGAGGTAGCCGTCGTTGTCGTCGTCGTCGTAGCAGATCTCCGTGCCGTCGCAGTCGTAGTCCACCCCGTCGCCGGTGGTCTCGGTGACGCCCGGATGGATGTCGTCGTTGGTGTCGTCGCAGTCAGAGTCGTCGCTCACGTAGCCGGAGGGCTGGTCGCAGCGGGCCAGGGTCACGGTGGCGAGGCCGTAGCCGTCGGTGTCGGCGTCGCGGTACCAGGGGGTCTGGCCGGAGGCGGAGCCGTCGGCGTCGTCGGAGAGGGAGTCGCAGTCTTCGTCGGTGTTGGCAGCGTCGCAGATCTCGGGCATGCCGGGGTTGACGTTGGGGTCGCTGTCGTTGCAGTCGCCGGAGATGTTGCCGCGGTAGTAGCCGTCGGGGGCGCACAGGCAGCGGGAGGCGGCGCCGGAGGCGTAGTAGTTGTCGCCGTCGTAGTCGTAGTAGTACAGCGAGCAGCCGCCCGCGCCCTCGCCGTCGGAGTAGCCGTCGCAGTCCTCGTCGGTGCCGCTGGCGTCGCAGACCTCGGTGGCGGCGGGGTTGATGGTGAACGCGCTGTCGTCGCAGTCGCCCGCGTTCTCGGAGGTGTAGGAGAACGGGTTGTCGAGGCAGACGCAGGCGCTGGTGCCCAGATCGGTGCCGTAGCTGTCGCCGTCGGCGTCGAGGTAGCGGACGTAGCAGCCCGTGGCGTCGATGGGATCGGCGCTCCCGTCGCAGTCCTCGTCCACCGGGGTGGTGGTGTTGCAGACCTCCAGGGCGTCGGGGTTGATGCTCGGATCCGTGTCGTCGCAGTCCCCCGGGGTGGGGATGTAGCCGGTGAGGGCGTCGCAGGTCAGCAGCGCGGAGCCGCCCCAGTTGTCGGCGTCGGCGTCGAGGTAGAGGACGGTGCCGTAGGGGTAGGGGAAGCCGTTGTCGATGTCGCCGTCGCAGTCGTGGTCGGTGTCGTCGCACTGCTCGGCCTCACCGGGGTTGATGCTGGGCTGGCTGTCGTCGCAGTCGCCCTCGAGGACGGTGTAGCCAGCGATGGTGGCGCCGGAGCAAGCCATGTCTCCGAGGCCGTCGCCGTCGGGATCGTAGGGCTGGGAGGTGACGCCGTAGCCGTCGCCGTCGGCATCGCGGTAGAAATCGACCAGGTGGAAGCCCTCGTCCACGGTGCCGTCGCAGTTGTCGTCCAGGCCGTTGCACTGCTCCGGGAAGCCGGGGAAGATGGTGGCGTTGCTGTCGTCGCAGTCGCCGTCGATGGCCGCCCAGCCGAGCGGCGGGTTGCCGCTGGCGTCGAGGCAGTCCTCGGTGGTGATGGTCGGGTCGCCGTAGCCGTCGCGGTCCAGGTCCTGGTAGAGGGTCTGCAGGCAGCTGTCGATGGCGAGGAAGACGCCGTCCGAGTTGGCGTTGCCTTCGCCGTCGGTGACGCGGCAGTAGAAGTAGTAGAGGCCCTCGGTGAGCCCCACGGCGGTGTCGTAGGCGAACTGCTCGGTGCAGGGCGGGCTGGTGCTTGGGTTGGTGGGCGACTGGGGCTCCTGGAGGATGGTGATGGAGCCGTCGCTGAGATCCTGCACATACCACTCGATCAGCATGTCCGCGCAGGCGGTGCCGGCGTCGCTGTACTCGCACTCCAGCGGGATGTTCTCCGCGAGGTCGAACGCATCGCCGCGCGTGGGGTAGGTGACCTCGACGGTGGGCCCGTCGGCGACCTCGTAGTCCGTCGAGCAGGTCCCCACGACGCCCCACTGGTCGGTGACGGTGAGGGTGATGTGGTGCGACGCCTGCTCGTCGAAGACCAGCGCCTCCGTCAGCGCCAGGAAGCCGTTCTGATCGGGGGTGCCGTAGCCGAGAGCGTCCTCTACCTGATCGCTGGTCCACACCACGTCGAGGGTGGAGGGGTCCTGGTCGGGGTCGATGACGAAGGCCTCGAAGCGGACCTCGGCGCCGATGGCCCCGATGTCGTCGGCGCCGGGGGCCACGATGTAGCAGATGGGCGCCGTGTTGGGGGCGTACACCTTGAAGCTCTGGCAGGCGGAGTTGCCGTTGCTGTTGCCGGACTCGTCCTCGGCCATGAGGCAGAGCTGGTGGGTGGCCGCCGCGAAGTAGATGGGCCCATGGAGGCGGGCCTCGCCGCTGTTGGTGGTGAGGGTCAGCTCCTGGGCGCCCGTGTCGGCGGTGTCCCACCCGCCCGGCCCGTACTCCAGGGTGACCGAGTGGCCGTCCGCGTCGGTGTAGGTGTCGCGGAACCAGATGTCGAGGTCGGCCGGGGCGGTCTCGCCGGAGGCGTCGGCGCAGCTGCCGTCGATGTCGATGGGGGCATCCTCGAAGTAGTCGCCCAGCTCGTGCTCCGTCACGGGCTCGGACTGGCTGCAGGTGGGCGACTCCCCGGCGTCCAGCGTGACCTGGATGGAGTCGGAGGCGTGCTTGTGCCCGGAGTCGGTGGCGCCGAGGGTCACCTGGATCTCGGTGTGCGAGACGGGGGTGCGGAAGGTGCACTCCGCGAGGCCGGTCTCCGCCGCCGAGTCCACCGGCGGGGCGGAGCAGTTGTCCAGGGCGTCGAGATCCTCGAAGGCGATGGTGTTGCCGTTGCGATCCTGGACGGACCACGTGACGTTCAGCTCCTCCGAGCTGTCGATGTCGTCTGTGGCCGTGCCCTGGAAGGTGGCCCAGCCCCCCATGGTGAGGGTGCCGGTCTGCTCGCGCAGGTGCACCTCGGGGGCGGCGTTGATCGGCGTCGGGCTGATCTCGTTGCAGCCCACCAGGGCGAGAGAGGATGCGGCCCAGATCAGCAGCGTTGTTTGACTCGACATGATTTGTTTCGCCTCTGAAGGAAAGGAAATCGTACCAGACTCGGGCCTCTCGTCGCAACCCATCGCGCCCGAGAAGGCCGAGAGGAGCACAGGTGGCGTACGCGCGCTCCCTTTGACGGTCGGCCGGGTTGCGCGCGGACAGCCCGCTGGATCTCGCGGCTCAATACGCCCACGTGAACGAGCTCGTAGGCAACGAGGCGCATACGCTGGTGTCGAGGCTCGAGCTGGCGATGGACTCCTGGGTCCCGTTGCCCGAGTACGTGTTGCCCGAGCGCTGGTAGCCGGTGAGGTAGTAGAAGTACACGCCGACGTTGTTGTCCTCGATGGCGGAGTTCTCCACGCAGGCGCGGTGGACGTTGTAGCCGGACTCCACCGTGAACTCGACCCCGTTGTCGTCGTTGCCGAAGCTGTCCGTGTTGTCCAGCAGGATGTCCGTGGCGTCCTCCCCCACGCTGCTCTCGCCCGAGACCCGGATGCCCGAGTGGTGGTTGTAGCCGACCGTGGTGTCGTGCACGACCACGTCGTGGCAGCCGCGGATGTTGACGCCGTGGCCGGCGGAGTAGCGGGAGCCGCTGTCCGTGATCAGCACGTTGTCGGACTTGTAGATGTAGACGTTGTGATCGTAGGCCCGGTAGTAGCCGTTGTAGCCGGCGGTGAGGCCGTCGATCTTGACGTCGGTGGCGTACTTGATGTGCAGGCCGTACTGCCAGCAGTACTTGACGCCGACGTCCTCGATCAGGAGGCCCGAGATGCCGGAGGTGGCGTCCTTCTCGAGCACGATGCAGCCCTGGGACTCGCCGTCGCAGGTGGCGCCGGTGCGCCCGCTGGTGGGGTCGCAGGAATCACCGCTGGTGCTGCAGGTGCAGTCCGCGGTGGTGCGGGTGCCGTAGAGGCTGAAATCCCGCAGGGTGACGTTGGAGGTGTCGGTCCCGACCATGAGCTTGTCGTACTGGTCCCCGGCGAAGGTCAGGATGGTGTCGGCCTCTCCTTGACCCTCGATGGTCAGGTTGGAGACCAGCTCGATGGTCTCGTCGAAGGAGGACTCGCCGGTCCAGTCCAGGGTGACCGTGCCGCCCGCACTGCCCAGGGCCTCGATGCAGCAGCTCACCAGCGCGGCGCTGGTGGCGGTGCAGGCCGAGAGGCTGTGGCCGCACTCGTCCACCTCGCCGTCGCAGTCGTTGTCGAAGCCATCCAGCAGCACTTCGCCAGCGCCCGGATGGCAGGTGTCGCAGCCGTCGTCGCAGTCGGAGGCGTCGGCCACGTAGCCGCTGGGTTGGTCGCAGCGGGCGAGGGCGACGCTGGCGAGGCCATAGCCGTCGCCGTCGGCGTCGCGGTACCAGGAGGCCTGGCCGGTGGCGGAGGCGTCGTCGTCGTCGGCCAGACCGTCGCAGTCCTCGTCCACGTCCAGGGTATCGCAGACCTCGGCGGCACCGGGGTGGATACTGACGTCTGCGTCGTCGCAGTCGCCGCTGGTCGTGCTGCCGTAGGCGCCGTCGGGTGCGCACAGGCAGCGGGAGGGGGCGCCCGTGGCGTAGAAGCCGTCGCCGTCGGCGTCGTAGTAGTAGTCCACGCAGCCCGTGGCGTTCTCGGGGTCGGTGGCGCCGTCGCAGTCGTCGTCCAGGCCGTTGCAGACCTCGGTGGCGCCGGGGACGACGAGCGGATCGCTGTCGTCGCAGTCGCAGTCCAGCGCGGCCGTGTAGCCGTAGGGGTTTGACAGGCACACGCAGGCCCCCGGGTCGCCCGTGGGGCCGCAGCCGTCGCCGTCGAGGTCCGGGTAGCGGATCACGCAGCCGGCGGCTCCGACAGGATCGGCCAGGCCGTCGCAGTCCTCGTCCACGGGGGTGCCGGTGTTGCAGGCCTCCACCGCGGAGGGGTTGATGGAGGCGTCCGTGTCGTCGCAGTCGTCGCAGTTGGGGACGTAGCCCGAGGGCGCGACGCAGCCGGTGACGCCCGGGGGGCCGCCCAGGCCATCGCCGTCGTTGTCCGGGCAGAAGATGGTGTCGTAGGGGTAGGGGAAGCCCTCCTCGATGTCACCGTTGCAGTTGTTGTCGAGGCCGTCGCAGGCCTCCACGGCGTCGGGGTTGATGGCGGCGTCGCCGTCGTCGCAGTCGCCGGCCATGCCCACGGTGCCGCTGGGCTGGGTGCAGTCGGCGACAGGGGCCGCGGAATCGCCGTAGCCGTCGCCGTCGGCGTCGGGGTACCAGTCGCGGGCGCAGTCGCCCACCTGGATCCAGACGCCGTCGGCGTTGGTCTGGCCGTCCTCGTCGGTGACGTGCAGCGTGATGAGCTGCCAGCCCTCGGGCAGGGGGCCCAGCAGCGCCGGATCGTAGAGGATGAGGTCCTCGCAGCTCCCGGTGGGGGCCGGGCCCTCGTACAGCGGCTCGTCCACGAGGCTGGAGCGCCAGACGATGGACAGATCGGCGCAGGCGGTCTGGCCGTCGTCCCAGACGCCTTCGAGGGCCAGCACCTCGTCGAGGTCCACCTGGTCTTCGTCGAGGGGGGAGAGGATGGTGACCGCGGGGCCGTTGTGGATCTGGAAGAGGGAGGTGCAGTGGGAGAGGGAGCCCCAGGCGTCCTGCACCTGGAGGGTGATGAAGACCTCGCCGGGGAAATCGGAGAGGACCGTGTCCAGGCGCACGTGGCCCTCGGCGGTGGGGGTGCTGGTGCCGAGGGTTGTGGTGCCCGCGTGCCAGGTGACCAGCAGGGTGCCGGGATCCTGCTCGTCTTCCACGAGGCCGATGAGATGGGCGATGTCGCCGGGGGCGCCCACCTCGTACCCCTCCGGCAGCAGGATCTCGCACAAAGGGGCCGTGTTGGGGGGGAGGACCTCGATGGTGACGCAGCCCTCCTCGCCGCTGGTGTTGGCGGACTCGTCCTGGGCGTAGAGGCAGATCCGGTGCTCGGCGGGGGGGAGGGAGAGGTAGCCGTAGAGGCGGGCCTCCTCGTCGCCGGTGTCGCGGTAGAGGTCGGGACTGGCGGTGTCCTCGCCGTCGCCGGGTCGGTATTCCACCACCACGGGCTGGCCGTCTTCGTCCAGGTAGGTGTCCTGGAACCAGAGCTCGAGGTCGGCGGGGGTGGACTCGATGTCGGCGCAGGCGCCGTCTACGAGGACGTCCCGGTCGGAGAAGTAGGCCCCATCGGGTGGGACGGCGGTCGGGGAGACGAGGGCGCAGGAGGGGGCGCCGCCAGCCTCCAGGAGGACCGCCGCGTGGTCGGACCCACTCCGTGCCGAGCTGTCGGTGGCGGATAGCACCACCATCAGCTCGGCGAGGTCGGTGGGCGTGCGGAAGGTGCAGGTCGTGTGGCCCTGGACGGTGTCGGTGTCGGCGGGGGGCTGGGCGCAGTCTTCGGCCAACTCGAGGTCGAGCGCGCGGCCATCGCTGGCGGCGAACGTCCAGGCCACGGAGATCGCGTCGGAGGGCTGCTCGGCGTCGGTCACGCTGCCGGCGAATGTGACCTCCATGCCTCGGACGACGGTGTCGGGGCTACCGGCGAGGGTGACGTCGGGGGCTGATGGGAACCAGTCGCCGTGGCCGGGAGGGGCGCACGCCGGGGCGGACATGGAGACCAGCAGCGCGATCCAGGGGAGGGGATGAACAAAGCGTGCCATGGCTGCCTCGGATCAGGGTCTGGTCAGGGCCGGCCGACGCAGCGGAGCATCCGGACGTGCCCGATGTAGATGATCCCGGAATAGCCAGGCTGGACATCCAGGGAGAAGTTGCTGTAGGTCGCCACCGCGGAGGCCGGGACATAGAGCGGGCCACATCGTTCGGTGTGATCTGCACCATCGGTCGTTGGCGTGATGTTGCACCAGGCGTAGGCGCCCGCGTACCACGGCGCGCCCACGGTGAGCGCAAGGTCTCCACCCGACGCGGTACCCCAACCGCCGCCGTATCCGACCTCCATGACGTAGTACTGGTCGAATGTGTCCCGCCCCACGATGGACTGGAACATCACCGTCTGGATGGTGCCGGTCGTACAGTGGTGGTCGACGTACATGAAACCGGACCACCAGTTTGAGTAGGACGCTGTCCAGGGATCCGTGTCGCAGGTCCCTCCTGCGCTTGGCCACTCCCGGTCGATCATGCCCCAGTAGCTGGTCGGGGAGGTGAGGCTGTAGTCCTGCAAGATGTTGGTCGTGACGGAGATCTCGCTCAGCCCATCCACATCCCCATCGCAGTCGTTGTCCTCGCCGTCGCAGTACTCGAAGGCGCCAGGGTAGTTGTAGTCATCGGTGTCGTCGCAGTCCGTGGTGGGATCCGTACTCGTGCCTTCGTAGGCGTCGGCGCAGTCGGGGTCGGTGGAGGTGCGGGTGTCGCCGGAGGTGTCCAGGTAGCCGTCGTCGTCGTCGTCGTCGTAGCAGAGCTCGGCGCCGTCGCAGTTGACGTCGACGCTGTCGCCGGTGGTCTCGGTCGCGCCGGGGTGGATGACGGGGTTGGTGTCGTCGCAATCGGTGACAGGATCGGTGCTCTGACCCTCGTAGGCATCCGAGCAGTCGGGGTCGGTGGATGCCCGGGTGTCGCCGGTGGCGTCGAGGTAGCCATCGTTGTCGTCGTCGTCGTAGCAGAGCTCGGCGCCGTCACAGTCCTCGTCGTCGCCGTTGCCGACGATCTCGGTGGCGCCGGGGTGGTCTCCGGCGTCGTTGTCATCGCAGTCGGAGCTGTCGGCCACGTAGCCGGAGGGCAGGTCGCAGCGGGTGATGGTGACGGTGGCGAGGCCGTAGCCGTCGCCGTCGGCGTCGCGGTACCAGGTGCTGCCGCCGGAGACGGAGCTGTCGTCGTCGTCGGTCAGGCCGTCGCAGTCGTTGTCGTAGCCGTCGCAGATCTCGGCGGCGCCGGGGTTGATGGCGGGATCGGACTCGTCGCAGTCGCCGGAGATGTGCCCGCGGTAGTCGCCGTCCTCGGCGCAGAGGCAGCGGCCGGCGGCGCCGGAGGCGTAGTAGTTGTCGCCGTCGGCGTCGTAGTAGAACAGGGAGCAGCCGAGCGCGCCCTCGGTCTCGGCGTAGCCGTCGCAGTCCTCATCCGTGGCGGCGGGGTCGCAGACCTCGTCCACGCCGGGGTTGACGCTGTAGGTGGCGTCGTCGCAGTCGCCGGTGTTGGTGGCGGTGTAGTCACCGGGGTTGGAGAGGCAGACGCAGGCGCTGGTGCCGGCGCTGGTGCCGTAGCCGTCGCCGTCGGCGTCGAGGTAGCGGGTGGCGCAGCCGGAGGCGCCGAAGGGATCGGCGTCGCCGTCGCAGTCGTTGTCCACGGGGGTGGTGTCGCAGACCTCGGTGGCGGCGGGGTGGATGGTGGCGTCGGTGTCGTCGCAGTCGCCGCCGGTGAGGATCCAGCCGGTCCAGGCGGCGCAGCCGGTGGTGGAGCTGGCGCCGTAGCCGTCGCCGTCGGCGTCGAGGTAGAAGACGGTGCCGTAGGGGTAGGCGAGGCCGTTGTCGATGTCACCGTCGCAGTCGTGGTCGGTGTCGTCGCACAGCTCGGGCTCGCCGGGGTTGATGTCGGGCTGGGTGTCGTCGCAGTCGCCGCCGAGGGAGGTGTAGCCGGACAGGGTGGCGGAGGAGCAGACGAGGTCGGGGTAGGGCTCGGCGTCGTCGCCGTAGCCGTCGCCGTCGGCGTCGCGGTAGAAGGTGACGAGGTGGAAGCCCCCATCTACGGTGCCGTCGCAGTTGTCGTCCAGGCCGTTGCACTGCTCGACGGCGCCGGGGTTGATGGCGACGTTGGAGTCGTCGCAGTCGCCGGGGATGGCGACATACCCGGTGGGCTGGGTGCAGTCCCGGAGCACGATGGCGTCGTCGCCGTAGCCGTCGGCGTCGAGGTCGCGGTACCACTCCCGGGTGCAGTCGCCGACCTCGAACCAGGCGCTGTCGGCGTTGGTGTAGCCGTCGCCGTCGGTGACGTAGAGGTAGAGGAGGTGGGCTCCCTCGGGGAGGGCGCCATCCACGGCGGGGTCCCAGAGGATGATGTCGCTGCATCCGCCGCTGGGGGGCGGGCCCTCGTAGAGGGGGTCGGTGAGGAGGCTGGAGACCCACTGGATGGAGAGCTCCTCGCAGCCGGTCTGATCGTCGTGCCACTCGCCTTCGAGCACGAGGACCTCGGCGATGTCGATGAGATCACCGTCCAGGGGCGAGAGGATGGTGGCGGAGGGGCCGTCGCCGACGGTGAAGGTGGCCTGGCAGACCTCGTTGCCCTCCCAGTCGTCCTCGACGTAGAGGGTGAGGGTGTGCACGGCGGGGGTGGTGCCGAGCACGACGTCGAGGCCGACGTGGCCCTCGGCGTCGGGGGTGCTGGTGCCCAGCGGGGTGGCGGACTGGTCGGTGCGCCACTGGACGAAGAGGGTGGAGACGCCTTGGTCGGGATCGCCCACGAGGCCCTGGAGGCGGACGGTGTCGCCGAGGCGGCCGGCGGTGCCGTCCACGGGCAGGGTGAGCTCGCACCAGGGGGCGAGGTTGGGGGGCAGGACGGTCAGGGTGGTGCAGGCGTCGTTGCCGTTGTCGTTGCCGGCCTCGTCCTGGGCGAAGAGGCAGAGCTGGTGGGTGGCGGTGGGCAGGAGGAGGTAGCCCCAGAGCCGGGCCTCGGAGGAGGTGGCGTCGAGGGTGAGGGCGGGGGCCGCGGTGTCGTCGTCGCCGGTGCAGAAATCCTCGGTGACGGCCTGCCCCTGGGCGTTCTGGTAGGTGGTGCGGAAGCAGAGGCCGAGGTCGGCGGGGGCGGTCTCGCCGGGGGCGTCGGCGCAGGCGCCGTCCACCAGGATGTCGATGTCGGCGAACCAGGCGCCGTCCGGGGGCTCGGCGGGCGGGGCGGTCAGGGTGCAGGTGGGCGAGGCCCCTGGGTCGAGGGTGACCTCGAGGGTGGCGGGATCGCCGGTGCGGCGGCCGTCGCTGCCGTAGAGGGAGACGGCCAGCAGGTCGAGGTCGGAGGGCGCGCGGAAGGTGCAGGCCACGCGGCCCTGGAGGTTGGCGCTGTCGGCGGGAGGCGCTTCACAGTCGTCGCCCAGCTCCAGCTCGAGGGGCTGGCCGTTCCCGGAGGTGAAGACCCAGGTGGTGGAGAGCGCCTCGGTGCCCTGCTCGTTGTCCGCGACGGTGCCGGAGAAGGTGGCGACGCTGCCCCAGGTCAGGGCGCTGGGGTTGCCCGCCAGGCTGGCCTCCGGCGCGGTGTTGTGGGTGGAGATGTCCACCTCGGTGCCGCAGGCGGTGAGGAGGAGGGCCAACAGCGTGGAGGCTGGACGTGACATGGGGGACCTCGTGTCGATGCTTGTGTTTCAAGTGCCATCGCCCGCGCCGGGCTCGCGTTGGTCCTCGCCGGGTGCGGGCGGTGGTGGTCTGGCCCTAGCGGGGGCCGGTGTCGTAGTCGTTGTCTTCGAACGTGCGCTCGCCCCGCGCCTCGGCCACGTGCAGATCCTTGCGCCCGTTGCGGTGCATCCTGGAGTGCTTGACCGAGACGTTCTTGTTGTGGGCTCCCTTCTGCTTGTGCTTGCCGGAGCTGTTCATGATGCCGGGCTCCGCGCCGAACAGCAGCCCATCCTCGCCGTTCCGGTTCGCGGTCAGGCCGTCGATGTCGATGTCCTGGCCTCGGACGATGCGGGTGCCATGCCCCCCGTTCCGGCTGGTCTTGAAGTCCTTGATCTCCACACCGTTGGCCCGGGCGATGTTCAAGCCGTTGCCCGCGGCCTTCGTGGAGCTGCCCCCCTCGATGTCCACGTCGGCGATCCGGCGCAGGTAGATGTTGTGATCATAAGCCTTTGAGGTACCGTTCCTCTTGAGCTCGTTGTCCTTGAGCCGGACGTCGCGGGCCCCCGAGATGTGGATGCCGTACTTGCCGCAGCCCTCGATCTCGGAGTCGGCGATGGTGAAGTTGCTGTCGTCCTTCTTGTTCACCACGCCGTCCTTGTTGGCGTCCTTCGCGCCGCGGCCCTCGAGGTTGATCCCGACGAGGCGGGGTGTGTCCGCCCAGGCCTGCCGCATCTTCAGCTTGTGGCTCTCTCCGGGGTCGTCGTCCTGGGTGGCCTTTTCGCGGACTTCCTTGCGGGTCTCCTTGCGGTCTGCGGCGCTGGTGCCCCCCTTGATGTGGACCCCCCGGATCATCACATCGCGGACCCCCTTGCCCTCGATGACGCTGTGCTCGGCCTTGGTGACCTTGCCTCTCCAGCGCAATACGGTGTCATCGCCCTCGATCACCACGCCCGAGCAGACCCGGATGGGATGCTCGATCACGTAGGGACCCTTCCCGAGCGAGATCACCACATCGACCTTGATCCTGGCGCGTTGCTCCTCAGAGAGCCCCGCGAGGTCGGTGTCGGGGCCGAGGTGTTCTTGCAGGGCGGCGTCGATCTCGGCCTGGATGGCCTCCCCCGTGCGCGCCGCTGGCCTGCGCTTGTCGTTCTTCGCCTTCTTGGGGAGCCACTTGGGGTACTTGCGCGCGCCGCCTGACGCCAGCGCCGTGGCGGGAGCCTGCTGGCCCGCGCTGGCCATCATCGCCTGTGCGGCCCCCGCCGCTGCGGCGTTGCCATAGGCGGACTGGATGTCCATGAGCTCGTGATCACCGCCAGGAGCCTGAAGGTGGTGTCCGCCTCCACCGGCCCGCTCGCCCTGGTGGGCATGCTCCCGAGGGGCGCGAGATTTCTTGCTGTGATGGTGCTTTTTCATGGTGGTTGCCTGGCTGGATGTGTGAGCCTGGGGGGGCGTGGCGGGGGAGGGTCAGTGACAGCCCGACGAGATGTCTGAGGTGAAGATCCAGTGGACCGTCGTCTCCTGGTAGTAGGCGCTGTTGATGGAGTTGCACGACACAGAGGAAGAGTAGGTCATGCGGTGGTTGTGCCAGTCGCTGCGATAGCAGCGGTACCAGTGGCGGGTGTAGCTGCTGAGGTCGGTGTCGGGCAGGTATCCGAGGGAGACCCCGCCATCCGAGTAGGTGGAGCAGCCGTGGGCGTAGGAGCTGTTCAGCGTGGAGATGGACATGCAGGTCGCGTGGTCCGTGCAACCCGAGGACCAGCCTCGGCGGACATCGTCGTAGATCGAAGCGTCAGCCCCGGCGGGCATGGTGGCCACGGAGTACCCGACCGTGAGCGGGGAGGAGCTCGAATAGCCCGAGGGGTGGGCGTACCCCGCGCTCAGCTTGGAGGTGTAGTCGGAGGAGCCGTAGATGGTCGTCAGGTGGTCGTTCCGGCTGGAGTTGTAGAGCGTGATCAGCCGGTTCATGCGAAGCTCTGGGTTTCGGAGATCCCAGGCGTCATCGCAGTCACTCCCGGCGGTCACGCCCGAGGGCGGCGAGGCGTCGCCGTAGCCGTCTCCGTCGGCGTCCTCGCGGCAGGAGGTGCTGGACTCGCGCTCCGCCGCGCCGGGGAAGGCGTTGGCGTTGCTGTCCAGGCAGTCCACACCGATGGACGATCGCGCGTGCCCTGTGCTCGTGCAGGCGATGTCCGAGGTGGAGGTGGTCGAGGTGGAGGAACGGTAGCCATCGTGGTCCGAGTCCACGTAGCAGGTCTCGTACCCGTCACAGTTGTAGTCGATGGCGTCGCCGGCGGTCTCCGAGGCCCCCGGGTTGATGGCGGAGTCGCCGTCGTCGCAGTCTCCTCCCGCGGTCACGCCGGAGGGGGGCGAGGAGTCGCCGTAGCCGTCGGCGTCGGCGTCCTCCCGGCAGGAGGTGCTGGACTCGCGCTCCGCAGCCCCCGGGAAGGCGTAGCGGTTGCTGTCGCTGCAGTCCGAGGCGCGCGAGACGTAGCCCGAGGGCTGGTTGCAGCGCGACAGGGTGGTGGAGGAGGTGCCGTAGGTGTCGCTGTCGGCGTCGCGGTACCAGGTGGACTTGCCCGTGGCGCCGCTGTCGGAGTCGTCGGCGACGCCGTTGCAGTCCTCGTCGGTGTCGGAGGCGTCGCAGATCTCGGTGGCCGCGGGGCTGATGGCGGCGCTGCTGTCGTTGCAGTCGGCGCTGTTGGAGACGTAGCCCGAGGGCTGGTCGCAGCGGGACAGGGTGGTGGCGGAGGTGCCGTAGGTGTCGCTGTCGGCGTCGCGGTACCAGGTGGACTTGCCTGAGGAGGCGGTGCTGCTGTCGTCGTCGTCGGCGACGCCATCGCAGTCCTCGTCGGTGTCGGAGGCGTCGCAGATCTCGGTGGCGCCGGGGTGGATGGATGCGTCGCCGTCATCGCAGTCCGTGCTCGCCGCGGCGTAGCCCGTGGGCCGATCGCAGGCCGCGGTGGTGGTGCCGGGGACGCCGTAGCCGTCGCTGTCGGTGTCCCGGTACCAGGTGCTCTGGCCAGTGGCGGAGCTGTCGGCGTCGTCGGCGACGCCGTCGCAGTCCTCGTCGGTGTTGGCGCCGTCGCAGAGCTCGGCGGCACCCGGATGGATGGCGGCGCTGCTGTCGTCGCAGTCGGTGCTGTCGGCGACGTAGCCGGTGGGCTGGGCGCAGCGGACGAGGGTGACGGTGGCGAGGCCGTAGCCGTCGCCGTCGGCGTCGCGGTACCAGGTGTCGCCGCCGGAGACCGAGCCGTCGTCGTCGTCGGTCAGGCCGTCGCAGTCGTTGTCGAGGCCGTCGCAGAGCTCGGCAACGCCGGGGTTGATGGCGGCGTCGGACTCGTCGCAGTCGCCAGAGATGTGGCCGCGGTAGTCGCCGTCCTCGGCGCACAGGCAGCGGGAGGCGGCGCCCGTGGCGTAGTAGTTGTCGCCGTCGGTGTCGTCGTAGTAGAGCGAGCAGCCCAGGGCGTCCTCGGTCTCGGCGTCGCCGTCGCAGTCCTCGTCGGTGGCGCCGGCGTCGCACGCTTCGTCGGCGCCGGGGTTGATGGCCCAGACGCCGTCGTCGCAGTCGGCGGTGTCGGTGGCGGTGTAGGCGCCGGGGTTGGATGCGCAGACGCAGGCGCTGGTGCCGGCGTCGGTGCCGTAGCCGTCGCCGTCGGCGTCCTGGTAGCGGACGACGCAGCCCGAGGCGCCCACGGGATCGGCGTCGCCGTCGCAGTCGTTGTCCACCGGGGTGGCGTCGCAGACCTCGGTGGCGCCGGGGTGGATGGCCGGGTCGGCGTCGTCGCAGTCACCGCCCACGAGGATCCAGCCGGTCCAGGCGGCGCAGCCCGTGGTGGAGGCGGAGCCGTAGCCGTCCCCGTCGATGTCGAGGTAGAAGACGGTGCCGTAGGGGTAGACGAGCCCGTTGTCGATGGTGCCGTCGCAGTCGTGGTCGGTGTCGTCGCACAGCTCGGGCTCGCCCGGGTTGATGTCGGGCTGGGTGTCATCGCAGTCGCCGCCAAGCGTGCTGTAGCCGGACAGGGTGGCGGAGGAGCAGACCAGATCGGGGTAGGGCTCGGCGTCGTCGCCGTAGCCGTCGCCGTCGGCGTCTCGGTAGAAGGGGACGGTGTGGTAGCCCTCGTCCACGGTGCCGTCGCAGTTGTCGTCCAAGCCGTTGCACTGCTCCACGGCGCCTGGGTTGATGGAGGCGTTGGAGTCGGCGCAGTCGCCGGGGATGGCGGTGTAGCCGGTGGGCCGGGTGCAGTCCACGAGGACGTCGGCGTCGTCGCCGTAGCCGTCGGCGTCGAGGTCGCGGTACCAGTCCTGGGTGCAGTCCCCCACGTCCACGGCGATCATATCGGCGTTGAGGTTGCCGTCTTCGTCGGTGACGTACAGGTAGATGATGTGGCGGCCCTCGGGCAGGGGCCCCTGGATCTCGGGATCGGCGGGATCGTAGAGGAAGATGTCGGTGCCGAGCCCGCTCATGGGGGGGCCGGCGTACAGCGGCTCCTCCAGCTGGCTGGACTCCCAGGACAGCTCCAGATCCGCGGGGTCCGTGTGGCCGTCGGAGAAGGTGCCCTCGAAGGCGATGACCTCGGCGATGTCGAGGACGTCGCCGTCGGCGGGGGCGTCGATGTGCACGCTGGGGCCGTCGCCGACGGTGTAGCGGATGGAGTCGGTGCAGCGCTCACCCCAGACATCGTCCACCACCAGGGTGATCTTGTGGGTGGCCGCCTCGGTGAAGGCCACGGCGGTGTCGATGCTGACGCGGCCGTCGCTGCTCGGGGTGCCGTAGCCGATGGGCTCGGCGAGCTGGTTCGTGCGCCACGTGACCACCAGGGTGGAGGCGTCCTGCTCCCCGTCGCCCACCAGGCCCTCGAAGTGCACCTCGTCGCCGACGTTGCCGGTGGTGGCGTCCCGCGGCAGGAGGATCTCGCACCAGGGCGCGGTGTTGGGGGGCTCCACGCTGAGGTCCACGCAGGCGTCGTTGCCGTTGCGGTTGCCCGACTCGTCCTCGGCGAACAGGCAGAGCTGGTGGTCGGCGGCCGGCAGGAGGAGGGAGCCGTAGAGTCGGACCTCGCTGTCGCCGGCGTCGGCGATGAGGTCGAGGGCGGCGGTGTCGCCGCCGGAGGGGCGGAACTCCTCGGAGAGGGTCTGGCCGTGCTCGTCATGCCAGGTGGAGCGGAACCAGAGCGCGAGGTCGGCGGGGATGGTCTCACCCACGGCGTCGGCGCAGACGCCGTCCACCGGGAGAAGCACGTCGGAGAAGTAGGCTCCGTCGGGGGCCTGGGGCGTGGGCCCGTACAGGGTGCAGGTGGGGGACGCGCCCGGGTCGATGCCCACCTCGAGGGCGGCGGGCTCGCCGGTCTCCATCGCGTCGGCGGCCACGAGGACCACGGTCATGGTGTCGAGATCCGTGGGGGCGCGCGCGGTGCAGGCCACCCGGCCCCTGAGGGTGGCGGAGTCCTGGGGGCCCAGCGTGCAGTCCTCGGCGGTCTCCACCGCGAGCGCCGTGCCGTTCCGGTCCTCGAAGGACCAGGCCACGGTCAGCTCGGCAGAGCCCTGCTGGCGGTCGGCCACCGTGCCCTCGAAGGTGGCCAGCTCTCCGCGTGTGACGGTGGTGGGGGTGCCGTCGAGGGTGGCCTCCGGGGGCGTGTTGGTGGAGTGCGGCTCCCACTCGGCCTGGCAGGCAGTGGCCAGGAGGAGGAGCAGCGCGGACGGTATCAGGGTAGAGGACATGGGCGACCCGTCGTCGGATGAGAGGGCGATCTTCCCACGGGCTTGGTGGCGTTTCAAGCCATTTTGCGGGCGGATGCGTGGTGCGCGGCGTTTCGGGTGGGTGGGGGTGTGGCGTTGCGTGGTGGGGGCAGGGGGCGAGGATGGTCTGGACGCACGAACGGCGGTGGAGCGGACAGCCTCAGGAGCGCGAGCGGCGTTCTCTCCCCGCCTCGCGCACAGCCTGGCGGCGGGTGGTGAACGGCAGGGCCATGCCCCAGGGCTCGGTCAGCCACCGGGAGACCAGTGGCCGTCGGAGGCCGGGAAGGAGAGGTAGCCGTAGAGCCTGGCGCCCTAGCCTATAATGTGCCCGAAGACCCAGGCGCCCTGTCCGGGGGTCCCTGGGACATCCCGGGCGGTGATCTCGCGCGTGGAAGCCGCCTCGCACCGGCGGCCGGGTAGTCCGCCCCCTTTCCCCCGCGCTGGGAGGCCCTG
>JBDRKM010000490.1:0-6827 GCA_043814015.1 Pseudomonadota bacterium
CCGCCGCGAGCGCGGCCGCGCCCCTGCTGGCCGCCATCCCGGGGGCGCGTCCCGCCGCGGCCGCCAGCCCGCGCAGGCCCTGGCTGCAGGAGCCCGACTGCCTGACCTGCCACGTGGGGTACCAGGCGCCGAAGGTGTACGACGCCTTTGGCACCTGGGCCGGCTCGGAGGAGCTGCCCCTCTTCCGCCGGCGCACCGCCGGCGGCGGCCTGCGCTGCGAGGCCTGCCACGGCTCGCCCCACGCGCTGGTCCCGGCCACCAACCCCGTGGAGCGGTACCGCGACGTGATCCAGCCCCTGCGGGCCACCGGCCTGCCCTTCCCCGTGGGCTCCGAGCAGCGCTGCACCGCCTGCCACGAGACCGTCTGGCCCATGTCCACCCACCACGAGCACATGGTGCGGCCGTTCCGGGGCTTCGAGCGGAGGGACTGGATCGTGGCGGAGGACGGGGACTAGGGAAGATCCCTCCAGCCATCCCGCGGGGTCCCCTCCGCCGGGCCGTCTCCTTCCTCCAGCGCCAGCGCGCCGTCCTCCAGCGCCTGGATCAGCTCCCGGGCGCGCGCGGCGTGCTCGATGGGCACAAAGATGCGCACGAGCGCGAGGCCGTCGGTGGTCAAGCCGTAGGTGAGGCGCAGGGCCTCGCCCTGGTAGCGGTTGGGGATGCCGTGACGCCCGAGCAGGTCGCGCACGAGCTGCAGCTCCAGCTCGCCCTCGGCCTTGAAGACCAGCTCCTCGTCGGACTCCTCGTCGATCATGGCGCTACTGGGGGGCGGGGGCGCCTTCGGCCGGCGCGGCCTCGCCTTCGGCTGGCGCGGCCTCGCCCTCGGCTGGCGCGGCCTCGCCCTCGGGCGGCGCGGCCTCGCCTTCGGCGGGCTTGGGGGGCGCCTGGGCCGCCATGAACACGGCCTCGATCTCGCTCTTGACCTCGGCGGGGATCTTCTCCATCTCGGCCATGCAGCCCTGGGGGTCGGCTTCGGCGCGCACCGGGTCGAGGCAGCGGGCCGCCTCGAGGGACAGCTTGGAGCAGGCCGCGGTGAAGGCCTCCTTCGTGGGCATGGGCGGCCGCTCGGTGAGGCCGTTCTCCTTCATGATCTTGGTGATCTTGGCCTCGGTGGAGCCGTAGGCCCGCGCGCAGGTGCGGGCGACCTCATCGCCCTTCACCCCGGCGACCTTGGTGTTGGTCTGCTCACAGGCGCAGAGCAGGAGGAGGGAGGCGATGACGAAGTGCGTGCGGGTCATGGAAACTCCGATGGACTTGGGCATGGGGAGCATACCGCGTTGGACGGTGGTGGGCGACGGGCACGGCGGGACCTGGATCTCGTCGTCCGTTCACGGCTCGACGCGGCGATCCCGTCGCCCGCCGTCTGTTCCAGTCCGGGCGCCCCTCCCGTTGATCAGTGCATGGCCTGCTTGGCCTCCCGCAGGCCGGAGGCGTCGAACCAGCCCGCGGGGGAGACGGCCGCCGGGGTGGGCACGGTGGTCTCCACGACCGCGGCGTCCGGCCGTGCGCCGCCTCCTGTCGGGCGGAGGTCGTCCATGTAGCCCAGGGCCTGGAGCGCCTCCGCGGGGGCCTCCGGCATGAGGACCGCGGGCTCCGCCGAGGAAGCGCGCGCGGGCATGATGCGGTCCACCAGGCCCACCGCCCCCCCTCCGACCACGCTGCCCCAGTCCTCGCGCGTCAGGGACACCAGCGCCTCCAGCGGGACCGCGGCCTGGGCGGGGCCCATGGGGAGCCGGAGCTGGACGCTCCCCTCGGCCAGGGGGCCCACCAGGACCGTGCCGGTCAGCAGCGCGATGCGCCAGGGCCCGGTGGGCTCTCCCAGGGGCGCCACCGACAGGCACTCCGTGAGGAACGGCTCGAAGCGCCCCATCCCGTTCTCCAGGACGAGGCGGGTGGTCTCGGGATCTACGAGGAAATCGTCCCCGTGGGTGGTGCGGGCGCGGTAGACCACGCCCTGGGGCCAGGCCTCGCCGCCCTGGGTCTGCAGGCGCAGCAGCTGATCCACCGGCACGTTCACCGCCACGTCGCGGCCGCCCACCACCAGCGCCATGGCCAGGTTGGGATCGGCCCAGCGCCCGGTCAGCTCCGAGCCGTTGCGCAGCCAGACGTCCACGAACCCGCCGGAGGTGGCCAGCGCCTCTCCCTCCACCGGGCTGACCTCGCCCACGTCGTCCCAGGGGATGGCGATGGTGCCGAGCCCGCCCTCCAGCAGCAGCACGGGCGTGTCGACCGCGCCCAGCAGCACCTGGTCGTCGTCGAGGGTGGCGCGCACGGGCCAGCGCCTCTCGGCCTCGCTGCAGGCGGCCAGCAGGGGGATGAAGCAGAGCGCGAGGGCGGACGGGCGGACGGGCATGGGGACCTCCAGATGCCAGCGACACGCCAGGCGGTCGCTGCGTTCCGTGCCCGCAACGCCCGCGCTGCGCCGGCCTTACACCCGCGGGTGGAGCAGCAGGGCCGTGTGCACCGGCCGCACCGGGGCCACGCCCGGTTCCCCGCCGGCCAGCAGCTCGGTCGTGGGGAGGTCGAGCACCCGCCCGCCGAGGATCATGCGTTTGGACGAGCCCCCGTCGAGGTTCATGGCCACCTCGCAGCCCAGGGCCAGCATCAGGCGGGCCGTCTGCCCCAGGGTCAGACCCGGCGCGCGGGCGAAGTTGCGGCCGTCCACCGCGCACAGCAGCAGGCGCCCGGCCCCGTCCAGCCCCGCGGCCAGCCGGGGCAGCAGGTTCTGGTCGAAGGTCTCGTCCTGGGAGAACGTGGCGGGGGGGGCCGTGCCCGTGAACTCTTCGCGGCGCAGGTCGAGGGCCGTGCGGCCGTCCTCCAGGAGCACAGGACCGCCGGCCATGGCATCGCGCAGGTGCGCGCCCGAGGGCTCGGCGGCCAGCTCGTACCCGACGCGGGCGCCGGGGGCCCAGGCGGGCCGCGCTCCCTCCGCCCTGGGGATGGCCAGCACGAAGCCCGCCAGCGGGATGGGCAGGGGGCCGCGCGCGCGGGCCACCACCCGCTCCCCCACGATGGCCAGGGCCAGCCCACCGTGGTCGGGGCTCTCGGCACCCCAGGCGCGGTTGAAGGCGACCGCCCGTACGCCCAGCCGCTCCAGGGCGTTGCAGCTCGAGATCACCGTGCTGCTCCCGTCGCGCCAGGTGAGCGTGGTGCCCGCCAGCCCGCGGCGCTGGATGCTGAGCGCCCCCGCCGAGTCCTGCGCGATGGTGGCGCGGAAGAACACCGGCGGCGACAGCACCTGCCCGTCGGCGAGCAGCAGGCCCACCGGGTCGGTCCGGCGGCTGGGGGGCTCGATGTCGGGCTCGGAGTAGAGAAAGAACCCGCCGGAGACCGCCGCGAGCGCCCCGGACTGTGCCACCTGGCGGGCGAAGTCGCGCCCCGCCCCGCGGGCCAGGCGGCGGCAGTCCAGCGCCGCCAACCGCAGCCCTTCAGCCCTGAGCACGTTCACGTGCAGGGGCCCGTGCTCGCTCTCTCCGAGCAGGCGGGCGTGCTCCAGTCCGGGCACGACCTCCTGCCAGACCGCCCCAGTCGCGTGGGCCTCCAGGCTCGGCACCGTCGCCCCGGCCGTGCGCGCGCGGTGGTGCAGCAGGGCCGCGTGGCTGGTGTAGAAGTCCACCAGCGCGCGCACGCGCAGCGCGCGGGGCCCGGGCGCCGTGAGGACCTCCTCCAGGCGGGCGTGCAGGCCCACGCGCAGGGGCCGCGCCGCGGGGGCGCGCTCCGCCAGATCCGCCAGCAACCCGGCCAGGGCCTGGAACCGCCGCGCGAACAGCTCGGCCTGCTCGCGGTCCACCTCGCCGTCGAGCTTCTCCACCACCTGCCGGGCCAGCCCGGCCGCGCGCAGCCCGAGGTGGAACTCAAGTCGCTCGAAGTCAGGTGACCCGCCCATGGAATCACCGCTGCCGACCGAGCGGTCCGGGAACGCCTCCAGCACCTCCAGGACCGCGGGATCGAGCCCCTGCTCCAGCGCGAACCCGCGACAGGCCGCGAGCCAGGCGCTCACGGTTGTTCCTCCTCGCCGGCCTCGGCCGCGGGCCCCGGCCGGCCGCAGGGCGCGCGCATGGTCGAAGGATCGTGGCCTGGATCGCGCAGACGACCCTCACCCTTCACCGGCACCTTGTCTTCCTCTGTCAGCGGCGGCCGGGTGCGGGGGGGCAGCCCGAGGAAGGAGCGGAGGCGGTCGAGCCGGTGGCGGAGCATGGGCGCCCATAGCCCACGGCCCCCCGCACGGCATGGCTCACCCGAAGCGGTTGATCTCCCCACCGACCGGGCGATCCTCGATCTGCATGTGCGCCTCGAGCGTCTGCTCCAGCCAGAGCGCCTGGCTCGCCTCGTCCAGGCGAGCGATGAGCTTGCGTGAGCGGCCGTTCCTGAGCTGGGCGTGCAGCTCGTAGGTGTAGGTGCGGCCGTTTTTGGTGCGGTGCAGCACCTCTTTGGAGTAGAGCTGCGCGATCCCGTCCACCGGCCCGGCCCCAGGCCAGGGCAGGGGGCTGTGCTCGATGTCGAGCGCGTGGCGGGTGGCGGTGATGGTGGTGGTGTTGAACATGCCGGCGAGCGTGATGTAGGTGATCACCAGCCCCGCGCCCGCGTGGATGAGGGGGAACAGCAGCCCCATCATGGACGCATCGCCCGTGCCCGTGAGCGCCTTCTGGTAGTGGACGAAGATGAAGCCGTCCCACACCACGCAGAACGCCAGCATGGCCATGACCTTCCAGGTCAGCCAGGGCCAGGAGATCTGGAGCTTGCCCCCCGGATGCTCCAGCTTGAACCGCGCCGGCATGGGCACGGGCGCGCGGGTTATGCGCGAACGCGGCGCCGCCTGCGGCACCGGCGCCTTCATGTCGAGCTCGGTGAGCGTGCCGCAGTGGGCGCAGCGGGCCAGGCCGCGGGGACGATCGATGGCGCCCTCCTCGATGGGGGCGCCGCAGGACCGGCAGGTGAGGCGCATGGCGTCGGCATAACCTGGCTGCGGCCACCCTCGCGCCGGGGTAGGGTGGGGAACGGCACGCCCTCGTAGCTCAGCGGATAGAGCAACGGCCTTCTAAGCCGTGGGTCCCAGGTTCGAGTCCTGGCGGGGGCGCCCGCTTCCGCGGAGCGGCAGCGGGCGGCCGTCGCGCGTCAGCGCGATCGCGGGCAGCGCCCGCGCCGCCGGGACGGGCGAAAGCCGACCGGAGCGTGAGCGGAGGGAGGACCGTACGGTCCTGGCGGGGGCGCCATCAAAGCTGCTTTTCACTGAGCGACCATTCATTTTCTGGCTACCTGGCACATTCGATGGCTGGCCATGACCGCCGGGGACTCATCGATGGGCGCGGGTGCCGCGAGTTCGCGTCGTCAAACGTCACTCATCGGTTCATCAGGGTCGCGGGTGCCCTCCGACTGCCCTCTGCAGTTCCTCCAGCAACGCGTCCCTGTCCCTCCAGACCACGACGCGTCCGGAAGCCTGGATGGTCGCGATGAACGGCGCGGTCTGCTCGGAGGCGATCTGCCGGATGCGGGGTGCCGCGGCCGCCAGCGCGGCGGCCATCTCGAGGCCGGTCATGTTGCCTGGCGTGAAGACGAACAAGCTGGCACCCGCCTGCGCAACCGCCAGGCGCTGGAGGAAGCCGCGCCGGATGGCGTTGTCCTTGGTGACCGCGATCCACCCGCGCCGCGCGACCTCCGGGAGCCACTCCTCGTCGGGAGCATCCTGGGCGAAGTGGCCATCGTGGACCATGACCGACTCTCCGGCCTCCCGCAGTGCCAAGGCGACGACCACAGCGCCGAGGCTGCGGTCGAGGAACAAGGGGGCCGGTTCGGACACGGCTAGGCGGCGAGCTTGAGCTCGCAGCGGATCGCTTCCTCGATCTTGGACGCATCGCAGCGGTAGTCGGCGGCCAGCGCCGCCATGGGCTCACCCGCCTTGTAGCGTTCGGCGAGGACGGCCGTCGGGATACCCGTCCCCGCGAGGACGGGGCGCCCGAACGAGACGCGGGGATCGATCACCACGGCCCGCGGTTGCTCGTGAAGCGGACCGTCGCGGCGAGGGCTCCACGTGAAGGGGAAGAGGCGCGCCTCGATGCCGGAGGCGTCTCGCTCGATGCGGCGCAGGTAGGCCTCGACGACCTCCGCGAGGGCGAGTTGGCCGGTGGCTCCCGAGACGGCGAGGACCTCGCCGAAGGCGTGGAGGAAGAGATCGACGCCGTCCGTGCGCAGCTCGAGGCGCGCGAGCGGGTGGGGTACGGTGAGTTCCCGTCCGATGTAGTCCAGGGCCTGCCGCACTTTCGGCAGAGAGATGCTGTGCTCCCGTCGGATGGCCGCGAGAACGTGCAGCTCCACCAGGTTGGTGAACGACAGCAGGGGCAGCGCAGGGTTGGGGAGCTCGATCACGGGAGCAAAGCGCCTCGATCCGCCATCCGGCGCGCGCCAGGTCGTACCACGGGCCCAGGCGGCGACGGTGCTCCTCGGGAGTCCGAGGTAGCGGGCCGCGTCTGCGAACGAGTAGGCGGGGACGCCGCGGGGATCGGGGGAGGAGGGGATCATCAGGCTCTTTCCTCATGGGACAGATACCATGGCCGGACCTGGCATGGCCACCTTGGCCCTCGTGCCGGGAGTCTACGCCACTGCCGCGAGCCTCCTGGTGTGGGAGAGCGGGTCTGGCACATTCCTGGCACATAGACCCGCCGCGCCCCCCAAGGCCGGCAAGGAGGCCAAGGAAGAAAGCCGGCCCTGCAAGCACATTCTGAAAAACGGCGTTTAAATAGTCAAACTTCTAAGCCGTGGGTCCCAGGTTCGAGTCCTGGCGGGGGCGCCCGCTTCCGCGGAGCGGCAGCGGGCGGCCGTCGCGCGTCAGC
>JBDRKM010000491.1:0-48639 GCA_043814015.1 Pseudomonadota bacterium
CCTCGGGGGCGCGGCCTTCGGCGGGCCGGCGGTGGCGCTGGGCCTGGCCCCGGGGCGCCCGCCCCGCGAGGCCGCGCGGCTATCCCTGCTGGCCTGTGCCGGCGGGCTCTGCGGGCCGCTCGGCAGCGCCCCGCTGTTCGCGCTCTACACCCCCGAGGTCCTGCCACGGCTCGCGCCCCTCGGGATCGCCCTCGGGCTGCTGGGCGCCGCCCATCGCCGCCGCTGCTGCGAGGCCGCCCCCGCCCCGGCCGCAGGGTGGGCTCCCAGGCTGCTGCTGCTCGCGGCGCTGCCGGTCTGGGCGGTCGCCACCTCCATCGGTCCGGCCCTCGGCCTGGGGCTCGCGCTGGGGGTGACCCTGGTCGCCAGCGTCCTGGCCGGGCCACGGCCCCAGGCCCGCCCCCAGCCCGCCCGCCTCGCCTGGCTCGCGTCCACCGCGGTGCTGGTACTGCTGCTGGTGCCCGCCGGCACCCTGGACTTCCTGGCTGGCAGCATGCCGGATCTGCGGATCGAGGCGGGCGCCCTGCTGGGCCCCGGCGCGGGGCTCGCGGGCCTGCTGGCGGGTGGGCTGGTGGGGGCGGTGCCGTTGGGGCTGGCCGGTGCCCTGGCCTTCAGCTCGGATCCGGGAGCCCTGGAGCTGGCCGTGCGCGTCCCGCTGCTGGCGGGCGCGGCCGTGGGCGGCCTGGGCTGGCCCCTGCTGCTGGCCGGCCCCGGCGTCCTGCGTGCCGGCCTCGGCCGCTGGGCGCTGGCGGTCGGCGCGCTGGTGGTCTGGCTGGCGCTGCTGCGTGGCTGAGGCGGTTACACAGGCCCTCCGAGGCTCTCCATGCGTCTGTTTCGTGCCCCGCCCCTGTTCATGCTTCCCGCGCTGTGCGCCTGCGATCCCGACTGCGGGGATCCCTCTCGCATGGACGGGCGCCACCGGGTCTGGTCCAACGTGGTCGAGCACAGCCCCCCGGTGGATTCCGTGCCCGAGGAGTACCCGGCGACGGAGATCTTCTACAACGGCTACTCCGAGTGGCACATGCGCTACGTCGCCAGCCAGCACGCCTTCGATCTCGGGGTCGACGACCAGAAGTACAGCGCGACCTACACCAGGGACCCTGAGAACTGCAACGCCTTCCAGTTGGCCTTCGGCGGGGTCTTCGTCACCGCCTCCGGGGCCCGTCACGACTTCTCCTGGGCGGGCGATCTGGTGTACTTCGGCAACCACCTGGGTGGCACCTGGGAGTACACCTCCGACTGGTCCGATCCCGCCACCTCCGGCAGCGGCTACGTCCAGGCCAGCGGCGAGCTGCGCGCCACCTCGGCCGACGACACCGGGTTGTGAGAGCGCCCCGCTCCATGGTGGCCAGGCTGCCCTCGGGTTAGCCAGCGGCCATGCTGAACCTCGCCATCTCGATCATCGCCACCCTCGTCGCGTTCGTCCTCGGGGCGCTCATGGGCCACTGGGCCTACGGCTTCGCGCCGGCGGTCCTGGTGCTGGTCCTCACCTACTTCCTGCTGGCGCGGCGCACCTCGAACAAGCTCCAGGTGGCGATGGAGGCGGCCAACAAGGCGGCCATGGCCGCCAGCAGCCGCGCCCAGGCCCTGGGCAGGCCGCCGAAGCTGGATGAAGCCCGCAAGATCCTGGACGACGCCCGCCATCTGGGCCGCTGGCAGTTCCTCCTGGAGGCCCAGATCGAGGCGCAGCTCGGCGCGCTCGACTACGTCATGCGCGACTTCAAGGCCGCGCGGGTGCACCTGGAGAAGTCCTTCTCGCGCAACTGGATGGCCCAGGGCATGCTGGCCGCCATCGACTTCCGCGAGGGCCAGGTCGATGCGGGCGTCAAGCGCCTGGAGAAGGTCTCCCTCTTCGCCCGCAAGGAGGCCTCCTACTGGGGTCTGTACGCCTACATCCTGGCCGAGTCCAAGCGCCAGGACCAGGCCCTCGAGGTCCTCGGCCGGGCCCTCAAGATCCTGCCCGAGAACGAGGCCCTCAAGGCGCTGCAGCAGGCCATCTCCAACCGCAAGAAGCTCAAGATGAAGGAGTTCGGCAACAGCTGGTTCACCTTCTTCCCCGAGCAGGTGCCCGTCCGGCGGGTGGCGCAGCAGGCCGTGCAGCAGGGGCGCGGCTACCCGATGCCGCGCAGGTGATCACGGCCGCGTGGGCCCCAGGTCGTCCGGCGCGGCGGGTACGGTCAGGCCCCGCAGCAGCAGGGCCCGGCGCAGCTCACCGTTGCCCGGGACCAGGCGCCAGCCCGCCATGAGCACCTCGTCGGCGGCCAGACGCTCGTCGAGGGAGTCCAGCACGTCGGCGGCGGCCAGGCGCACCGCGGGCACGCCACCGTGGGTCGCCAGGGCGGCGGCCACGGCCTCGTGGCGCCCCTCCATGCGGTAGGCCGCCATCAGCTGGAGGGCTCCGACCACGGGCTCGGGACCGTGGTGGTTGAGCTCCTGGGCGCGCCACCAGGCCTGCAGCGCGGCGATGGGGTTGCCGGCCCTGCCGAGGGCGGCCGCCAGGTCGGCCTGTGCCCGCCACGAGGTGAGGTGATCGCCGGCCTTGCGGCGGGCGTCCACCAGCTCGGGCGGGTCGTCGAGGGCGGTCCGCGCCATGATCCGCTCCCAGAGAGTACGGTACCGATCGGCGTGGGCGTCCGTGGTGTGGAGCTGGACCCGGTGCAGGTAGTGGCCGCGGGCCACCAGCAGGGCGTGCAAAACGTAGCGCTCTCCCGAGAGATCCAGCTCGGTCTCGATGCGCACCGCCGGCCAGCCCGCGAAGGTGGTGGCCTCGCGGGTGCCGAGCACCGCATCGCGCCCGCCCGCGTCCACCTGGGTCAGGTAGCGGTCGGTGGCGCGCTCCAGGTCCACCGGCTTGACGTGGACCGTGGTGTCGAGGACCAGGGTGGCCTGCTGGGTCGGTGAGAAGAAGCCGCGGTCGCCGGTGAAGGTCCAGCCCTCCAGCCAGGCGGAGGGCCGGGCCGCGGTCAGCCCGCGGTACGACCAGCCCTCCAGCGGCACGAGGTGCTGGCCCCAGAGGGCCATGCTCGCGCAGACCGCGGCGGCCAGGCACAGCACGCCCAGGCGCACAGCGCGGTTGTGGGCGCGATGGCGGGAGAGCGCCTCGGGGTGCAGCAGGGTGAGCATGGCGCCGCCCCCGAGCAGTCCGCCGAGGTGGCCCCAGTTGTCCACCCCCACCGAGCTCACCCCGGAGAGCAGGGCGCCCACCAGGTACACCAGCAAGGCCCAGCCGTAGTATTTCTGGGCGCTCTTCGGGATGAGATCGCCGTACTTCCAGCCGAAGACCACCGCCGCCGCGATCAGGCCGAAGTCACCCCCTGATGCCCCAAGGCTGGGGCGGTCGGGGGACATGGCCATGGAGAGCAGGCCGCCCGAGAACACGCTGGCCAGGTAGATGGACAGCAGGTTCCAGCGCCCCATGGCGCGCTCGAGGCTCCAGCCGGTGTAGGCCAGAAAGAGCAGGTTGAAGGCGATGTGCGTGACGCCCAGGTGCAGGAAGCCGTAGGTCAGGAGGCGGTAGACCTGCCCGAGCTCGAGCTCGGCCGGCGACCAGTTGGCCAGGCGCTCCACCAACGAGGACCCCCGGCCCGGCAGGAGCGAGAACAGGAAGACCCGGACCTGTATGCCCACCAGCAGGGCGGTCAGCCAGGGGATGCTGGCGCTGGAGAGCTCGCGGAACAGGCGCGCCTGGTCGGACTGGGCCAGCTCGCGGTAGAGCTCGAGGCTGCGCAGCGGAACGAAGCGGTCGCCCGTGGCCGCCGGGAAACGGATCAAGGCGTGGGGCGGGACCTGGCCGTCGCGGACGAGCTGCTCGAAGTCCTCGTAGGTGTAGCGCACCGTCCGGCCGTCGTACTGCAGCTCCACCATGCGGGTGTGGGCCTCCGTGAGGGCAGCTATCAAGAAACAGCCATCAGGTGTCAGCCGTCAGGTATCAGCTGGCAGCGCACCAGGGGCCTCGTCCGGACCGCGTGACGTTCGTCGGGGGCAGGGGTCAGGTTGTTGTGATTACCCACCCGGTCTGCGGCTCCGCGAGGGCACGCTGCATGGACTTCGCGGTCCCTGGATCCTCTTCGCGGGAGAGCGCCGTCTCCACCAGGGCACGGCCCGCGCAGTGGGCGGCGGCCCACGCGGCGTGGCGGCGGACCAGGCCGGCGGGGTGGCGCAGGGCATGCTCCAGGGCGGGTAGCGCGGCGGGGTCGCCGAGGTTGCCGAGCACCACGGCGGCGTTGCGCTTGAGGCCTGTCGCGCGGGCGCGGCGCAGGGGGCTGCCCGCGAGCGCGCGGTCCAGGGCGTCGTCGTCCTGCACCAGCAGGGCTGGCAGGTCGAGCCAGGCGCGGGGCCCCTGGAAGGCGGGATCCGCGGGCCGCGGGCGGTCGTGGGGGCAGGTCTCCTGGCAGGCGTCGCAGCCGAAGACCCGCCGGCCCAGGGCCGGGCGCAGCTCCTCGGGGAGGTCGCCGTGGTGCTC
The DNA here is from genome assembly GCA_043814015.1 of Pseudomonadota bacterium. GTDB lineage: Bacteria > Myxococcota_A > UBA796 > UBA796 > JAFGLY01 > JBDRKM01. Next base: position 4,460 of record JBDRKM010000491.1, read on the forward strand.
GATGGTCAGGTACGAGAGGCAGCGGCGGGCGTCGAGGCGGCCGGGGGCGACGAGGGCGCCGGTGGGGCAGGCGCGCAGGCAGCGGGCGCAGGTGCCGCAGCCCGCCGCGTGAGGGCCGGTGGGGGGGAGCGCAGCGTCCAGGACCAGGGTCGCCAGCAAGACCCCGGGGCCTGTGCCCGGCACGACCTGATGGGTGGAGCGACCGGAAAAGCCCACCCCCGCACGGACCGCCCAGGCGCGCTCGAACACGGGGCGGCTGTCCACGGAGGCGTAGCTACCGAGGCCGGGGAAGCGCTGGGCGAGGGCGCGCTGGATGCGGCGCAGGCGCTTTCCCAGCACGTTGTGGTAGTCTCGGCCCCAGGCGTAGCGGGCCACCTGGCCCGTCAACCCTCCGGGATCAGGGGGCCGCGGTGGGGTGCAGGGCAGGGCCATGACGGCCACCGTGGCGGCGCCGGGCAGCAGGCGGCGCGGATCGAGGCGCTCGGGCAGGCTGCGCGCCATCCAGTCCATGTCCGCGTGGAAGCCGTCGGCCAGCCACCGCTCCAGGCGTCCGCCCTCCACCTCCAGCGGTGCCACCGCGGCGAAACCCACGGCGCTGAACCCCTCGGCGGTCGCCAGCTCCCGGAGAGCTTCGGCGATGGCCGCCTCGTGGCTCACGGCAGCATGCCGTACAGCCCGTGAGCCACGTTGCGGGGGGCCAGGGTGCGCAGCTCCAGGAGCTGACGCCGGAGCTGGCGCGGCCGCAGGTAGAAGCGCCGCAGCGCCCAGCGCTGCATGCGGATCAGCTCGCGCGGGTCGTAGCCGGGCGGGTGCCAGACCAGGGCGTCCGGATCGGCGTTGAAGGTGACGTAGTTCTCCCAGTCGTCGCGGAAGAGGGTCTTCTGCCAGGCGTCCTCGAAGAGCTGGGAGCCGGGGAAGGGGACCGTGATGGCGAACTTGGCGAAGTCCAGATCCAGCTTGACCGAGAACTCCACGGTCTCTTTTGTCATCTCCGGGGTCTCGCCCGGCAGGCCGATCATGAACAGCCCCACGGTCTGGATCCCCGCGGCGCGGGCGTTGGCCACGCCCTCGCGGGTCTGCTCCAGGGAGAGGTGCTTGTTGACGTTGTCCAGCAGGCGGCTGACCCCGCTCTCGACGCCCAGCAGCACGCGGCGGCAGCCGGCCGCGTACATCATGCGGCAGGTCTCGGGGTCGAGGCGGTCGGCGCGGGTCTCGGAGAGCCAGACGCAGCGCTCGGGCAGCTTGCGGGCCAGCAGCTCGTCGAGGAAGACGGGGAGATCCGCCTGGTGCAGGGGGAAGATGGGGTCCACGAAGCCGATCTGGCGCACCCCGAAGCGCTCTACGACGGCCTCGTACTCGTCCACCACCTTCACCATGTCGCGGCGGCGATAGGTCTTGCCGTGGGAGTGCAGCAGGGAGCAGTAGGCGCAGCGGTAGGGGCAGCCGCGGGAGGCGGAGATGGTCAGCACCGGCCGGGCGATGTCCGCGAAGGGCAGCAGGCCGTAGCGGTGCACGGGCAGGAGGTGCCAGGCGGGGTGGGGGAGGGCGTCGAGGTTCTGGTTGAGGGGCCGCTCGGCGGTGCGCACGGCCGCGCCCTCATGGCGCCAGGTGATCCCGGCCACACCCGAGAGATCCTCGGACCCGCCGGCCCAGGCCTGACACAGCTGTACGATGGCGTGCTCGCCCTCACCGTGGACCACCACGTCGGCCTGCCCGCTGGCCACGATCTCGGCGCCGAACACGTCGGCGTGGACCCCGCCCCAGACCACCTTGAGGGCGGGGAAGGCGGCGCGGGCGCGCGCGGAGAGCACGGCGCAGACCGGGGCCGAAGGGGTCATGACCGTCAAGCCCAGCGCATCGGGCCGGAAGCGCTCCACCCGCTCCTGGACCTCGTCGGCGCCCAGCCCCTCCGCGAACATGTCCACGATGCGGACCAGGAACCCGGCCTGCTCCAGGGCCGCCGCCAGGTAGGCCACCCCGATGCAGGGCATGGGCTCGAGCAGGCCCGCCACACGCCCGAGGCGCTGCAGGTTCATGCCGGGGTTGATGAGGAGGATGCGCATGGGGGGCTCCGGGGGCAGCGTTGTAACCGGGATCGCTTTCGTATCCGTACCTGTGCGCCTGGAAAGATCCTGCCCGATAGCGACGGGGATGCGCCCTTCGCGTTTCAGGTGTGGGGCGGCTGCCCAAGGCGCGACCATGCAACGGGAACACCCCTTGGAACCGAGGAGTTACCATTGCCCACACCTGGGACGGGCTTGGCTCGCAAACAGGGGCGGACGTTACGACCTGATTTGCACGCACGTGGCCAGTACAACGCCGTCCCCCCGGTAGCTTTCGAAGGCCCGCTGCGCTTCGGCCTTGCGCTTGCCCGCCATCAGCCGGATCTCGTCGGCGCCGTACTCCGCTTTGGCGACGGCGATCCTGAACTTGGTCGCCTCCAGCTCGCTGCAGTCCACGAAAAATCCACTTGCTGTCCCGAATCGTGGCGCCACCGGCCTCGGGCCCCCCGGACGCGACACCGCGGGGGGGAGATGAACCATCTCGGGCCGCCTGTGTCGCCTCCGGGTCTGGCTGGTTCTGCTGCGGCGCCATGATCTGGGACAGGGACTTTTTTTGGGGGGAAGTCAGGTTCTTCCCCGCCTGATCGGGCGCGAAACGCGCCATCCCCCTCATCTTCGTCGCCTGATGGGCGGCGCGGGGCTGCCAGGGCAGCCCCGATGCGGAGCCCTCGTTGGCCCCCGAACTGTCGGCGAACAGGGCTCATTCTGTTCGATGCCCGCACCCAGTGCGCGCGCGCCGATGGGGCGCGGGGGCCTATGGGGAGCCTCGGGGGCCCCCACACGTCAGCGGTGCGGGGGCGGCTCCCACGGATGGGGAGTGAAGCTCCCCCGGGGCCAAGAGGAGGCGGCGCGGGGCCGGTGCGATCTCCATGGGTTGCGGGCACAGCTCCTCGCTGGGGAGCATCGGGCGAAAAACAGCCTGGCTCCCCGCATGCCCTCCACGCCCTCCTCGACTTGTGACCGCCAGCCCCCAGACCCCGCCGCGTCTTGATACATGCGCCGTCCCTGGAGATCTCCCATGCGCCCCCTCACCCTCGCCACTGTCGTCCCCCTCCTCACCGCCTGCGCCGGCGACTGCCCCGCGCCTACGGACCTGCTCGAGGGCCAGGTGCAGGGCACCATGGACAGCGCGGCCTGGCTGGCGGAGGGGGTGGGCTGGACCGTGGCCAGCGGGGCGCTGTCCATCAACGTGGACCGCACCGACGGCTACACCCTCAGCATGGTGTTGCGCGTGGCGAGCGACAGCCTGCTGGTGGAGGATCTGATCTCCTCCGGCGAGGCCCCCTTCGAGGTGCCGCTGGGGGATGGCGAGGACGGCAACTGGATCAATGTGTACGTGCAGGGCGCCACCTCCACCTACAGCACCATCCAGGGCAGCGGTGGCACGCTCACGGTGGCCGAGATCGACGGTGAGGTGCTGCTGGGCTGCCTGGACTTCGGCGCGGCCACGTCGGATGGCGAGAGCCTGCTGTTCGAGGGCGGGCGTTTCAAGGTTGGTCCCAGGGATTGAGACGGCTTGGTGCGTGGGGGGAGGACCATCGCGTGGGTCCCGGGTTAGAGTCCGCCCGCCCGCGGCTCCCTCCTCGCGGGCCCGGAGTCTGTCGTGCCGACCATGATGATCATCCTGGGCGTGGTGCTGGCGGTGCTGATCACCACCGGCCGGCGCCTGCTTGCCCACCAGGGCGCGCCCATGCTCGCCTGGGTTCTGCTGCTCGGCTCCGCCGCTGCGCCCATCGCCATGGGCCGGATGGTGCTGGAGCCGGGGGAACCCTTCTCCTTGAACAACGTCTACGGTGAACGCGAAGTCGTCGAGATCGAGGCGCCCGCTCCGGGTCAGGCCCTGATGGTGACGGCCACGCTCAACGACTACGAGGACGAGCAGCACGCCGATCTGTATGGAAAGACGGCCTACTCCCTCACGTTGACCGGCGAGGACTGGAGCCAGATCGTCAGCGGTACCTTCAAGCGCAAGTCCGCCAAGGGTGGCCAGGCCATCAACATCGACGGCGGCCAGGGCGTGACCGACTCCACCGCCCGCAAGACCGGCAAATGGGGCGAGGACAAGCAGGACCGCTACGACCTCAAGGGCGCCGGTCCGTTCAAGGTCTCGGTGACCAACTGGACTGGCAAGGCCGCCATCGCCATCGAGGTGGCGGTGGTCAAGGCCCCCATCCCGCTGGTCTGGATCTGGATCTTTCTGGTGGTGGTCAACCTGCTCGCGGTGTTCGTGGACGTGCGCTACGGCACGGACCGCATCTCCGGCGACATCGGGCTGCTCTCGTTCTTCGCCCTCTTCCTGCGCGATGGCGTGACCCCGCTGGACGAGTACCAGGAGGTGGTCTTCGCCATCGCTGCCGCCGCCCTGGTGGGCGGGGTCGCCGTGGGCGGCGTGGCGGCCCTGGGCGAAAAGCTCTGGGGCAAGCACCGCAAGCCCATCGAGGTCGGCCGCGGCCGCCGCATGGCCGCCGCCCGTGGGGGAGCCAAGGGCGCCGCGCCCCCGCCCGAGGCGCCGGTCTCCGAGGAGCCGGTCTCCGAGGAGCCGGCCCAGGCGGCCAAGGAGTGATCGCGGCTCGCGGTTGGCGGCTGGTCCCGAGGCTCGGGGTCATGCCCCCGAGGATGCACCACCGCCATGGGTCATGCCCCCCAACATGCCCCATCTGGCCGCCTCAAGAGCTGCATTCGATGCTCAGAGTCTTCGAAAAATAAGGTAGTATGGTGATGCTGGTGGCGCGCACGGTTCGCGATGGGGCGAAAACGTGGGCATGACCGCGGCAGGTGGTGCAGATTCTGGGGCTTGACCTCGTTGCCCCGCCTTCGTGCCCGGATCACCTGATGATACGTCCGGGCGGGCCCTAAGGCGGTGCGCGCTTCGATGGCGCCAGCCCCCGATCCCCGCATTCGAATCGGGCGTCATGCCTGCCCGGTCGAGTGCAGTCGCCCTGGCACGAGACGTCCCCGTGTCATTCGAAACATGGCGTTCAAGGCGGCGCAGCGCGGCGGAAGGGAGGTCTTTTTGCGGCCGCGCCTGTGGAACACCCCTGAAGCCAGCGCGCCGCAACGAACGCCGACCTCCCCTGCGTCCTGGGCGGCGCCGGAGCAAACCCGACAGCACGTTGGGAGTACAGCGCCGACGCCTACTCCGGCACGTCCTCCGGCCCCCAGGTCCCCGCTGGTTCGTGCTCGGGGATCAGCAGGACCTCGTGGTGCGCGTTTGGCACCAACGCGAATGCCTTCCGAGGGTGGAGGGTGATCAGATCGAGCACCCGCCGCAGCGGGTGGCGGTCCTTGTGCAGCGTAATTCGGGTGGGCCGGTAGCCAGGCAGGGTGAGGCGCGCGCTGGGGCGGGTGAAGGGCGCGGACCAGACCACCACTTCGGTGGGGGTGGCGCCGACCACCTGGCCACGCATCCAGACCTGGGCGCCCAGCGGCTCCGAGCGGATCTCGACCCGGTGGGCGCAGCCGGCCAGGCCCAGCAGCAGGGCCGCCAGCGCCGTGCGTGGCTGGATCAGAAGGCCCCCGTGGCCGGCTCGAGCATCTCGAGCACGGTCTGCAGATCGCGGTAGAAAGACGCCTTCTGTGCTGAGGAGGGGGTGGAGATCTGGGAGCTCTTCAGCTCGCCCGCCAGGCCGTACTCGAGATCGAGCGCCACACCCTTACGCCCCACGATGCGCACGGGACGGCCGTCCACGTCGTACTCGAAGTGGTACTGGCCGCCGTCGTTGGTCTGCATGGTCTCGACCTTGCCGTTGTCGCCGTACAGCAGATCGAGCGTGCGGCCGCCGCCCTCGATCACCTTCGTGACCCGGCCGCCCTTGTCGTACTCGTACTGGTAGCGCTTGCCGGTCTGGAAGTTGGCCTGGACGATGCGGGCCATGGTGGGGTGGTAGGTGTAGCGCACCCGGGTACCGTCGGGTTTGGTCACGCCGACCATGCGGGCCTGGGAGTCGTAGTCGTAGCGGGTCACGCTGCCGTCGGGTCCGGTGACCTCCAGCGGCTTGGCGCAGCAGGCCGAGTACACCGTGCGGGTGACCCCGCCCTGGGCGTCGGTCACGGTGGAGACGTGGCTGTCGTCGTCGAACTCGTGGCTCATCACGGCGCCAGTCGGGTCGGTGACCGCGCAGCGGTAGTGGGTGCCGCTGGGGTTCAGCACGTCCCAGGCGTAGCGGGTGACCTCGTCGCCGCGCTTGAGCGCCACGGCCCAGTCGGCCTCCTTGTCGTACAGCACCTGCAGCCCGGAGCCGTCGGCCTGGCGGATGGCCACCAGGTTGTGCTCGTCATCGTAGGCGTAGGCGATGACCCGCTGGGCGGGCCCGCGGACCTGCACGAGATCGCCCTTGTCGTCGTAGTTGTAGTGGATGGTGCGGCCCTCGGTGTCGAGCAGCTCCTGCACGCGCCCACCCTGGCCGTAGATGAGGGTGAAGCCGGCGCCGTCGGTGTGGGCCACCTTCATCAGGCGGCCGTCGCGGTCGTAGTCCAGGCGCAGGCCACGGCCGGCCGTGTCCACCCGGCCGGTGAGGCGGCCCCGGGTGTCGAAGCTCTCCACGAGGCCGTCGGAGGCGGTGCGGCGGTAGGCGCCGCCCTCGCGCATCAGGCTCTCGGTGCCGCGGTCGTAGGAGATGTAGGTGCCGTCCAGGGGCTCGCGCCAGGCGGCCGGGTAGGCCCAGGTGGCGTGCTCGCGCTCCTCGGGCACCTCCATCCAGGTCTGCTTCAGCTCGGCGTAGTAGGCCTCCTCGCGCTCGCCCCCGTGGACCTTGTCGTCCGTGCGGCGCGCCTGGATCAGGCGGTCCACGAAGGCCTCGCGGATCTCGGCCCAGGGCTTGCCTTCGAGGGTGTAGCGCAGGACGAAGCCGTCGGAATCTACCACGATCAGGCTGCCGTCTGCGTGCGTGCTGACCATCACGTCGTAGGGGTTGGACCAGCCGTAGCCAAAGAGGCCCTCGTCGTTGGAGCGGCTGTTGTAGTGCCGCACCAGCTCGAGGGGGGCACCAGGCTTCTGGACCCGCACGTCGGCCTGTTCGACGTGGAAGTTGGCGTTGCGCAGGTTGATCTCCTGGGCCAGGGCGAGCTGGGGGAGCAGGGCGAGCGCGAGCAGGGGCGCGGACATCGGACCTCCTTGCGCCGGGGCGCGGGATGGGCTGCCGCAAGATTAGCGCGCCGCGCGCGGGCGCGCCCGACTCCCGGGGGACGCGGCGGGTTACGGCCACGCCATGCCCCGCTCCATCGCCCTCGTCCTGCTGCCCCTGGTCCTCGGCGCCTGCACCCCGTTGCACACGCCGCGCACCTCCACCGCCCGCGACCAGGAGGCCCTGGCCAGCACCGCGGAGCTCTTCTGGCGCTCCCTGCGCTGGAGCGACTTCGACGCCGCCTCCGCCGTGCTGGCGGAGCCCGAGCCCCGGCTGGCCTTCCTGGAGCGCTGGGCCGCGACCCCGCCGGTGCAGATCACGGACTACGAGATCGTGCACATCGAGCTGGTCCCCGAGCCCACCGAGCGCCCCGAAGGCCTGGTGGTGATCAAGGTGGAGCGCATCCCCGTCGGCTCGGCCGTGGTGGGGATCGACATGATCCGCCAGACCTGGTACCGCGAGGTGGAGCACTGGTACCTGGATCCGGGGAGCGTGCCGTACGCGGAGTAGGGCGCTGCGGCGCTATCCGCGGCGCTCCAGCGGCCAGACCAGCCCTGCGAGCACCCCTGCCAGCGCGGCTGCGCCGATGATCTGCCCACCCAGGCCCCAGCCGACGGCTGCGCGCAGCGCGGTCATCAGCTCGGCGGCCGGGACACCGCCGAAGACCGCTGGGATCTGCACCGCGGCGACCAGGTAGAGGGCTACGCCCAGCGCACCGGCGACCAGACCGGCCAGGCCGCCGCGCAGCAGGGAAACTGCGCGGCTCGGAGCGCGGCCGGCCAGCCAGGCGCCCGCGAGCACGGCGGCGGGCAGGAGCACGAACAGGGCGCGGCTCCAGGAGGCGGCGTGGGCGGCGATCACCTCCACCTCGGCCTCGCCCATGAGCCCCGCCCAGCCCGCGACCGCGCCGGCGGCCAGGCCGGCCATGGCCAGCGCGACCCCCAGCTGGGCTCCCTCCTTCATCGCGTTCATGGGTTCGCCAGCTTGTCGAACTTCTTGAAATCCTTCTCGAGGGCGTCGAGGCGCTTGCCGATCTCCTCCAACTCCAGCTCGAGCTTGGCGAGGCGCGTCTCCATCTCCATGAGCTGCTGATCGAGCAGGGCGATCTGCTGGCGGCTCTTCTGCAGCTCCAGCTCCAGGGCGCCCAGCTTCTCGATGCCGGCGGTCTGGGCCTTCTCCACCATCGCGCTGTCGTCGGGCTTGGTGGACTCCATGACCTTCACGGTGAGGGCCTTTTTCTTCTCCTCGGCCTTGGACATGATCTTGCGCTTGATCCAGCCGGGCTTCTCGGCGCCCTTCAGCTCATCGCCGATCATGGCCTTGCGGTTGGTGCCCTCGGCCTCGCTGGGCAGCTTGCCCTCGACCTCCTTGCCGACCTTCTCCGGATCGACCTGCACGTCCTGCACGGAGCTGGTGCTGGTGGAGGAGACGGTCTGGGTGTCCTTGCTGATCTTCTGCTGGCTCTCGGAGATCTGGGAGACGTCCTTGGCGACGGTGCCCAGGTTGAGCTGGCCCTGCTTGGCCAGCTCGATGCTCTCGGTGGTCTTAACCTGCTCGTTGCCGGCCTCCTTGCGCTGGTTCTTGTTCTCGTCGATGAGCTTGCGGACCAGCTTCTTGAACTTCTTCGTCTCGCTCCGGACCTCGGGTACGGGGTTGGGCAGATCCTTGCCGTCGAGCTTGTTGCCCTTGACCTCCCCCTCGTCGATAGTGGACTTGAGCGGCATGTCCTCGCTGACGAAGCCGCCGATCATGTCCTGCGCCCGGTTGCCGATCTCGCCCATGCCCACACCCGCGGCGGTCTCGGCCGACTTGCTGCCGAACTTCATGCCGGCGGTGAGGAGGTTCTTTCCGGCGTCGAGATCGGCCTTGGCGAGCTGGTTGAACGAGCCTCCGAGGCCGCCGAACAGCACCCCGATGCCGTTGACCACCATCGCCCCGATCTCCTTGCGACGGTAGTTCTTGAGCGCGATCGCCGCATCGCCATCGCGATCCTTGAGCTTGTTGAGGGCGCTCTGGACGGCGACGAGGGAGGGCACCCGCAGCAGCAGGGCGAGGCCGTGGGCCACGGTGGCGATGATGCCGGCGATAGCCGCCACGGGCGCGAAGAAAGGCCAGAAGATCGAGAGGATGCCGAAGAGCACCGAGACGCCGGTGGCCACGTTGGCCACCAGCTGGACGGTGGACTTGACGGTGTCGTACTTGCGGAAGCCCTCGCCGATTTGGGCGTAGACGAGGTCGAGCTGCTCGTTGCGGCCCTTGCCCTTGCTCCAGAGCCCCTTCATCTCGTTGTAGTAGTCGACGAAGTGCCAGCCCACGGTGGCGTTCTTGACGAAACCGACGCCGAAGCCCTTGACGGCATCCCAGATGCGCTTCTTGCCCGAGATCGCCTGTGGATCGGGCTGGGCCTCCTCCTTGTTGCCGCCGAAGAGCCCGAAGAGGAAGGTCTGGACAGGCGCGTCATGGGTCTGGACCGCGCCGCCGGAGCCGCTGGCCTGGACCGGCCCCAGCAGATCGGTGGCGGGCTGCCCGGCCACCACGCGGCTGGCCACCGCGTCGGCGTTGCGCTCGTAGCGGTCACCGCGCTGGCCCACGCCTCCGGGCACGCTCACCCCACTGCGCTGCTGGACCACGTGCGCGGCTTCGTGGGCCGTGATCCGCAGGCTGTCCGAGCCCGAGCGGAACGCGACCTTCTCACCCGCGGTGTAGGCGGCCGACCCGATCGACTGGTTGGCGGTGTCGGCTGTGCCGCCTTTGTAGGCCTGGACCTTCGAGAGGTCGTGGCGCCCGAAGGACGCCTGGATGCGATCACGGTGCGGCAGCGGCGCGCCGGCTCCGCGCACGCCCTCGGCGGCCGAGTGCCGGACGTGCCCGGGCCCGCGACCTCCACCGGCATCGTAGGTCTGGACGGTCAGGAGGGGGTCGACGAGGGGGTCGGTGAGGGGATCCCGCAGCGCGTCGCCTTTGGTTGGCTCAACACCCCTGGCCGCCTGCCCGCGTGCCTTCTGGGTCTGCTGGAGGGGCTCGGCGAGGTCGGTCTGAACGAGACTCACGGGACCTCCAGGGGACAGTGCCAGCATCCCGGACCACGGCCATCATGGTAGCACCTCGCGGAGCATCACGCCCGTGCTACGGGGCGGCGCTCCACGCCACGGGCGCCCGCTGCCCGCCGCTCGCTTAGAACGGCATGTCGTCGAACGGCATGTCCGCGTCGCCCGGGGGAGGAGGCTCGTCGGTGTCGCCCCCGCCGCCCCCGCCGGTGCCACCACCACCGGCGCCACCGCCGCCGTAGGAGCCACCACCGGCGCCACCGCCGCCGTAGGAGCCGCCGCCACCACCTCCGCCGCCGTAGGAGCCGCCGCCCCCACCGCCATAGGAGCCGCGGCCGCCGCCGCCACCGCCACCGCCACCGCCACCGCCCTGGCTGAGGAAGCGGACGTTGTCGGCGACGATCTCGGTGGTGTAGCGATCGTTGCCGGTCTTATCCTGCCACTTGCGGGTCTGGATGCGGCCCTCGACGTAGACCTGGCGACCCTTCTGGAGGTAGCGCGCCACGTTCTCGGCCTGCTTGCCGAAGACCACCACGGAGTGCCACTCGGTGAAGTCGGACCAGTTGCCATCGCGGTCCTTGCGGCGGTCGGTGGTGGCGATGCGCAGGGTGCACACGGCGGCGCCCGAGGCGGTGTTGCGAAGTTCCGGATCTTGACCCAGGTTGCCGATGAGGATGGCCTTGTTGACGGTCATGACGCTCCCTCTGGTTGCTGTGCGGAGGCTCCACCCTAACACGCCCCGGCCTGCGGGCTGTCAGAATCTGTCCGCCTCCCGAGAAGGCCCGCGTGTCCCACGTACGCCTTCCTCTGAGGTATGCTCGCCGCTGGACCGACCTCGCCGTGTCGGCTCGTTGGAGGCCTCTTGCTGCGCTCGACTTCCGCCCTCTTCCTGCTGCTCGCCGCCTGCCAGGGAGGCATGCCCCTGGATCGCCTGGACGCCCAGTACGCCGACATCGTCGCCCGGCGCAACGCCGCCGACCGGGACGTGGCCCGCAACATCCACAACCGCGATGCGCGGCGGCGGCTCAAGGACGCGGAGAAGGCCGAGCTGGCCTGGTTCCTCGATGCAGAGGTCACGGCCGCCATCGAGGCCGGCCTGGCCCAGCCGGAGGGGAGCTGGGAGAGGGTGCGGGCCGAGGCCTACCAGCGCCGCGCGGTGTACGCGCGCTCCTGGAAGGCCGAGGAGAAAGAGCGTGAGACCGAGCTGCTCGCCAAGCTCGACGCGGCCTCTGGGGCCGAGGCCACCTGGAGCACCCCCGATGGCAAGGTGGAGGTCTCCCTCTCGGGCCGCTGGGCGAGCGTCTCCAAGGCCGCCGATGACCTCGATCCGGGCACCCGCGCCGATCTGGCCCAGGACTATGTGGACCACCAGATGGCGGTGGTGGGCGATGACCTGCGCGAGCTCATCAAGCTGCGCAACCAGGTGGCCCGGCGCGCAGGCTACGACGACTTCTGGCAGCTCGCGTTGGCCGCCGAGGGGCTGACCGAGGCCGACGTGGACGCGCTGTTCCGCGAGGTCGAGCCCGTGATCCGGCCCGTGAACGAGGCCTGGGCCTCCATCGTGGCGGCAAAGGCGGCGGAGCTGGGGGTCGCCGACGACTTCGCCAACGGGCGCTGGCTGCGGCGCCGGGCGGGCCTGGAGGCGGGCCGTGATGAGGCCGAGCCCTACTTCGACACCGACCTCGCCGAGGATCACGTCACCGCGTCGCTGCGGCGCATGGGCATCGAGCTGGAGGGCTGGGAGATCTTCACCGGCCCGTCGCGCAACACCCGGCGCGGCGCCTACAGCTTCCCCATCCGCCCGCCGCGCAACATCTCGCTGGTGGTCAGCCAGGACCGCCGCTTCGACATCTGGCAGTACGAAGCCGTGATGCACGAGGCCGCCCACGCCCTGCGCTGGTCCTCGCTGGACGGGGATGTCCTGGCCAGCCCCGTGCTCTGGGACCCCCCCAACGCCTACACCGAGGGCTTCGCCCAGCTGTTCGAGCGCCTCCTGGTCAGCGAGGCCTGGCTCACGGCCTGCCAGCCCGAGCTGCCGGCGTCCGATCGCCAGGCCCTGGTGGACTGGCGCGCGCGCCAGATGTCCCAGTGGGTCTCCGAGGCCATCGTGGAGACCGAGGTGGAGCGGCGCATGTACCGCGATCCCACGTCGTGGGAGGCGGTCGCCCGCACCTGCGTGGAGCGGGAGGCGGCCTGGGGGCTGGCCGCCGGCGAGGCCCCCGTCTCCAGCGCCGGCGTGCCCTACTGCCAGGCCCTGCACACGCCGCTGATGTGGCACTACCCAGGCTACGTCCAGAACTACATCTACTCCTACGTGACCGAGGCGCGCCTGTACGACGCACTGGTCAAGGCGGTGGGCGAGCCCGTGGACAACCCGGCCACCGGCCCCTGGCTGGTGGAGCACATCCTGCGCCCCGGCGGCTCCGAGCCCTTCGAGCAGCGCCTCGGCGCCATCTCCGTAGCCGAGCCTCGCACCGCGGCCCTCGCGCGCTACGTCAGGGCGCCGGTGGCGGCGGCGCCCTGAGCCGCCGCGTTTCGGGCTCGCCAGTCCTTCGCCGAGCGGCTACCGTGGGCCCGATCCCGAGGGCCCCCGATGCCCAGCTTCGCCGCCGGCACCCTTCTGCTCGCGCTCGCCGCCTGCCACCGGCCCGTGGATGACGTGGACGGGACCGTGGTGCTGCTGGTGCTCGACGGCGTCCGGCTCGAGGAGTCCCTGGGTGACGACCCCTCCAGCGCCACCGGAGAGGAGCCCGCGGAGTTCATGCCCCGGGTCTGGGACGCGCTGGTGCCCCAGGGGCTGCGCTCCACCGACGCCTGGAGCCTCGGCGCCACCACCACCACCCCGGCCCACGCGGCCATGCTCACGGGCCGGCGCCTGCCCCTGGCCAACTACCCCTCCGAGCAGGGGCCGGGCATGTACCGGCCCGGCTGGCCGCTCCTGGCCGAGGAGGTCGAGCGTGCCCGCCCAGGCAGCCTGGGGAGCCTGGTGTCCAACACCACCCTCATCTGGCCCCTCCTGAGCAGCCTGTGGCCGGGCTCCGAGGGGCTCGACGGCACGGAGTGGGGCTTCGTCACGGAGACCTTCGGCGACCAGCCCTCCCATGACGATGTGGCGGTCCTCCGCGCGCTGGAGGAGCAGCTCACGCTCCGCCCCACCCGCGTCGCCGTGGCCAACCTGCACCAGGTGGACCGCGACGGGCACTACGGCGATGACGACGACTACCTCGAGACGGTGCGCGCCCTCGACCGCCCTGTGGCCGATCTCTGGGGCTGGCTGCAGGGCCAGGACCACTACCGCGATGACACCTGGTTGCTGGTGATCGCCGATCACGGCCGGCATTCGGCCGCCGGCTCCGAGCCTCCCTGGCGCCACCACGGCTGCTCCTGCAACGGCTGCCGGCGCCTGCCCTTCCTGCTGCTGGGGCCCGGGGTGCGTCAAGGCCAGGACGCCGAGGGGCCCATCCTGCTGACGGACGTGGCGCCCACCATGGCGGCCCTGCTGGGGGTCGAGCTGCCCTGGGCCGAGGGCCTGGTGCGCGACGACTGGTTCGAGTCCCCCACGGGCCTCCCGAGCCGCTCCGGCGTGGCCGACTTCGCCGTGGCCGGCGGGCTCGTGGCCGAGGTCCTCTACCGCGCAGACCCCGCCTGCCGCGCCGAGCTGGTGGTGGCGGGCCAGCGGCTGTCCAGCCCCGAGGCCATCGCGGTGGAGGCCCCCGCCCTGGCGCGGGAAGGCGCGCGCGCCTGGCTGTGCTGGCGCGAGATCGCCCTGGCCCCAGAGGAGTACGAGTCCGGCTGGCACCCGCGCTGCGCCCGCTCCGAGGACGCCGGCGCCAACTGGGCCGCCATCCCAGCCCCCTTGGAGCTCGTCGGACCGTACTGGCGCCCGCGGCTGGCCGTGACGCCCGAGGGCGACCTGCTCGCGGCCTACGGCCTCAACCCCAACGGGCTGGCCGCGGAGGGCGGAGAGCAGGCCCCGGTCTCGGTGGACCTGGCCCGCTTCGACGGCGAGGCCTGGAGTGTGGCCTCGGCCCCCGGCTCCCAGAGCTTCCCCATCGAGGCCGATCTCGCGCTCCTGGATGGCCAGGCGTGGGTGGCCGTGGGCGCCTCGAACGACACCTCCGAGGCACGGTATGGGCGTGGTATCTACACCGGCAGCGCCGCGTGCGACGAGGCGACACCCGCCTGGGGGGCGCTGCACGCCGCGCGGTTCGGCCCCCTGGCCCCCGAGGGCGCCGACTGGCGCGTGGAGCACCCGGCGCTGCACGTGGACCCCGAGGGCGAGGTGGCCCTGGCGGCCAGCGGCTTCTACGAGGGCGGCAGCGTGGCCATCCTCGCCCGCAGCCCGGGCGCCGCGGGCTGGGCTGAGGTCGCGGCCCTGGAGCTGCCCGTGCGGCTCGACCCGGAGGTCGCCCCGGCCTGGCTCGGCGATCTCGCGGTCTTCCCCACCTGGGACCCCGCCCGTGGCACGGCCGGCCTGTGCGCCGGCGCGCTGGACCAGGCGGCGGTCTGCCTGGACACCGGTGCCCCGCGCCTGGGCCGCCTCGCGGCGGACGGCGACACGCTCCACGTCCTGCTCGGCCAGGACGGCGGCGTCTGGGAGATCCAGACCTTCCAGGCTGGAGACTTCGCCCCATGAGCACGGGAGGCGGCCAGTCCATGCGCGCCGCGGCCCCGCCGAGCGCGCGCAGGAGGGGGGCTTCGTGGAGGAAGGACTGCACGCAAAGAGGCCACGTGCGTCTCGGCGTCTTCACGTTTATGCCCCTTTGCGTATTGTTTTTCGCGGTGCTTTTAATGGCCGCGCCTGCGGCCTGGGCCCACTCCCCCCACGACGTGGCCAAGTGGGTCGCGGTCTCGCCGGGCCCGGAGCCGGCGTGGATCGTCACCTCCCTGGTGCGCTTCGACGCCTGGATGGTGACCCGCACCCACGACGGCGAGGTGATCGAGACCCGCTACCTGCTGCCCGACACCGAGGATGTGGCCACCGCCGCCCTGCTGGGCCCCGAGCGGCTGTTCCTCGGCACCGGCGGCCTCGGGCTGTGGGCCAGCGAGGACGCGGGCGACAGCTTCCGGGTCCACCTCGACCTCCCGGCGGACGCGACCGTCCACAAGATCGCCCTCTCCCCGGACTTCGCCGCGGACGGCATCGCGCTGGCGGCTGGCTTCGTCCCGGGGGAGGGCGGCGCCCATGATGGTCGGATCTGGCGCACCACCGACGCGGGCGAGCGCTGGGAGCTCGCCCAGGCGCTCGACGGCCTGGCCCTGCTGGATCTCGATTTCTCCCCCGACTTCCCCGAAGACGGCCGCGCCTTCGCCCTGACCCGCGACGGCCGGGTG
Source organism: Pseudomonadota bacterium (assembly GCA_043814015.1). GTDB lineage: Bacteria > Myxococcota_A > UBA796 > UBA796 > JAFGLY01 > JBDRKM01. The sequence continues at coordinate 20,027 of JBDRKM010000491.1, forward strand.
GTGGGGAGCGACGACGGCGGTCGGTCCTGGAGCCAGGTCGCGACCCTGGACAACGAGCTGTGGCAGGTGGCCGTGGGTGAGGGCGCGAGGGTGTGGGCGGCCACCCGTGATGACGGCCTGTGGCGCTCCGACGACGACGGCGCGCGCTTCTCCTGCGTGGCCTTCGAGGGCGAGGCGGTCAGCACCGTCATCGACCTGGGCGGCGATCTCGTGCTGGCCACCCTGCCCACCGAGGCGGTCTGGCGCTCGGAGGACGGCGGGGAGCGCTGGACCTACCAGCACGATCTCATCCAGCCCGCGGGCGGCGGCGTCGGCAACCCCACCGACGGCAACCACTACTACGACTTCTTCGAGGACGACACCGACACCATCTGGCTCGCGTCCTGGGAGGGCATCACCCGCTCGACGGACCGGGGTCTCACCTGGCGCGCCATCGAGACCTACCGGCCGGAGGCGCTGCGCGGGGTCAGCGTCTCGGTGCGCGCCGACACGGGCGATCCGGTGGTGGTGCTGGCCTCCAACGGTGGCGGCATGCAGTGGGTGGATCCGCGCGCCGGGCTGGCCGCGCCCATCGGCTTCGCCCTGCCGCGCCCCTGGCCGCGCATGGTGCACGCGGCCCCCTCCTGGGGCGAAGCCACTCCCGTCTTCACCACCCTCTCCAACGGCCTGGCCGGGACCTTCGACGGCGGCCGGAGCTGGTCCTCCCTCGCCCTGGAGGCCCTCGGCGGCGCCGAGGACGTCTACCTGCCCCTGGACTTCGACGCCGTCCCCCACGTGCTCGCGGTGGGCCTGGCGCAGGGCGGCGCCGGCTGGGCCCTGTCCACCGACGGTGGCCACACCTGGCGCGCGGGGCAGGCGCCGCTGGAGGAGGAGGCCACCTGCAACGTGGCGGCCTTCTCCGACGGCTACGCCGAGGACGGCCTGGCCTGGATCGCCTGCGGCAGCCACGGAGAGGTCTTCGTCACGGACGACGAGGGCGCGACCTGGAGCGCGGTGGGCGCGGCGGGCGCCCGGATCGAGGGCATGGCGGGCTCCCCGGGGGGCGAGGCCCTGTTCCTGGCCACCCTCGACGGCCTGCGGGTCTCGCAGGCCGGCGGCGCGCCCGAGCGGCTGGCTTTCCGGGGCGAGCCCGTCTGGGACGTGGTCATCTCGCCGGGCTGGCCCGCGGACCCCACGGTCTTCGCCCTCGCTGCCGCCTCCGGCTGGTTCCGCAGCGACGACGGGGGCCAGAGCTGGATCGAGCTGGCCCGCCCCACCGGCGACGTGTTCCAGAACCTCGCCATCTCCCCCAACTTCGCCGAGGACGGCGCGGTGGCCGCCGCGGGCTTCTCCGGCGCCTGGGTCAGCCTGGACCGCGGCGAGACCTGGCAGGACATCCACGCGGTCGAGATCGTGGACACCCGCCACCCCTACTGGCGGCTCTCCAACGGCTGGGCCATGGTGCCCGACGAGCGCTCGGTCAACCTGGAGTTCGCCCAGGCCATCACCCCGGGCGAGGTCGCCACCGGCTCCTTCTACGGCGTCGGCCTGGCCCTGCTGGGCCCGCCGGGGCTGGACGCGAAGGGGAGCCTGTCCGTCCGGCTGGACGGGCAGGGTGAGGGGACCGTGGATCTGCGCGACTTCAGAGGCGACGGGCGCCCCGAGCTGTTCTCCGCCTGGGACCTGGACGAGGGCTGGCACACGCTGGAGATCACGGCCGAGGATGGCACGGTGGTCTTCGACGCGGTGGAGGTCCAGCGGCTGCCCTTCACCCTCACCAGCTTCGAGGAGGAGGCGGGTGGATGCCGCGGCCGCTGCCAGGTGGCCTCGGGCGCTGGGAGCGGGGCCTGGCTGCCGCCGCTGGTGCTGGTGGTGTGGCGCAGTCGGAGGAGGGCACGGGGGCGATCAGCGCCTGGATGAACGTGGCGCGCCGGGCGTCCTCTCCTGGCCCGCCGGTGCCTCCAGCGGGATGAGCGCCTCGGCCGCGGCCATGTCGGCGGGCGTGTTCACGTTCTGCAGCAGGCTCCGCGCGAAGGCCCAGGGCAGCATCTGCACGCGGAGCTTCGCGTAGGCCGCGCGGATCCTGCCTCCGCCGGCGAGCAGCTGGGTGTGCATCACGGGCAGGCAGCGTGGCCCGTACCAGCCCACGAGCGGCTCGATGCCCTCCTGGTGTTCGAAGATGACCACATCGTGGTCCGCGCGGTGGGCCAGCAACGGCGCGAGGTGCTCGGCGCGCAGCAGCGGGAGGTCGCAGGGCAGCACCAGGATCCCCGCGTCGCCCGCGACCAGCAGGCCGGCATGGAGCCCCGCGAGCGGCCCGAACCCCGGGAAGTGATCGGGGAGGCTGGGTAGATCCATCTGCGCGATCCCAGGAAGGCGGCCTGTCGCCAGCATCACCGCGGAGCAGTGGGGGGCGAGGGCGTCAGCGCTCCAGGCGGCCAGCGGGCGCCCGGCGAAGGACAGCGCGGCCTTGACCTGGCCTCCCATCCTGCGCGAGGCTCCCCCGGCGAGCACGAGGCCCAGGGGAGGGGGAAGGCGGGAGGGCGGTCTGGGCATGGTTCGTGGCTCTTCTCGGCTCTGCGCCTATCACACCGGCGTGGTGGGCGGCGGCGCCCTTGCCCCATGGGCCGCCGGTGCGTGCCCGCTGCCCCTCTTCCCGGGTCAGATCCTGCGCTCCCTCTCTCAACACCCCAGGGTGATCCGCTCCGGCCGAGAATAGACCACGAAACGCCTCCCCCGGGCGTTGCCCACCAGGGTGAGGCCCGCGGCCCGCGCTCGCAGCACCGCCTGGTGGGTGGGGGAGCCGCTGGTGATCAGGATGGGGATGCCGCAGTAGCGTGCCTTGTGGACCACCTCGGCGGAGCCTCGGCCCGAGCAGAGCAGGGCGCCGCCGGCGAGCGTGACGCCGGCCAGGGCCGCCGCGCCGATGGCCTTGTCCACGGCGTTGTGACGCCCTACGTCGTCGAAGGTCCGGATGGGGAGCAGGCCTGCCGCGGAGAGGGCGGCGGTGTGCACCCCGCGGGTGGCGCGGTGCAGCGGGGAGGCTCGCAGCAGCCACTGCGCCAGGGCGCTGACGCGGCTGGCGGGCAGGCGCAGGTCGCTCTCCAGCGGCAGGTGGGCGCTGGCTTCGAGAACGGAGGCGTACACCACGCCGCGGCCACAGCCCGAGGTGTGCAGGCGGCGCTGGAGGAGGCCCGGATCGGGGTCGTTCAGCACGCGCGCGTTGGCCTCCCAGCGACGGTCGTCGCAGGCCAGGGAGAGGATCTCCGTCGGCCCTGCGATCACGCCGGAGGTCATCAGGAAGCCGCAGCACAGGGCCTGCAGGTCCATGGGGCTGCACATGAGGGTGGCCAGCTCTACGCCGTTGGCTCGCATGGTGAAGGGGACCTCGGTGGCGACGGGCCGGAGACCCTCCCGGGCCTCGCCGCCGACCACCTCCATCACATCGAGCTGGACGTGGCAGGAGAGCACCGCGTCATCCGCCGGGAGCGCGGCCTCCCGCGGGTGGTTCGACACCAGCGACAAGGTCATGCCAGCGCTGCGCTCATGGGGGGGGTGGCGAACCCCTCCCTGGCCGCGAGCAGGTCGAGGTGCAGGCTGGCGGCGTCAGCGACCAGCGGGTCGAGATCCCCCGGCAGGCGGCGCAGATCGAAGGTCTTGAGGGCGACACCGCAGGCCTTGCAGGTCTCCAGCCAGGCCGGATCGGTGGGTTCGATCATCAGCAGCGCGAGCTGCCGCTGGTCCTGCTGGCCACAGTGGCCGCAGGCCACCCGCGTGAAGGCCCAGCTCCCCCCGCAGAGCCCGCAGTGCAGGGTGCGGGCGCCCTCGTCTTCGCGGCCCAGGGTGGCGAGGGCGGCGGCGCTCCCACAGAACGGGCAACGTGGCGTGGCCGGGCTTTCTCCCACGCCGTGGGTGTCCACCGCCGCGACCACCGCGCGCAGCACAAAGGGTGCGGCGAGCAGGCGCCCGTGGAACGCGAGCGCGTCCACAGGCACGTCGTGCTCGTGCGCGAGCTGTTCCAGGGCCTTCGCGTCTGCACCCGCTGCGGCGCGGGCGATGCGAGGGCCGAGCCCCGCGTGTTGCCCGATGCGGGCCTGGAGCGCGGCGAGCGGTGCGCCGGGCTGCCCGTGCGCGCGCGCGGCCGCCACCAGATCCTCAGAGAGGGCGACGAGCGCCTCCTCCTGGAAATCCAGCGCCGCGACGTCTACCCGTGGGGTGCGGGCGGGCCCGGGGTTGCCGAAAGCGCCCTGGACGAGGCGGGTCAGCGCGCTCTGCTGTGCTTCCAGCACCGCCAGGCGGAAGTCCAGCCACGCGGAGGAGACCTCGGGCCGCGCACCTGCCTGTGCGAAAGCCACAGCGACTGCACCGGGCCGGTCGGGGCTCGGGAGGACGGGCGCACGCAGACCCTGCGGCGACTTCGGAGGTAGATCCATGATGCTCCAAAAGCGCGGCCTGTGGGCCGCGCGGACGAGGTTGCTGGCGGGCCCGGCCATGGCCGGGACCCGCGCAGGCAATGCGCTACTTCTCGCGCGCGATCTCGGCCTTGCGCTCCGCGAAGCGCTTCAAGCCACCCAGGATGAGGCCGCCCACTGCGGCCGCCGCGAGCCCGGCGCCACTGGCGGTCTGCACCGGCAGGTCGCGCTCCAGCCGCCAGGCGGCCCATGCGCGGTCCGCCTCGCGCCGGATGGCGTCCAGATCCACGCTGGCCACCGCGATCCCGTACACCTCGATCGCACCGGGCAGCACGTACAGGGAGTGCAGGCCGCCCTGCTCCGTGAGGCCGTAGAGGGTGGCGTGCTCACAGCCCGCCGCCTTGAGGGCCGCGACCCGTGCCTCGGCCTTCTTCACCATCTCATCGCGGGGCCCATAGTCCAGCGCATCCGTGACGCAGGTGTTGACGCAGGCCGGCTGCTTGCCCTTGGCCACGCGGTCCACACAACCCGTACACTTGCGGGACTTGCGCGCCTCGGGATCCACGTGGGGTACACCGTAGGGGCAGGCCGCGGCGCAGGCGCCGCAGCCGATGCAGCGCTCGGGGTCCACCTGCACGGTGCCGTACTCCGTGCGGAACATGGCCTTGGGCCCGCCCTCTTCGAGGGGTGCCACCGGGCAGACCGCGATGCACTTGGCGTCGGTGCAGTGCATGCAGTGCTGGCGCCGGAAGAGCCACTGGATCCCGTGCGGCCCACCCTCCACCTCGTGGAACTTCATCAAGGTCCAGGTGGTGGGGGACAGGGCGGCCGGGTTCTGGTAGCCACCGGGGGCCGCGAAGAACTCGGTCTTTTCGGCCGCGAGGCCGTTCCACTGCTTGCATGCCACCTGGCAACCGCGGCAGGCCGTACAGAGGGAGCCGTCGTAGTAGAAGCTGTTGTCAGCCATCTCAGGCCTCCTTCGTGACGTCGCAGAGGAACGCCTTGTACTCGGGGATCATGGTGTTGGCGTCGCCAACGTGGGGGGTGAGGTCGTTGGCCGTGGGGCCCGTGGCGAGGCCGCGGTAGCCGAAGTGCCAGATCAGGCCGACCTCGTGGACCGTCTTGCCGCTGACCTGGAAGGGCCGCAGCCGCTTGGTGACCACCGCGCGCAGCGAGATGGCCCCGCGCTTGGTGGAGACCTTGACCATGTCGCCGTTCACGAGACCCTTCTCGGCGGCGAGCTCCTCGGACATCTCCACGAAGGGCTCGGGCTGGAGCTCCGCCAACCAGGCCAGGTTGCGGGTGAGCGCGCCTGCCTGCCAGTGCTCGGAGACGCGGTAGGTCGTGGCCACGATGGGGAACTCGGTGGAGCTGCCGACCTCCTCGGGTCGCCAGATCTTGATCACCGGGTTGTTCTGCTGGCCGGAGGCCGCGTTGGCCACGGGGGACTCCAGCGGCTCGTAGTGCTCGGGGAACGGGCCGTCCACCAGGGAGTTGGCGAACAGGCAGGCGTGGCCCTCGGGCCGCATGATGAAGGAGTACTTCGCCTTCTCGTCCGGAGTGCCGTCTTCCTGCAGCAGGGGCGGCCAGCCTCCGTCGGGGACGTCTCCCTTCCACTTGCCCGAGGCGCGGTCGAAGGCGACGACGGCCTTCTGGGGCGCGTAGGGCACGCCCTTGGCATCGCAGGACGCGCGGTTGTAGATGATGCGGCGGTTCACCGGCCAGCACCAGGACCAGTTCGGGTTCAGCCCGATGGGATCCTCTTCCGGGGTGGACGCGACGCGCTTGGCCATGCGGTTCTCGAACCCGCCATCCTTGCTGACGTAGGAGCCGCAGTACAGCCAGTTGGCGGAGCAGGTGGAGCCGTCGGCCTGCAGGGCGGCGAAGCTGGCGACCTGTTCACCCTTCTTGTACTGCTTGCCGTCGATCTCCACATCGCGGGTGTACCAGCCGTTGATGTGCCGGGCCACGAGGTGTGGATCGGGTTCCTCGCCGTCGCCGTAGGGCCAGTCGAGGTTGACGATGGGCTCGGGCAGCGCGCCCCCCTGGGCGTAGAGGCCCTTGAGGCGCTTCAGGAGCTCGGTGATGATCCAGAGGTCGGTCCGGGAGTCGGCGACGGGCTCAATCGCCTGGTAGCGCCACTGGGCCCAGCGCCCGGAGTTGGACACGGAGCCTTCCTTCTCGACGGAGCTGGCCGCGGGCAGGGCGAAGACCTCGGTCTTGATGTCGGCCGGGTTGACCCCGGGCCGCTGCCAGAAGGCCATGGTCTCGGTCTCCCAGAGGTCCACGCCCACGTACCAGTCCAGCTTGGCCAGGGCGTTCTTCTCCAGGAGGGCGTCGGGACCGCCCACCGCCATGTTCTGGCCGAAGGACATCAGGCCCTGGAAGCCGCCCTTGGCCATGTTCTCGAACAGCGCGATGTGGGAGTGGTTCCCGTACTTTTTGGGCAGCCAGGCGTAGCCGAACTCGTTCTCCGCGGTGGCGGCATCGCCCCAGAAGGCCTTGAGCAGGCTCACCATGTACTTGGGGGTGTTCTGCCACCAGTTGGCGGACTTCGGATCGGCGCTCTTCGGGGTGTACTTGTCCAGGTAGGCCTGCAGGCTGGGGTCGGCCGCGTCGGGGCACTTGAGGTAGCCCGGGAGGATGTGGAACAGCAGGCAGTGATCCGTGGAGCCCTGGACGTTGGACTCGCCGCGCAGGGCGTTGATCCCGCCGCCGGCCACGCCGATGTTGCCCAGCAGGAGCTGCAGGATGACGTAGGAGCGGATGTTCTGGGTGCCGTGGGTGTGCTGGGTGGTGCCCATGGCGTACATGATGGTGCCCGACTTGTCGGGGGCGCCGCACTCGGCGTAGGTCCGGGCGACCTCCTCGATCTTGGCCGCCGGGCAGCCCGTGATCTGGCTGGACAGCTCCATGGTGTAGCGGGCGAAGTGGGCCTTGAGGCGCTGGTAGACGCAGTTGGGATCCTGCAGCGTGGGATCCTTGAGGATCACGCCGTCCTCGCCCTTCTGGAACTGCCAGGTGGAGGTGTCGTACTTGCCTTCGGCCACCTTGCCGAACAGGCCCTTCTTGAACTTGAACTTCTTGTCCAGCAGGAAGGACGCGTTGGTGTGGGTGAGCACGTAGTCCTTCTGGATCAGATCGTGCTGCAGGACGTAGTTGATCACCGCGTTGACGAAGGCGATGTCGGTGCCCGAGCGCAGCGGGGCGTAGACATCGGCCTTGGACGACGTGCGGGTGAAGCGCGGGTCGACCGAGATGAGCTTGCCGCCCCGCTCCTTGGCCTTCATCACCCAGCGGAAGCTGATGGGGTGGTTCTCAGCGGCGTTGGAGCCGATGATGAGGATGCGATCGGAATGCTGGATGTCGATCCAGTGGTTGGTCATCGCGCCCCGACCGAAAGATGCCGCCAAACTGGCGACGGTGCTGCTGTGTCATATCCGTGCTTGATGTTCGAGCCAGACGACCCCCAGGGAGCGCGCGAACCTGGACAGGGCCGAACACTCCTCGTTGTCGAGCGCGGCGCCGCCCATGCAGGCCAGGCCATCGGTGCGGTTGACCACGCGGCCCGCGCTGTCCGTGGCGGTGAAGGTGGCGTCGCGGGTGGCCTTGATCTTCTGGGCGATGCGATCCATCGCCCAGTCCCACTCCTTCTCTTCCCACGCGGAGGCGCCGGGTGCGCGGTAGAGCACCTTCTGGAGGCGGCGCTCGTTGTTGGCGATCTGGAAGAGCGCAGAGCCCTTGGAGCAGAGGGTCCCCTGGTTGATGGGGTGGTCGGGGTCGCCTTCGGTGTTGACCACCTTGCCCTCGGCCGCCGTCACCAGCAGACCGCAGCCGCAGCCGCAGTAGGGGCAGATGGTGGTGGTGATGTGACCTTCCTTGGGATCGGCCTCCTGCGCCCAGGCGGCGCTGGGGGCCAGATCGAGCCCGAGGAAACCGAGGGTCCCCGCGGCTCCGGCGGTGGTCAGGAAGGTTCTGCGTTTCATCCTCATGGCGACATTTCTCCGTGGGGTTGCTGGGGAGGTCTCCGCCCCGAGACTCGAGGCCGTTCTGTGTCAGGTTTCCTAGCGCCTGCCGAACCTGCTGACACATGACTTTTCACTGATACCGATCATACAGGTTGGCCTGGGCAGGGTCGTTGGCACCCCGACAAAGCAGCCTCGCACTATGGATATGCACGGTCGTGCGAGTCGGGCCGATGGTGACGCGAGCGCCGCTCGGTGCGCGACGCGCTGGATGATGGGCGACGGTGAGGGCGACCTCGCAGTGCTCCGCCAGCGCGCCGCGGAGACTGTATGGACCGCTATACAGTGTATGGCACCTGCGGGCGTCCCTGCCGCGGTGTCGAGACGGGGGTCTGGAGAAAACGTGCTTCCATATGCAGCGCCGAGCCAGATTCGTGGGTGGCACGCGGCTTGCATCTGCTGCGGGCAGACCTCTCACCGAGGAGCCCGAGATGCCCACTCCCTCAATCTTCATCCTGCTCGTTGCCGCCACCATGGCCGCCCCACCCGTGGTCCCCACCAGCCTGGAGGTCGCGGGCCAGCCCGTACGCGACCTGACCTGCAGCTTCCTGGAGGGCGCAGAGCTGGCCGAGGCGGCCATCTCGCACACCCTCGTGGACCGCAAGGCGAGCCTCGACCGGTGCAGCGCGGATCCCACCGAGGTCCGGGTACAGTGGTCCTGGGGTGGCGACAAGGGCGCCACCATCGTGGTGACCCGAGCCCCCGACGAAGCCCTGGCGGACTGCGTGGAGGCGGCGCTCACACCCGAGGTGCAGCCCATCATCGGCTACTGCGTCGGGCACCTCCCCCTGGACCGGGCAGAGGCGACGGCGGCGGCCTCCCAGCGGTAGGCCGCGTCACCGCCTCCGCCGGAACGTCAGCACCAGCCCGAGCAGCCAGGCCCACGCTCCGCCCCCGGCGCCTGCCTGGCAGCGGCCCTCGCAGCCGCCCTGCTCGTCCTCGCCTTCGCCCGTGTCCCCCCCGCCGCTCGGGGGGGCGAGGTCGAGCAGGGCGAAGGGCTGGCGCAGGACCTCCATGGCGCTGAAGCACGCCTGGCCTTCCAGCACCTTCAGCTCCACCGTGTGCCAGTCGTCCGTGAGGTCCCATGCCGACCAGAGCGCGGGGTGCGCGCCCTCTGGCGGCGCGCCGAGGTCCACGGTGCCCACCTCCTCGCCGTCGAGCCGCACCGCGAGACGCCCGGGCTCGGTGGCGGCCGAGCGCCCCAGCAGGGCCAGCCCGACGCCCTTGAAGGTGCCGGTGGCGGTGGCGCCGGCGGCCTGCGCGCGGACGTAGGCGTGGCTGACCGCGTCGTCGTCCACCAGGTTCTCCCAGTCTTCCGACAGCGTCCAGTAGGGATGGTGGATGTCCACCACCTCCACGGCGTGGGCGTCCTGCCAGTGCTCGCCCCGGTCGTAGCTCATCCAGGCGCCCTCGAAGGAGGTGGCGGCCACGGCGCCGTCTTCGGCGAAGTCGGGGGAGATGGCGAGGTGCTGGGCCACGCCCTCGGTGGGCCGCGGCAGCGAGATCCAGGTGACGCCACCATCATCGCTGCGGAACCAGCCGGAGCGGGCGGTGAGCGCGAAGACCGCGGGGTCGTGGGCCCAGTCGGGCGAGATGACCACGTCCCAGACGGGCTCGTCCAGGAACGCGAGCGGCGTGGGCGCGCCGCCGCCGCGGGAGCTGTACAGGCCGTCCATGGTGGCCAGGAACAGGGGCTCGCCGCCGGGGGCGGGCGCCATGGCCTCCATGATGGCGCCGGTGGCGCCCACGATGTCCCAGCTGTCGCCCTCGTCGGCGGTCACGTACACCACGCCCGTGCCGCCGCAGGCGATCCAGGCCAGGCCGTCCTGGGCGTAGTCGGAGGAGAAGGCCGCGACGGTGCAGGGGGTCGCCTGGGCCCCGAGCTGCTGCGAGCCCACGCGGAAGCTGTGCCCCCCGTCGGTGGAGAAGGCCCAGCCCGGCCGGCCGTCCACCATGCCCACCGCCAGGACGTGGGGGAGCGTGGCGAAGTCCAGCGGCAGGTCGACATCCTCGGCGCCGTCGAGCGCGCCCGCGGCCAGGGAGGCCCAGGTCTGCCCGGTGTCGAAGGTCCCGGCCAGGCCGCATGAGAGGGTGGTGAGGATGGTGGCCTGCTCCGACCACGCTGGCCCGGCGCGCACCACGCGCGGCCAGGGGCGGGGCATGGTGAGGCCCACGGGCTGCGCCTCGCGCGCGGCGGGGTCGACCCACTCGATCCCGCCGCCGTTGGAGCCGATGACGGCGGTGGGCGCGCCGGTCTCTGCCCGCAGGGTGATGCTGACCCCGTGCAGGGCGTCGGGCCGATAGGTCTCGACGGCGCGCCAGGTCAGCCCGCGGTCGGTGGAGCGGGTGATGCCCTCCCAGGAGGCCAGCCAGATGGTGCCGCGGTCGTCCTCGAAGAAGTCGTAGTAGTGGTTGCCGTCGGTGGGGTTGCCGACGCCGCTCTGCGCGGGTTGGATGAGATCGTGCTGGTAGCTCCAGGTCTGGCCGCCGTCCTCCGAGCGCCAGACGCCTTCGTCCGGCAGGGTGGCCAGCACCAGCCCGCCGTCGAGCTCGATCACGGTGGTGATCCTGCGCCCCTCGAAGGCCGCGGGGGTGAAGGTGACGCCGTCGTCGTCGGAGCGCCACAGCCCCCGGCTGTCCGTGGCCACCCAGGCGCGCTGGCCTGCGCCGACGGCCACCTGCCAGCAGGTGTCTGGCACGGCCCGGACGCTGCCCCAGGACAGGCCGCCGTCGCGGCCGCGCACCACCTGCCCGTCGGCGGTCAGGGCGAAGGCCCGGCCGTCCGCGGAGAAGTCGGGGGAGAGCTTGAGGTCGGTCAGGGCGAGCCCGTAGAGGGCGCGCACGAGGGCCCAGCGACGGCCCGCGTCGGTGGTGCGCCAGATCTGGCCCAGAGGGGTGCCGTCCTCCTCAGGCACGAAGCCGACCGCCAGCGCGGTCTGGTCGTCGAAGAAATCCGGCGAGAGCGCGATCTTGCGGATGGTGGCGTCCGCGGGCAGATCGGCGTGCACCTGGAAGGTGTCGCCGGCGTCCTCGCTCACCCACAGGCCGAGGCCGTCGGTGCCCAGCAGCAGTCGCTCGGGGCCCAGCAGGGCCGCGGTGCCGATCTGCTCGCTGTCGGGCATGATGTAGCGGGTCTCGATGGCGCGCCCGTCCTGGGTGCGGGCCACGATCCATGCGTCGAAGCGGATCAGGGAGGTGATGATCCACTCCGGCTCCGCGCCGGGGGAGACCGCGACCCAGGCCGCGATGTCGTGGGGCGAGTGGGCATGCGCGGCCGGCGCGCCGAGCAGGAGCGGCGCGCTCAGGCTCGTGGCACGGAGGGCGCGGCGCATGCCACCCATGTCTCCCCGGCCGGGCATGAGAGATCCTCCAGAACGCTCCTACGATACCCCCATACCGCCACGTTGGCGAGGTCGGAGTGCGCGGATCTCCGAGGACCTCGTTCAGCCCGCGCCGCCCAGGCTCCCGAAGGCCTCCCCCCGCTGGCGCCGCACGGCCTCGCGCCCGCGGTAGGCCAGCTTCAACCCCGCCTGGATGCCGCGTACCGCGTGGCGCATGGGCCCCGGGTTCCAGGTGCGGGCGGCGATGAGATCGTCGTCTGCGGCGATGAGCCCCTCGGCGATGGCCAGCTCGGCCAGGCGGGTGTGGGGGTAGATGCGGATGGGTTGGAGCATCAGCAGGGTGAAGGCCCTCAGGGATGGCCCCAGGTGCCAGCGGGCGCGGGCCAGGAAGGTGAAGATGGACAGCAGGCTGGACGGGGTCTCGCCGGGGGCGTTGAGGAAGAAGGAGTACTCCACGTCCAGCCCGTGGCGCTTCGCGGCCCGGTAGGTGTGGTGGAGATCTTCCTGGCGGAAGTTCTTGTCCAGCCGAGCCAGCATCCTGTCGTCCACGTGGTCGGGTGAGAACGACAAGAGAGCGCAGCCGGCGCGCTTCACCCAGGAGAGCAGCTCGTCGGAGAGGGTGGCGCGGTGCTCGTTGAACCAGGCGGACCAGCGTAGTTCCAGCTTTCGCGCGACGATCTCCTGGCAGATGGCGATGGCGTGATCCGATGGGAGGTTGAACATCTGGTCGCAGAAGAACAGCTCGCGCACCCCGCGCTCGCGCACCAGGAACTCCACCTCGTCCACCACGTGCACAGGATCGCGCATGCGCACGCGGTGCCCGGCCAGGTAGGTGTCGGAGCAGTGGATGCAGTTCAGCTCGCAGCCGCGCTTGGCCTGCACGCCGATGGAGACGAAGGAGGAGGCGGCGTACGGCTCCAGGGGCACGAGATCGCGCCGGGGTGGCTCCAGGGCGGCGAAGTCCACCACCGGCGGCATGCCCGAGAAGGCCAGCTCGCCCCCGCGCCGGTGCCAGACGCCGGGGACATCCCAGGGGCAATCGAGCCGCTCCAGCAGCAGCGGCAGGCGGTGCTCGGCCTCGCCGAAGACCCCGCAGCGCAGGCCCGGCAGCCGCTCCATCATGGGGCGCGCGTACAGGGAGAAAGCCGTTCCTCCGGCGATGATGGGCACCCCGGGCGCCACCCGCGCCGCCGTCTCGACCGCCCGGCGCTGGGGCTCGAAGTCGTCCGTGTGCAGGTGGGGCATGCCCACCTTCATGTTGCGCAGGGAGAAGCCCACCACGTCGGGGCCGAACTCCCGGATTGCCTGCTCCAGGGCCGCGTAGGGCTGCTGGCGGTGCAGGTTCAGGTCGAAGATGCGCACCTCGTGCCCCGGCAGGTGCGCCGCGAGGTACGCCGGCCCGATGGGGTAGACCAGCTCCATGTCGACGGCGGTGAAGGCCTGGACCAGCAGGACGCGCATGGAGGGGGACTATCAAGAAATCCCCCGGTCAGGCCTCCGGCGCCCGCTGCAATGCCTTCCTGCGCCGCTTCAGCACGGTCGCCAGGATCCGCGCGACGGGCCCGAAGTAGTCCTCCGGGATCATGTGGCCCTCCTCGGCCTGGGGGTAGAGCGCGCGGGCCAGGGGGCGGTTCTCGACGCAGGGGATGTCGTGCTTGGCGGCCTCCTGGCGGATCTTGAGGGCCATGTGGTCCAGCCCCTTGGCCACCACGATGGGGGCGGGGGCCTCGTGGGCGCGGTAGCGCAGGGCCACTGCGAAGTGGGTCGGGTTGGTGATCACCAGGTCGGCCCGCTGCACGTTGCGCAGGGTGCGCGCCATGGCGATCTGGCGCGCGCGGGCCTTGCGGGCCGCCCGCAGGTGCGGGTCGCCCTCCTGCTCCTTGTGCTCCTCCTTGAGCTGCTGGGTGGTCATCTTCATCTTCTCGTCCATGCGCCAGTACTGGTAGGCGTAGTCGAGGGCGGCGATGACGATGGCCACGGGCAGGGCGCGGACGATGAGCACCACGGCGTAGTCGCCCATGGCGCCCAGCACCTCCTGGGGCGTGGTGGCGGCCAGGGTGGGCAGGGCGGCGACGCGGTCCTTGACCGCGATCCAGACCAGCCCGCCGAGCACGCCGAGCTTGATCAGCCCCTTGGCCAGCTCCACCCAGGGGGCGGAGGAGAGGAACTTCTGCTTCGCGGCGTTGGCCAGGTCGAAGACCTCCCAGCGCAGCTTGAGCGGCTCCTTGGGGATGATGGCGCGGCTCTGGGCCACGCCTCCGGCCAGGGCGAAGAGCCACAGCACCCCGAGGGGCACGGCCAGCATCCACATGACGTCCACGGCGGTGTTCCGCAGCAGCGCCACCCCGCCCGTGGCGTCGAGGTCGGGGCTGCCGTGGAAGCTGAAGTTCGCCAGGAGGTTGGCCTGGAGGTGGCGCAGCAAGGGGCGGACGCCCACGGCCAGGGCGACGGCGGTGGCGATGAGCCCGATGGCCGCGCCCACCTCCCGCGAGCGGGCGATCTCGCCCCGCTCCTTGAACTTCTCGCGCTGCCGCTCGGACGGCTCGTGAGTCTTCTCCTGTCCTTCGTCTTCGTCCGCCATCGGGAGCCCCTACCGGACCAATTCGGCCGCGCGAAGGACCAGGGGGATGGCGCCGCGCGTCATCTCGAGGTGCTCCACCAGCAGGATGGGCAGGGTCTCGTGCAGCAGCGCCAGCCCGGCGATGACGTTGACCACCAGGCCGACCGCGAAGAAGACGTTCATGCTGGGCGCCAGCCGCACCAGCACACCCAGGAAGGCCTGGACGAGGAAGAGCAGCACCATGACGGGGCCCGCCAGGCGCAGGCCGCAGGCGATGGCGTAGCCGAGGGTCGGGACCCACAGCGCGCCGGCGGCCAGCGGGTCGCTGGCGGAGCCCGGGGGGACCAGCTGGAACGAGTCTCCGATGGCCTCCAGCAGGAACAGGTGCATGTCAGCCCCCAGGAACACCAGGGTGGCCAGCCAGCGCGCCAGCGAGGCGATCAGGCCGGTCTGCTCCACGCTCAGGGGGTCGAACACGGCGGCGATGCGCAGCCCGATCTGCATGCCCATGAGGTCCGAGGCCAAGGTCAAGGCGCCGAAGAGCACCCCGACGGTGCCACCCATGACCACCCCGACCAGCACCTCGCCGATCATGCCCAGGACCAGCACCGACAGGGTCGGCACGCCCACCTGTGGGGCGGTGGGTGCGATGATGACGGTGAGGCAGAGGGCGGCGGCGAGCCGGTACATGCGCGGCACGCCCAGGGTGGCGAAGACCGGCATGACCATCACGGCGCCCGCCACCCGCGCGGCCACCAGGAACGCCGTGATCAGGAAGACCACGGCCTATCATTCCTGTTCGGTGGCGATGGACTCGAAGGCCGCCGTGCCGAAGGTCACGGCCTGCTCCAGCATCCAGCCACCGAGCATGAGCGTGACCAGGAAGACCGACAGGATCTTGGGCACGAAGACCAGGGTCATCTCCTGGACCTGGGTCATGGCCTGCAGCAGGGAGATGACGGTGCCGACCACCAGGGCGGCCAGCATGATGGGGCCGGCCAGCAGCAGGATGGTGGTGATGGACTGCTGACCCCAGAACAGCGCCTGCTCGATGCTCATCTCATGCCCCGAAGCCGGCGGTCATGGAGCGGATCAGGAGGTTCCAGCCGTCCATCAGCACGAACAGCAGCAGCTTGAAGGGCAGGGAGATGATCACCGGGGGCAGCATCATCATGCCCATGCCGAGCAGCAGGCTGGCGATGACCATGTCCAGCACCAGGAAGGGCAGGTAGACCTTGATCGCGATGATGAAGGCGGTCTTGAGCTCGGAGAGCACGTAGCCGCTGACCACCGCGGCGGTGGGGATCTCCTCCAGGGTGTCGGGGGTCTCCAGGTGGCCGATCTGCAGCACGGCCTCCAGGTCGCTGCCGCGGGTCTGGTTCAGCATGAAGGCGCGCATGGGCACGAGCCCGGCAGCCAGGGCCTCGGTGGGCTGCGTCTCCCCCGCCAGGAAGGGCTGCACGGCGTCGGTGTTCACCTGCGTGAGCGTCGGCTGCATCACCAGCAGGGAGAGGAAGAGGGACAGCCCGATCAGGACCTGGTTGGGCGGGGCCTGCTGCAGGCCCATGGCCTGCCGGAGGAGGGCGAAGACGATGACGAAGCGCGTGAAAGGCGTCATCACCAGGACCACGGCCGGCAGGAAGGTCAGGGCCGTGAGCATCAGGACCAGGCGCAGGGCCGAGGAGGTCGGCAGATCCTGGGTGGCGTCCACCAGGGCCACGGCGCCATCCCCGAGCACATCGGCGCCGACCGCGTCGGGGCCAGCCTCGGGCGCGACCTGGGCCTGGGCCAGCACGGGCGCCAGGAGGACGGCCAGGACCAGGGCCCAGCACAGGACGTGGGCCGCGACGGCGCGGGCCTTCATCGCTGCACCTGGCGGCGGACGTAGCCCGCCAGGTCCACCACCCCGTCGCTGTCACCGGACGGTCGGGGGGCCTCCGTGCGCTCGCGGAGGACCTCGGCCACCAGGTCCTGCACTTCGGCGCTGCTGCGGGCGAGGAGCTGTCCGGGCGCGGTGGGCTCCTGCTCCACGACCGGGTCGTAGGGGGTGCGGCGGGCGGGCGCGACCTGCCAGGGGCGCATGGGCTTGACCACCCGCGCCACCGGCCGCACGAAGGGCTCGCGGCGCGCAGGCGGCTTGGGGCTCTCCTGGGGCGCACCGCCGAGCAGGGCCTGGAAGGCGGCGCGGGCGGCCTCGGAGGGCCAGGGGTCGGCGGGCGGCGTGGGCCGACCGGTTTCTTCGACCACATCGGGCTCTTCGATCATCTCCTCCTGCGCCTCGGCGGGGGGGAACCCGGGGGCCGCGTGGGCGGTGACCCGCTCCAGGCCCTGCCAACCGCGCTCGGCGTCCCAGCTCACGTCCAGCGCCAGCTCGGGGGCCTCGTCTTCCCCGAGCGCGCTGGTCAGGCCCGCCAGCGGATCCTGGGCCGGGGGCTCGGCCACGGCCGGCGGGGGCGTGGCTCGCGCCGGGCCGCGCGGTACTCATCCGGGGTCTCGTTCCACACCGGCACCCGCGGCGGGGGGATCACGCCCGCGTCGTCGGTGGCGGGTGGATCGATGAGGGCCTCGTCGGTGGCGGCGGTGATCTCGGCCGGAGCCTGCGCGAGGCTCGTGGAGAGCGCGCCGTCCAGGGCCTGGGCGAAGGTGGGTGCGGGAGCCGCGGGGGCGCTCGCCGCGGGGGCCCTCTCGGTGCCGAGGTCGGTCACCAGCGCCGGGGCGCCCTCGCCCGTGGAGAGCAGCAGGCGGCGGGGGACGCCGTCGGCGCCAGCCACGCGCACCACCGTCAGGCGGGCCTTGGGGCCGACGCGGGTGTGGCCGAGGATCTCGATCTGACCGGGCCCGGCCTCCTCGCCCTTCTTGCGCTGGCGCCAGAGGTAGAGGCCCACCAGGCCTCCGCCGGAGGCGAGCCACAGCCAGGCGGGCATGGTGGGCAGCGTTCGGTGCTGCTCGGCGCCGACCGTGGCCTCGGTGCTCCCGAACAGGCGCTCGTAGAGGGGATCGCCGGGACCGCCGGTCGTGGCGGGACCGGGCTCGGCGCCAGCAACGACCGCCACGGGAGGCAGGGGGACTTCCGCGCTCGCGCCAGGCTCGGGCGCCCCGGCCTCCAGCGTGGCGGGGGCCGCGCCCAGCTCCGGTGGGGGAGCCAGATCCACCGGCTCCGGGGCTCCGAGGGCGGCGGCCAACAGCAGCAGGGTGGCGGCGGACGTCATCGGCTCACTCCTCGCCGTCCCATGGGCCGTCCGTCTGGTCGCCGACCATGGAGGTCAGCCGCACCACGAGGGCCTTGTCGGCCATCATGAGGTCGCCCAGGGCGAAGACCCGCCCCCGCACGGACAGCGCGACGGGCTGCTCGGCGAGCTCACCCAGCGGGATGACGTCGTGGATGTCCAGGTTGGCGATGTCACCGGCGCTCATGCGCACCCGCACCAGCTCCACCGCCACCTCCACCGGCAGCCGTCCGAACCGACGCTGGCAGGCGGGTGGTACGGAGCCCTGGGAGGCGGACATGGGGACCTCGGACGGCGACGGGACGGACTCGGGAAGCGCCCCCGTCTTCGGTCGGCGCGGCCTGCACTTTAGGGCCGCGCTGAGAATTCCCGCTCAGTGCACCACGAAAGCGTCGAAGAAGGCCTGGTCCACCTTCTCGGGCGCGATGATGGCGTTGGCGTGGGCCAGCAGGTCGGCGCGCAGCCGGTCCTTGCCCGCCGAGCCCTCGATGTCCGCGTAGGCCCGGTCGCTGATCAGGCGGATGAAATCGTCCTGGATGCGCGGTCTGAGCTGCTCGCAGCGCTCCGTGGCGGTCACCACTCCCTCAAAGGCGAGCTTGGTGCGCAGGAGCCGGGCGCCGCCGGGTTCGTCCAGGTTCACCACCAGCTCGGGCAGCTTCCAGGTGGCGCGCGCGGGCGCTTCGGGATCGGCCTGGGCGTCCTCGGTGGCACTCCCGGACGCGCGGTCCAGGTCCTTCAGGGAGAGCGAGGCGGCCATCCCGGTGCCCAGCCCGCCGACGACGGCGATCAGGGCGATGACGGCCATGGGGAGCTTGGCGGCGAGGGAGGACACCGGCACCTACCTTGGACGTCGCCCTCAGCCGGCTTCCTGCAGCCGCTGGGACGGAGGGAGCTGGGCGTTGAGGCGGTCAGCCATGAAGCGCGGGTTCTCGCCGGCCACGATGGAGAGCAGGCCCTGGGCCACCAGGGTCTTCTCGGCCACCTCGGTGGCGCTGCGCACCCGCAGCTTCTTGGCCACGGGGATGGCGAAGATGTTGGCGATCATGGAGCCGTAGAAGGTGGTGATCAGGGCGACCGCCATGGCGGGGCCGATCTTGGAGGGGTCGTCGAGGTTGCCCAGCATCTGCACCAAGCCGATCAGGGTGCCGATCATGCCGAAGGCGGGGGCCAGGGACCCCAGCGTGTCGAAGATGTCGGCGCCCTCGGCGTGCCGCTCGGCGATCTTGTCGATCTCGGAGAAGAGGACGTCCTCGATGGACTCGGGAGTCTGCCCGTCCACGACCATCTGGATCCCGCGCCGGACGAAGTCGTCCTCGTGGTTCTGGCCCACCTCTTCCAGGGCCAGCACGCCCTCGCGCCGCGCGCGCTTGGCCAGGTCCCGCATCAGCACCAGGATCTCCTCGGCGCGGGCGGGCTTGGTGAAGAAGGCGTTCTTGGCCACCTTGAAGGCCGACTTGATGCGCGAGCCCGGGTAGGCCACCAGCATGGCCGCGATGCTGCCGCAGACCACCACGAGCACGGAGGGGATGTCGATGAAGGCGCCCAGGGAGCCGCCGACCATGATCGAGGCGCACACCAGCACGATGGCGGCGATGAGTCCGGCGAGGGTGGCGATGTCCATGGGGGCCTCGCGTGGTCCAGGTGCCCCCCGGAGGGGGGGCTCTCCTCCGGGGTGGGTGTACCCGGAGGGGCGGGAGGGACCGGGGTGTCTCTGCTTGCCTATCGGCTCGGTTCAGGGGCTCTTGAAGGGGTCGGGTGGAGGTTACGCGCGCCGATCGAGCAGGCCGCGGTGTGTGGCGCGTCCGGCGGTCCCGGACGTGGCCTCACGGGGAGGATGGGCGCCACGGGCAGGCCGCTGCTCTCCGGGTTCCCGGCGCGCGCCGCGCCCGTCGCCACCGGCTCCCTGTTGGCCGCCGTGCACGTCGTACCGGCCCAACTCGAACCCCCGCTGGGCGAGGGCCGCGCGGACCGGCTGGTGGGCCTCCTCGATCGCGGGCAGCAGCCCGTGGGGCACCTCGACGCGCACGCTGACCTCGCGCTGATCCCGCCCGACCGTGAGCTTCACGGGGCCGTCGGGGTCCTGCAGCAGCAGCTCGACCTCCCGCGGCAGGGCCAGGGCCGCCAGCGGGGGCGGGGGGGAGGCGGCGTGGGGAGCGGCGGGGCCGGGCGTCTGGGCCGCGCGGGTCGCGGCGACGGCGGCCTGGGCGTCGAACTCCACGGTGAACAGCATCGGCTCCGGGACCGAGGCCAGCCCGCGAGGGCTGGCGGAGGCCGCCGCGGGCGGCCCGACCTCGGCGCGGGGCGTCCGGGTGGACGGCGCTGCACCCCGCTCGGACGGGGGGTGCCCTGCATCTTCGACCGCGGGCGGCGCCGCGCTCTCCTGGGGGCTGGTGGAGCCCAGGTGCTGCGGGGGGGCCGGCTCGGGTCGGGGGTAGACCGCTGGGTTGGAGCTCGCCTGGCTGGACGCCGCGGGGCTGGGGGGCGGCGTCGGCGCGGCGGCGGGCCGCGGTGGCGCGGTCGCGCCCGGCTCCTCGGGCAGGGGCGCCGGGGCGGCGGGAGGCATCCCGGGGAGGGGGTCCAGGGTCGCGGGGACCTGGGGGAAGGCGTCGCCCAGGGGGAGCCAGGGCGCGATGGCCAGGGAAGCGTCTGCCGGCTCGTCCTCGAGGGTGGGCGCTGTCGCCGGGTCTGGCGCAGGCGCGAGGCAGGGCGCGGCCTCCAACGGCAGCAGCCCGGCGAAGCAGGCGCCCACCTTGGCATCCGCCGTGGCGCCGCCGCCCTGGGGCCGGCCGCCGCCGCGGTGCTCCGGGAGCGGAGCTGTGGGCAGCGGTGGCAGCAGGAGGCTCACGGCCGCCCCGCCGTGGCGGCCAGGCTGGGGCCCTCCGCGAAGCGCTCGGCCAGCCTCGAGGCCTCCTCCGGGTCCATCTCGGCCAGCACCTTGCCGGCCTTCATCCGGTTCATGCGCTGCAGCACCTCGAGGGCGACCGCCGGCTCGGTGGCCTCCAGGATGGGGGCGGCATCCCGCGGCCTCATCCCCTCGAACATGCGGACCAGCCCCACCACCCGCTCCTCGTGGGCCGCGTCCATGGCCTCTAGCTGCGCGCCGACCTCCTCGCGCAGGGCCGCCAGGCCCTTCATGCGCTCGTCGAGCTTCTTCTCCGCGAGGCGCAGATCGGCCTCGCGCGCCGTGAGGGTGGCCTCGCGGTGGTCGAGGGAGCGTTCCTTCTGGCGGAGCTGGTCCATCAGCCAGCGGACGCCGTCGCTGGAGGGGCAGCTGCCCGGATCGCCGGCGCCGGTTCCGTCGCCGGTGGCCAGGGCCGAGGCGCCGGTGACCGCCAGGCCGCAGGCCAGCAGCGCGGCGAGCATCCCCAGGCGGCCCCGGCGGGTCATCCGGCGCACCGCAGCGCCCAGCGCGCTATGGCGAGGTCGTCCAGGTCGCCGTTCTCGCGCCGCCGGCGCTCCTCCTCCTCCTCGCTGTGCTGCTGCTCCACCAGGATCTCCATGAGGCGGGCCTCCTGGGTCGCGACCCGCATGGCGTCGCGATGCTGCTCCACGACCTCGCCCTGGCGGTGCAGCAGCGCGCTCTCCTGGCGGCGCTTCAGCTCCAGCCGCAGGCGGTGGGAGTGCTGCTCCGCGAGCCAGAGCACCTCCTCCTCGGGGGCCTGGTGGCGCGAGGCGTCCAGCTCACCCTCGGTGGCCTGCAGCTGCGTCGCGATGGCCTGGCGCTGCCGCTCCTGGGCCGCGAAGCTCAGCCGGGCGTTGCGCTTGACCTGCTGCTTGAGCCGGTCGAGGACCTGCACTGCACGCTGCATGGGTGCCTCCGTCGCGATGGTCTTCGGATCTCGGGCCGCGAGGCTTGAGGGAACCTGGGTATCAGAGGCCGAAGCGCTGCAGCTGGGCCGCCACCTGCTCGAAGGGCTCGGCCTCCTCCACGCGCTGCTTCAAGAATGCGTCGATGGCGGGCTTGAGCTGGATGGCGCGGTCCACCGCCGGATCCGTGCCCTTGCGGTAGGCGCCGAGGCGCACCAGCTCCTCGTTCTCCTGCCAGGTCGCCAGCAGGTCGCGGACCCGCACGGCCGCGCCCTGCTGCTCGATGGAGGTGGTGTGGGGCATGGTGCGCGACAGGCTCTGCAGCACGTCGATGGCCGGGAAGTGGCCGTGGCTGGCGAGCTTGCGGGAGAGGACGATGTGCCCGTCCACCACGCCGCGGACCGTGTCGGCGACGGGATCGTGGATGTCATCCGCCTCCACCAGCACGGTGAAGACGCCGGTGATGCTGCCGCGGCCCGCGCCCGGCCCGGCGCGCTCCAGCAGGCTCGGGATCAGGGCGAAGACCGAAGGGGTGTAGCCTTTGGTGGTGGGCGGCTCGCCCGCGGCCAGGCCGATCTGGCGCTGGGCCATGGCCAGGCGGGTGAGGCTGTCGGCCAGCATGAGCACGTCCAGGCCCTGGGCGCGGAAGTGCTCGGCGATGGCCATGGCCGCGAAGACCCCCTTCACCTGGAGGATGGGAGAGGTGTCACTGGTGGCCACCACCACCACGGAGCGCGCCAGCCCCTCCGGGCCGAGGTCGCGCTCCAGGAACTCCCGCACCTCGCGGCCGCGCTCGCCGATCAGCGCGATCACGTTGATGTCGGCGCGGGCGTGGCGCGCCACCATGCCCATGAGCGTGCTCTTGCCCACGCCAGAGCCGGCCATGACGCAGATGCGTTGGCCCAGGCCCAGGGTGAGCAGCCCGTCGATGGCGCGGACGCCGGTGGACAGGGGACGCTCGATGCGATGGCGCTGCAGGGGGTCCGGCGCGCCGCTCGTCAGCGGGCAGAGGAAGGGCACGTTCTCCAGGGGGCGGCCGTCCAGGGGCTCGCCCAGGGGGGTCCACCACCCGCCCCAGCAGGCCGTCGCCGACGCGGACGTGCAGCTGGGAGGCCAGGACCCGCACCGGGGTCCCCTGGGCCACCCGCTCGGGGCGGCCCAGCGGCATGAGCAGGGTGTGGTGCTCCTTGAAGCCGATCACCTCGGCCTGCACCCCGGCCACCTCGGCGAGGGTGCCCACGGAGACCCCAGGCAAGTCCGCCTCCAGCACCTGGCCGACGGCCTGGGTCACGCGGCCGTGCTGGGCCAGCAGCGGTGCCTGGGCCAGGCGCTCCGCCATGCGATCCAGGCGGAGGTCCCCGCCCATCAGCGCCCCGGCTCGGACGGGCCGTCGTCCTGGACCCAGGCCTCCAGCGCCCGATCGAGCCCCTCGAAGGCGGTCTCCATGCGGGCGTCCACCGTGGCGTTGCGGCACAGGGCCACGCAGCCGGCGTCCATGGACGGGTCGATCTCCACCAGCCAGCCGGCGCGCCCGAACACGGCGGCCTCGGCGTTCTTCTTGTTCCGCGGCGCCACCTTGAGGATCACCTCGTTCTCCAGGACGAGCTGCTCGGCGACCACCTCGAGGCGGGCGGAGAAGACCGCCTCGTGCTGGGACAGGGCGCCCACGAGCCGGCGGCAGCCCTGCATGACCAGGCGCGCGTAGCTCTGGCGCAGCTCCTGGCGGCTCTCGGAGAGCCCGCGGTCGAAGGCCGCGGCCAGCTCCCGCGTGCGTGCGCGCTCCTCCTCGAGCTGGGCCCGCAGGCGGTGCTGCTCGGCCTGGGAGGCGGCCAGGGTCTGCTCGGCGCGGGCGCGGGCCTGCTCGGCGGCGGCGAGCTCCTCCCGAGTGGGGGCGGCGGGCGCCGGGGGGGCGTCGGGATCGCCAGGCTGGCAGTCGGTGCGCGGGGCGCCCAGCGGCGCGACCGGTCCGCGCTGGACCGGCAGGGGCTGGTGGGCGGGCGTGCCCTCCCGGGGGCCGGGGGTCAGGCCCAGCCTGTGGAACTCCCTGGACCGGGAGAGGGCTGCGAAGGCGGAGTGAGAGGCGCTCATGGGCTAGGCGCTGCGCATCCAGCGGCGCAGGACCTGGGTCGAAGCCTCGGTCTGGGCCTCCACCAGGCGGTTCAGCTCGCGGGCGTCCACCGCCTCGAAGTTGTCCACCAGGTGGCGCAGGCGCTCGGCCAGGGGCAGGTCCTCCTCCGAGGGCTCGCCGCCGGCCACCGCGATCAGGTTGCCGTCGGGCCCGACGCCCTCCAGGGCGAGCTGGGGATTCTGGGTGGCGCGGGCCATCATCGGGCGGATGACGAAGGCGAACACCAGCAGCATGACCAGGGCGGCGAGGGCGTAGGGAAGGTAGCGCACGAGGTCCAAAGGCGCTTCGGCCAGGTCCGCGGCCGCCTGGGCGACCTCCGCGTTGAAGGGCAGCACGGTCAGCTGCAGCGTGTCACCGCGTGCCTGGTCGTAGCCCATGGCGGCCTGGATGGAGGAGGCCAGCTCGGCGCGGGTGCTCTCCAGGGTGCGCTCGCCCTGGCCCGCCGCCACCAGCGCCAGCAGGGCTGGTTCGTCCACGTTCACGCTGGCGGAGACGCGCTTGAGGGCCCCCGCCGGCTTTGACACATGGGTGGTGACTCGGGTGTATTCATACTTCGTCTGGCTCTGGGACGAGGTCCGCTCGTTGCCGGTGACGCTGGGCGCCGGTTTCTCGGGCAGGTTGGACTCGGAGCCGGCCACCCCGGCGGAGCGCTCGCCCTTGCTGGTCTCCTCGGTCAGCTGCTCGGAGATGGGCACGCCGCTGGAGGGATCGATGGCGGTCTTGGTCTCATCCGAGCTGGTGTCGTCCAGCTCCACGGCCACGGCCACGTCGAAGAGCGCCTCGTTGCCGAGGAACTTGACCAGGGAGCGCTCGACCCGCGCCTGCAGGGCGGTCTCCTCCGCGCGCCGCTTCTCGGACAGGCTGCTGGCCTGGGCGGTCAGGCTGTCCTGCTCGGGCGTCTGGGTGAGGATGTTCCCCTCCGAATCGGTCAGGGTCACGTCCGCGGGGTTCAGCTTCTTGACCGCGCTGGCCACGAGGGAGGTGATGCCGGAGATCTGGCTCGGGCTGAGGTGGCGGCCCGGCTTGAGCGTGAGGACCACGCCGGCCTTCCCCTCGCTGTGGTGCTTGAGGAAGACGTCGTCGCCGGCCAGCACGATGTGGACCCGGCAGGTCTTGACCACATCCAGGCTGCTGATGGTGCGGGTGAGTTCGCCTTCGAGGGCGCGCTGCTGGGCCAGGCTCACGCGCGTGGGCGTCGTCCCGATCGGGAGGTTGTCGAGCAGCTCGGCTCCCACGACGGCGGTGGTGTTGGCGATCTCCACCGTGGCGTTTCCCTTTTGGTTCACGGGGACCGACAGCCGGCGGCCATCGCTGCTGAGCCGATAGGGGATCTTGAGATCTTCGAGGGAGGCCGTGGCGGCGGCCATCGCCGCGGGGTCGTCGGTGCTGAGGACCACCTGGTAGGAGTCCACCGAGGCCCAGATGCCCACCGCCACCACTGCGATGGCCGTGAGCGCGAGGGCGCCCCACAGCAGGCGGCGGCGGCGGGCGTCGAGCGACGCGTAGAAGGTGCGGAGCTGGGCGAGGACCTGATTCACCGGTGACTCCTGTCAGCCTTCACTTGCCGTCGGACGCGGCATAGCGCAGCAGCGCCATGCGCCGGGTGATGCCCTGGCTCACCCCCGTGTAGAGCATGGCGTTCTCCGCCAGGCGGGCCGCCTCGCGTTCCGCCACCACCGAATTGCCGTCCAACGCCCAGGGGGGCGCCTCCAGCTCCTCGATCCTGACGTTGGAGAGATCGGCGCCCGCCCCCGAGGCATGCCCATCATCGGCGCCCAGCATGCCACCCTCACCCTGGACCGCGTCCTCGAGCACTTTGTCGAAGGGGATGACCCTGGCCTTGTACCCTGGGGTGTCGGCGTTCGCGATGTTGGCCGCCGTCAGGCTGTGCTGCGCCTGCCTGAGATCCAGGACCCGCTGCAGCCCCTGATGCAGGCTGTCGAAGAGAAGCTGGCTCACGCTCGCCTCCAGGGTCCGGGTTCGGCCCCTCTTCGGACCACTGCGGCGGCGCTTTAGGGGGGCGGCGAGAAAATCTGAAGCACGAGGAGCACGAGGGGTCGGGACGCCGCACCTGCAATTTCAGCGCCCCGGCTCCCAGGTAGGGATCGGGCCGCCCAGGTGCTCCGTGGCTGCGACGGAGGACGGTGGACAGGAACATGGGAAAGCGAAGGGGAAAGCGATGGGGAAGACATCCCCCTCACCGCCCGGCCCGACGCTCCGCGATCTCCTGTTCGAACCTGTGATCCTCGATGTCCTCCGCACCCAGCCGCGCCCAGACGTCCGGCTCGGCCAGCAGCGCGTTCCTGTGCATCGTGGCGCCGGGGTCCGCGGCCGATGGGTCGTGGGCCAGGTAGCTGGCCTCGCGGGCGTCCGCCGGGCTGTCGATGCGGCCAGCCGCCTCGCGGGCCACGGCGGCGGCCTCGCTGGCGCGGCCCTCGGCCATCAGGCAGCGCGCCAGGGCCAGGTACGGCAGGGATTCGGTTCGCTGGACGAGCTTGCGGTCCGGCATGAGCAGGCGCTGCAGGGAGGGGATGGCCTGGGCGCAGCGGCCCGCCTCGGCGTCCATCAGGGCCAGGGCGATCTGGGCCTCATCGCGGGTGCCGGGCTGCAGGGCGGCCGCGACGAAGGCGCGGCTGGCCTCCTCCTCCTGGCCCAGGGACAGGCGGATGCGGCCGGAGAGCATGGCGCGCTGGCCGCGGTAGGAAGCGGGCAGGGGGTGGCGTTCCAGGTACGCGAGGGTCTCCAGGGCTTCGGGGTGGCGCCCGGCGTCGGCATACAGGCGCGCGAGCCGGAACACCAGCACGGGATCGTCCCCGTTCTCGCGGCTGAGGATGTAGAAGGCATCGCCCAGGGCGCGGCGGGCCTGCTCCGGGAGGCCGACGGCCTCGAAGGCGTCGGCCACGGTCAGCAGGGGGCGGTGGTCGGACGAGGCGGCCAGGAGGGTCCTGGTCCACACCTCGCGGTGCAGGGCGGCGGTCTCCACCCAGCGCCGCTGCTCGGCGAGGCGCCGGACGGTCTCGGCGTACAAGGCCAGCTGTCGCGCGGTCCCGTCGGAGCGCGCGAAGAGGTCGGGGAAGCGGCGGTCGAGCTCACCGAGGTCGGCCATGGCGCTGGTGTTCTCGCCGAACAGGCCGTGGACCTGGGCCAGCAGGTAGGCGGCCTCGGCCGCCTCGCGCCCGTCACCCAGCGCCGCGCGGCGCAGATCGGGGATGGTCTGGGGCCAGGCGGTGGTTGGACGCTGCAGGAGCATGACCTGCAGGCGCCGGATGGAGGCGGCCTCCTCAGGCGCCTCCTGGTAGGCGCGCAACGCAGCGTCGAGCTCCCCGGCCACCAGCAGCGCGTCGCCTCGCCGCAGGGCGGCCGCGGGCGCGAGAGCAGAGGGCAGGCGGGCCTCCAGCCCCTCGAGGACCTGGCGGCTGGCCGCGAAGAGGCCGTCCCGCTGCAGCAATTCCGCGGCCAGCAGCCAGCACTCGGGGCGGTTGGAGGACTCCAGCAGGGCGTGGGCCGTGGCTTCAGGCGGGGGTTCCGAAGTGGCCAGGCTGACCAGCGCCAGGGTCTCCAGCACCTGCTCCGGGGTCGCGCCAGCCTCCACAGCCTCGGCCAGCCGCGCGCGGGCCCCGTCCCAGTCCTGGGACACCACCGCCATCCGCGTGCGCGTCAGCGCGATCACCCGGGGATCGAACACGTCGGCGTAGGCGGGGAGCTGGTCGAAGTAGTAGCGGGCCTCCCGGAGGAAGCCGAGCTTGAGGTAGCCCCAGCCCAGGGCGTAGGCCGCCTCGGCGCGCACTCGTCGCGATCCGGTCTCCAGGAGGAGCTGGCGTTGGTGGTCCAGCTCGCCCCAGGATGCCGGGCCGGTGGCGGGCGCGAAGACAGGCAGGTCAGGCTGGTAGGCGGCCGGGTCGATCCCGGGCAGCAGGGCGTCGCCCCAGAGGAAGTGCAGCCCCGCCGGGGCGCTCGATGCGCGGCGTGTCACCGCGCCCGAGAGCAGCTCGGCGGCGGTCGAGATGGGCGCCGCGGGGGCGGCGGCGGCCTCCTCGCGCGGCACGGCGCGCAGCTCCAGGCGGCCGTCGTGCAGGTCAAGCGAGAGGGTGTCACCTTTGTCCTCGAGCTTGGCCATGACGTACCAGGTGCGCTCGCCCACGGCGACGACGTCGATCTCCTGGATGCCGCCGGCGGCGCGGCCGTCGAGGACCGCCAGCAGGTCGGTGGCGCAGCCTTGCACCATGAAGTGGACCAGGCCAGGGCTCGCCTGGCGAAAGGTCTGTACGGAGGCTTGCTCTCCGACACGCACAGCGAGCCTGTCGGGTACGCCGGGGGCGGCACCGGCGCCCAGCACCAGCAGCGCCAGGGAGGACGCCCACATCTCAGAACCTCGCCAGCAGGCCCGCGCCGAAGCGCCAGGCCGAGAGGTCGAGGCCGGACCCCACGCCGAACAGCTGGTGCTGGCGGCGGCCCACGAAGACCTCGAACTCCACGGCCTGGAGCCGGGCGTCGTCACCGGAGCGCCAGCTCGGCTGCGCCAGCTTCGTGTCGAGGCGGGCGCCGAGCTGGAAGGCCGCACCGAACTTGGTGCCGGTGACGGTATCCCCCGGTCGGGTCTCGGTGTAGGGGGTGATGGCGCAGCCCACGGCGGCGAACACATCGAGGTCGCCGAGACGGCGCGAGGCCTCGGCCATGGCCGAGATGGGGATCAGCTCGAAGCTCGTCGGGTTCACCCCCTCGCGCAGTGTCTCGCTGTCCACCACCACGCCCCCCTGCCGCTCGTAGCCGACCTCCAGATCCGCGCTCAGGAAGCACCAGACACGATAGGAGACCACGCCAGAGCCGGTGAAACGGCTGGACCGGTAGACCTGTATCAGGCTGGCGTCCTGCCAGACCTCCCCCAGCCCGCGACCCCCGATGCGCAGCCCGATCTCCGGCGGCGGATCGGCCTGGGCCAGCGCCGGCACGAGCAGCGCCAGCGCGGGCAGCAGAAGGCGGATGATGAAGGCGGGCCAGCGAAGTGTGGGAGCCATGCGCGCTCCTCGGGGCGGCGGACGCCCCCCCTTCGGTCGGACGTCCGCGGGCTTGAGGCCAGAGGGTGGAATCCCGAAGCGCACGCGCCGCGGGAGTGGGCCGCGGCGCGCAGGGGGGG
>JBDRKM010000492.1:0-3657 GCA_043814015.1 Pseudomonadota bacterium
CCGGACGCGACACCGCGGGGGGGAGATGAACCATCTCGGGCCACCTGTGTCGCCTCGGTGCCCCCGGACGCGACACCGCGGGGGGGAGATGAACCATCTCGGGCCACCTGTGTCGCCTCGGTGCCCCCGGACGCGACACCGCGGGGGGGAGATGAACCATCTCGGGCCACCTGTGTCGCCTCCGGGCCTGGCTGGCTCTGCTGCGGCGCCAGGATCTGGGACAGGCGGGAAAAAATCAGCCCAGCAGCCAGCGGTGCTCCGCGGTGAACTCCGGCACGCGGTAGCGCTGGCCCGGCAGGTGCCGGATGGCCCACAGGTAGAGCATCCGGTAGCCCGGGGCGGCCACCTGGGGGTGGTCGCGCTCATCCAGGATGCGCACGGTGTCGCCGTCGCGCACCCGGACCACCTCCTCGCCCAGCTCGCAGTGCCCGTAGCCCTCGCCGCGCTCGAAGCGGTAGTGGTACAGCTCGGGCTGGGGGTGGTGGTGCGGGGGGTAGGAGGACCAGCGCCCGGCGCGGTTGAGCACCTCGCCCAGCACCAGGTTGGCCTCGGGCCGGTTGCGGTCGTCGAAGATGGTGCGCACCACGCGCCAGGCCGCGTCTCCCCACAGGCCCTGGCCGCGCTCCTCCCGCTCCATCATGGTGTCGGCGTCGAACAGCATGGGCGGGAAGGGGGCCGGGTTGCGCACCTGGAAGATGGCCAGCTCGCTGCTCTGCTCGGCGGCGATGGCCTCGAGGTGGGCCTGGGCCGACAGATGCAGGCAGACGGGGTCGTCCTCGAAGGGGCCGGCGCGCCGCGCGGGCAGGGTCGCGCCGTCCAGGTGCAGGCGCACATCGCCCGAGAGCAGGAGGGCGGCGGTCTCCAGGCCGGGCTCGATGGCGGTGAAGCGCTCCCCCGGGGCCAGGCGCAGCAGGGCGAAGCGCAGGTCCACGCCGTCGGGATCGCCCAGCTCGGTGATCACGGTGAGGCCGGCCCGGAAGCCCCCCAGCGGGGGCTGTATGAGGTGGGGATGCACGTTCACCCTCGCTTGTCGGGATCGGGCAGCATGAAGTCGCGCACCACCGCCTGCAGATCGTGGGTGCTCTGGATGAAGCCGCGCAGGGTGCGCGCCGTGGCGCCGTAGCCGTCGAACTCCGCCGGCCGCAGGCCGTCCTCGGCCCAGGCGCGCTCGAAGTCCGGGAACACGGTGCGCAGCCGCGCCACGATGGCCGGGTCCACGGGGCGCGAGAAGCGCTCCTCCACGCTGATGTCGCTGGCGTTGAAGCGCCGCTGCCAGCCGTAGGGGATGGTCAGGATGACGTCGCCGCCGATGAGCTCGGACCAGTGCATGTGGTGGCGGTAGGCCGCGGCCAGCAGGCGGGTGCGGTAGCCGCGCGCCTGGAACAGGGCGTACGCCTTCTTGATGACGGCGATGCCGGCCCAGTCCAGCAGGCCGGGCTCGCACACCAGCCCGTCCCGCGTGCGCAGCACCTTGAGCCAGTCGTCCATGCGGCCCACCATGATGGTGCAGACCGGGGACATGGTTGAGGAATCGAGCCCCGCCTCCGCGCGCCGCGCCAGCCCGCGCTCCACGGCGGCGCCCACCGCCAGGGCCTGGGGCACGGTGAAGCAGACCGTGGCGTTGACCGAGACCCCCTGGAAGGTGGCCTCCTCGATGGCCCGCACCCCCGCGGCCGTGACCGGGATCTTGACCTGCATGTTGGGGGCCAGCCCGGAGAGGTGCACCGCGTGGGCCGCGAGCCCGGCCGCGTCGCGGAAGAGGGTGGGATCGGTCTGGGCGGAGAGCCGGCCCTTGAGCCCCCGCTCGCGCTCGAAGATGGGCAGCAGCAGCGCGGCCCCGGCCTTGGCCATCTCCTCCACCAGCCACCAGGCGATGGCGTGCTCCGAGGCGCAGGCCTCGCCCGCGATGCGTGCCTGGATCCGGCCGCGCCACAGGGGCAGCTCCTGCGTGAGCACCTGCAGCACGATGGTGGGATTGGTGGTGGCGCCCACCGCGCCGTTCTCGATGGCGTAGGTCAGCTCCTCCTGGGCGCAGGAGTCGTTCCAGAAATCCGTGGGGAAGCGGCTGACCGTCTCGTGGAGCTTGGAGAGATAGAGCATGGGCGGGGCCTCCGGTGCGGATTGCGTATCAAGAAACAGCGGCGGAGTGCTCGCGGGTGGGCCGGAAGGTTCTGGCTGCGCGCGGGCGCCGGAGCAGGGCAAAGAGCGCGGAGATCCTGAAGGGGAGATCCCGGCTGGCGAGCGATGCCGCGGGCGCTCGGCAGCGCGAAGAGGGCCGCCCCGCCGAGCCCGCCCTACGCCGCCCCCCGGGTCTTCCGGTACGCCGGCCAGGTGCAGGCGGCGAGGATCAGCGACAGCACCGAGGCCCCCAGCCAGAAGGCCTGGGCCCCGGAGAAGTCGTGGGCCCCCCCTGCCAGCGCGCCGGCGTCGAGCAGCACACCGCTGACCGTGTCCTGCAGGGCCGCCCCCAGGTAGGAGAACAGGCCGATCACCCCCATGGCGGCCCCCGCCGCGCCCTGGGGTGCGAGGTCCACCGCCATGAGCCCGCCGAGGAAGACCAGCAGGCCCCCCATGGCGAAGCCGAAGCAGGCCAGGGCCGCGCTGTCGGTCCACGGGTGGCCGGCGGGCACCAGGTAGAGGGCGCCGAGCGCGCCGATCTCGAGCAGGCCGAACAGCAGCGCCGGCAGGTTGCGCCGCGCGCCGAAGATGCGATCGCTGATCAGCCCGGAGGAGGCCGCACCCAAGAGCCCCGCGATGGGGTAGGCGCCCATGACCTGCCCGGCCATCTCCAGGGAGTAGCCCTTGGCCTCCTGCAGGTAGAGCACGCCCCAGTTGTTGAGCCCGTAGCGGGCCATGTAGATGCTGGCGGAGGCCAGGCCGATCACCCAGATGTAGGGGTTCTTCAGCACCGCCAGCTGGGCGCGGCCGGTGGCCTTCCCGCCGCCCTGGACCTTCACCCCGGTGGGGTCGTTCTTATAGACCTCCACCGGGGGCAGCCCATAGGTCGGGGGCCGATCCCGCAGGGTGCGCAGCATCACCAGGGCGCCCACCACGCACAGCAGGCCCGGCCCCCAGAAGCCCCAGCGCCAGCCGAAGCCGCCCACCAGGCGGGCCGTGAGCAGGAAGGTCAGGGCCTCGCCGATGCTGTGACAGGTGGACCAGACCCCGTAGCGGCTGCCGCGCTCGCGGTTGGAGAACCAGTGGGAGATGGCCACCACGCTCGGGGCCGAGCCCATGGACTGGAACCAGCCCGACAGCCCCCAGAGCCCGACGAAGGCCCAGAACCAGGAGGCCGAGCCGAACAGGAGGTTGGCCAGGGCCGAGACCATCAGCCCCGCGGCCATGAAGCGCGCGATGTGGGCGCGGTCGGCCAGAAACCCGTTGGTGGCCTTGCCCACCGCGTAGACCACCAGCATGGCCGAGCCGATCAAGCCCATCTGGGTGGCGTCCAGCACCCCCTCGTCGAGCATGGGCTTCTTCACCACCGAGAAGTTGATCCGGCAGGTGTAGAAGAGGCCGTAGCCCAACATGCAGGTGAGCAGGACGCTCCAGCGCCCGCGCTCGTAGACCCGGCGGATGGCGGCCGGTTCCTTGCTGAAGATCAGCTTGTCGGGCCGGGTGCGGAAGAAGGAGAGCAGGGTCGCGAGCATGGAGGGG